>DASYRH010000138.1:0-13871 GCA_036004585.1 Nitrososphaera sp. | reverse complement strand
TAGAGTCCATTTTTTCAAGTGCCCGCCTTACGTCGGGCATGTAAGCCCTGACTCCTTCATTTGGCGGCTCGGCTCTATATCTTGATGGTGCGGCCTTTGGCTCGTCCTTTGTATACTCTCGCTTTTCCAGCTCCCATTTCTTTCTGCCGCCGTTCATTATCTTGATCTTACTGTGTCCGTAATACTGGAAGACCCACAGTGCAAAGGCTGCGAACCAGTTGTTGAAATCGCCATAGAGGATCAGTTCGGTCTGCGGTGTTGCGCCGACACGGCTCATCAGCTCTTCAAAATGCTGCCTGCTAATGATGTCGCGCCTTACCTGGTCGTTGACATCCTTCCTCCACCATACCAGGTGTGCTCCCGGTACGTGACCCTGCCTGTATGCGTTCTCTGGATCATAATCGACTTCCAAAATCCTGATGTTGTCATTTTTCAAGTTGTTTCCGACCCAGTCGGTTTCGCAGAGAACCTCTGGGTGAATGTAGTTTGCCATGTTCCCGACTACGCTTCGCTGATACTTAAAATCTTTGTTTAGTGCCCGGGCAAAGCCATTTAATAAGAGCGTGAAGCTATAGCGGCGCGGAGACAGGCTTGGCTCCAGATATTCGCGCAGTAGCCATAATAACAAAAATCGGAAGTATCGAGGCAGAGGAAGCTGCAGTAAGGGTAACAACCCTGCTGACAAAAGCAAAAATCAAAAGTTATTCTGTACTGCCGCTCAAGATTGAAGGTGTCTTTTGGATGCGGCCGGAAGATCTAGTCAAAATCAAACTCGATCTAATTTTTGCAATAGGAGGCGACGGCACGACGCTG
Organism: Nitrososphaera sp.; assembly: GCA_036004585.1. Lineage (GTDB taxonomy): Archaea > Thermoproteota > Nitrososphaeria > Nitrososphaerales > Nitrososphaeraceae > Nitrososphaera. The sequence goes on along the minus strand of DASYRH010000138.1, from coordinate 13,058 downwards.
CGGGCATTTCGCGTTATCCCCGGTAAGGCACCTCTCTTTGGAATTAACAGCGGAGGACATAGGGGGATATTGGCTGAAATCGATTCAAATTCAATTGATACAGCAATCGCTGCAATCATTGCGGGCAAGTATTTTTACGACTCGCGCATTCGCATTCAGGCGTTCTCCGGTAATACAGCTTTCCCTCCCGCTCTGAATGATATACTGATAACAAGGGTAAGTTTGACTAGGACTCCAGCAATGTCGATCAAGCTCATGGGAGATGAAATTAAACAAAGAATGGACGGCATCGTCATTTCGACTCCGACAGGGTCCACGGGGCATTCGTTTTCAATAGGTGGGCCAGTGCTTCACGAAGGAATGGACTGTCTAATACTGAGCCCGCTTGCATCCGTCAACAGGATGCCCCAACTGGTAATGCCTGTTGAAGAAATTACTATTCAAAGCAGCCATGAATCCCATCTCATAGTTGATGGCCAAGAGACGTTCAAGGTAGACCCGGAAAGGCCCATCAGGATACTGCGTTATTCTGAAGACGCAACATTCTTGCGGCTTCAGAAGAAAGGAATGAGGCAGCTTGCCAAATTAGGATTCTCAAAGCTTGCATTCTAGCATGGTGCTTGATGCGGGGGCATTCTATGCAGGGACATCGTTTCAATCTTCAGACGAACAGATGTATACGACATCGGCCGTGCTCGAAGAGGTTAGACATATCAAGAACCAAATCTATGCCACGGAGGCACTGCGCGATTCCGGCAGGCTAGTTATTCAAGATCCCGAACCGAACCAGATAGAAATAGTTCTTCGGGCAGCGGCCAAAACTGGTGACCGCAGCTCTCTGTCCGAAGCAGACGTGTCAATTCTAGCGTTGGCAATACAGCTTACAAAGCCATTGGTTACTGATGACTACGCAGTCGCAAATGTTGCAGCCGTTCTCAATATCGAGGTCAAGCCGGCGACGGTTGGCAAGGAAATTCGGGAGACCCGAAGATGGATCTATTATTGCAGTGGGTGTAGCAAGAGCTTTAACAGTGATGAAACGGAATGCCCACTCTGCGGTAACAGGTTGAAGCGAAGGTTCAAGACATTTCGCGGAGATCCATGATTGTCCTCAATAGCTATTGTCATCGATTGTCGCACTTCCTTTGAGCCTATCCGGAATCAAATAGCGTCCTCTGGATGATTTCGCGCGAAGAATTACCAGAGTCTAGAATCCTGCGCACTCGCTCCGCCCTGGCCAATCCAAATCCGGGAATAGTCGCAAGCTCTGCAGCCGAAGCGTTAAGTGCCCTATTAGGCGTGTGAAACTTTTGAAGCAATCTAACAGCTAATTTGTCGCCGATTCCTGGAATTGAGGACAGGACAGAAAGTTGCTGGACGTACACTGGGTTTTCCTTCTTGATCTTTCTCAAGAGAGGTCCTGTTGCCTTGCCTACCTTCAAGCTTCTCTTGGCAAGAGTCAGCAGCAATTGCGCAGTGTATTCGGCTGAAGGAGTATGAACCACTGGGATCCTAAACTCCATAACTATAGCTGCTATTGCTTCATAAGCGAGCGAAACCCTGTCGGCCAAGCGCCTCGTCTTATCCACATCAATCTCGGCAGGAATTTCTGCCAAGTCGGCGATATTTCCTTGAATCACAATTATTGGCTTTTGATAATGCTTGACTAGCTGCGAACACTGAATGTAGAGTCGACCATCATAAATCGAACCTATCAGATCGCGGACTGTTTTACGTTCAACCACTTCCTCGGGAGAAACGATATAGTCACCGACTTGGAGTTGGGCGATATCGACTGTGGCGCCTGCATTTCTAAGCAGATCCGGGATTCTGCTATTTCTTTCTCTCTCATCAGCAACGACCCGTACGGGCAATACGAAGGACAGAAAGAACCAGTCACGTATAATTTTTTATTCTCCACGCGGTTTTGGAGAAGGTCCAAGACCTGCCGGAGGCATGCCGCCTGAAGTGCCACTTTGCATGCCACGTATCATTTCGTTTATCTTGGTTTCGACCTCTTTCAAGTTTTCCTTTACCCTCGTTTCTTGCTTTGAAAGCACCATTACTCGCGTATTGGAAAGCTCTTTCTTTTCTTCAAGCTCTTTGACAACTTCGTCTTTTTTGGCCTTGATAAGCACAGAGCCGGCATTCTTGTATACGGAATCTTCCGCGCCCGCCTTCTTTAGTTCCTCGAGAGCCCTATCCGTTTCTACGGATTCAACTTCAAGCTGCTGCTTTTGCATCATTATCGCCTGCAGGTTCTGCTGGAGCTGTTGAAGCCTTGATACCTGCTCCCTAAGCCAGGGCGGAAGTTCCTGTTCACTCATATAGTTTACAATGCGACATCAGATCGACAAGCTATAAAATCATAGCGTTAGGCAACGGATTGATGCTCCTGCAAGCAGGAGAAAAGAATTGATGCCGGCACGAAGAGACGGCACGTCGCTTGAAGCTAACTTGATAATGACGTTTGATCCTTTCATAGAAATGCCTACACTCTCGCCACTCTTTGGGAGAGTAGAAACATCGGCGGCAAGCGCGTCGCAGACTGAGCTTGCCATCCGCCTTGATTGGGCGGAGATAACTATTTCAGCCGCGAAGTTTGTCGAGGTCAACGTCGTATGCGCCTGATGCGACCTTGTAATTGCATTTGGGACAGTTCCAGATTCCTGAAGCCACCCTGCCAAATCTCTGCGACCCACATGACGGGCATCTGCGTTTCTGGTGTAGTGTACGATAGACTTTCCCGTATCGCTTTCTGACGGTAGCACCGTACTTTATCCCAAGGCCCTTCAGAGCCGTGGATCCTCTGGTCTTTCCAGTTCTGCTAACCATCTTACTTCGTCAAGCCTCTTAGCTTTTCGCGGACTTCCTGTCCTTTAATTCTTGCCGTGTCAACTGCCTTCTTGATCTGGTCAGCCGTGAAAGATCCGGTAAATCCTTTTTGGATAGCGCAGAGGCCCTCCTCGTTTGTCGTTATTGTGATTCTTGCGTCCATGCACGCTTCTTCTTCAGAGGCCGGGTCGGTGAGGATATAGTCGCCAATTCGCGCAGCCGTTATCGACACAGGCACCGTCGTTATGGGCATGTCTCTTGTACTTCCAGTATCGACGACCTTGTCATCCCGCATTTCGAGAACCGGAAGCTTGGCGCCAAGCAGGGCCGCGACTACCGCGTACGAAGTGGCGTCGAACAGGTTGCCATCGACGTTGACGACGCTGCAGTCAACAAATATCGTGTATACAATCTTGCCTGGAACCAATACCAGTTGTTCAAGATCAATCATTTCAGATTCCCTAATGCCCCTGTCTACTACCCTTGCAAGCTCTACTACCTCCTCATCAGGGGGACCGGGCTCGACGTGTGGAGAGGCTATTGGCAGTACTTCCGCCGATACGATTAACGCACCTTTGTTCTCCAGACCCTCAAATGGCGTTCCTGTAGACACCTTGACCCCAGCTATTACCTCGGAATACCCCAGTTTTACTCTAGCAGAACCATTCGCTTTCTTGATGACATCGGGCTCGATTTCAAGAGGCCTTTGCTCACCAAAGTCGCGTCCATCCAGCCTCTTTCCCCTGGCAAGTGCGTCCCACATTTGCTGCTTGCGCAAGTGTTCAACAATTATCGTTGAGCGCCTGGAAGAACTCATTGAGTCGCTACCTCCTCCTTCAGCTCAGTCTCGTTGCCAAAGTACTTCTGCATCAGTGCTTGGCGCTGAATATCGTAGACCATCTTGCAGCCGGAAATTGCTTTGTCTATGCATTCGTTGAATTGTTCCTGCGAGAGCTTGCCGTCTAACTGCAAGAGAGTCACTTGTTCGAGTCTGGGCATGTATGCAACCGGCAGGTCGGCACCGCCTTCCTTGTCCTCAGTGTCATTAATGTCTAAAACTATTTGATCGTCCACTTTGCCTGCGGCACATGCTGCAACCAGGTCGCGCATATTAATTCCGGCGTCGGCCAGAGCGACAGAAGCAGCTGTAATGCCTGCGCATCGCGAGCCTCCATCAGACTGAAGCACTTCGACAAATACGTCGATCGCGGCCCTTGGGTAATCTTCGAGCATTAGTGCCGGTTCGAGGGCTTCCCTCATTACTTTGGAGATCTCGATTTCCCTTCTAGATGGTGCGGGATTTTTTCGCGTATCAGTGGAAAACGGCGACATATGGTACCTGCAACGCAGGACACATCTGTCCGGAAGGGCCATGTGTTTTGGGTGCACTTCCCGCGGACCATAGACTGCTGCCACTATCTTGTTCTTTCCAAATTCAATAAAAGCAGAGCCGTCAGCATTTCTGACGGTCCCAACTGTAATCTTTACTTCGCGCATCTGGTCTACTGTCCGCCCGTCTGTTCTTTTTCCATTTTCATCAATCAAGTTTCTTGTCTGAGTCATTTTCTATTTTTCACCTTCAACCTCTAATTCTTCTTCCACGTCGTCCATGCCTGATCCCATTTCTTCGGACTTTGCATCGCTTGCCGGAGCAGAGCCAGCAGACTCCTGTGGCGTGTCAGGTACGTTCAACAGGACCTTTATCCGCTGTGTGAGATTTGCAGTATGTGCTTCTTCCTCCACCATCTTGATCGCCTTGACTGCAAGCATTGTCCCTTCGGGATTTCTGCCAGTGACTACGACGATTCCGTTTTGCCCGATTAGCACGCGCGTTTGCGTGGCCTGCTCTATAGTCTGAATCATCGAACCCCTCTTTCCGATAAGTCTCGGCACTCTTGTCGCAGATATATGCAAGAGTTCTCCTCTAGGCACTTTGCCGAGGTCTCTATCCTGAACTGTCAACATTGGATCTCTTGTCCTGTCAAATGCCATAACTCTTGCAGTAATCATGTCGCCAATGGCAAAATGCTTGCCCATATCGTCTCTTGCGGGAGAAAAGTCTCGACCAAAGACATCCTGCGCTGGCAAATGAGCCGAGAAGCAGGAATTAATATCGACTTCCCACGAGAGCGATGAGTGGTCAACTATTTTGCCTATGACGAGGTCATTGACGCGTGGAATGTAAACGCCTGAAAGGGGAATGACCTTGACACCGTCACGTCCGCTTTCTGCGATCCCTATCCTTGTCGCAATTAACGCTCCGCCTGTTTTGATGACGTTCATGAGCGGCCTAAAATTGCCCTCGGCAATCTTGTCGCCGGGAATTACATACCTTCTTCTTACGTCGTGCATAGATCAACCGTTCACCACCGGGGCCATAGGCCCGCCTGAAAACACGGTATCGTCATTGTTCAATTCTCTCTTGTCTCCTATCTTGACGGGAAGTAGTTACAGGTGACTTATATTTTAAGTATAGAATACTACGTCATCCCTCTTTCACCACGGCCGATCCCTTGCTGATCGACCCGAGGCGATCAAGGAATTGTGCTTTCAACCCAGCGTTCATTTCGACAATTACCCTGAGCGATCCGTCCGATAACCATTCTTCACCTTTAAAATCTCCTGCAGACTTTAAAATGTTGAAAGACTGCGCGGAAAATTGCGGGGGAACAGTGACGGTGAGCCTCACTGTTTCCGACTTTAGCGGGAGAATCTTCCGAAGGCCTTCAATTACGGTCTTTGCCTGATCCTCGGAACGTTTGAAGGGGTCAATCGAAACCCTTGCCTCGTCCATGGCAGCCTCGATCCTTACTACTGGGTGGGGAAGATGTGTTTTTGGGTCGACAAAACTCCTGTTGATGTACTGGACGATCTGCTTGCGCTTTTCTTCCACCATCTTTCTCCGCTGATCAGTTGTAAGGTTGAGCTCCCCCTTTGCAATAATCTGCTTTGCAACTTCAGTAGCATCTGTAGTCTTGAAGTGCTTCATCAACTTCTCGCTCGATGCTCTTGAGCCCTTGTTTGCGTCAGAGTATATCTCGTCAGAAACAAGCACGCTTGAGAGATCTGATCGCTTCCCAAGTTTGTACTCCAGCGCCGGGTCCGGCTTGACTATGAGCTCAAACTTGTCACCTTCAAGCGCGAGCTTTATGATTGTAAACTTGGATTCTGTCATGCCGCTGATGTAAGAGGCTTATTTCACGAAGAAGTATATATGCGTGTCAAGTTCTCAGCAAATTTTAGAATTTTCGGTAGATTTTTAAGGTCGTTTCGGCGAGCTTTTCGGTATTGGCTTCTCCCTCCGTAGACGTCATTGAGAAATCTTCAGAGAGAATAGTTGTAAAGTTTAACAATATTCCAAGGCAGTATGTGAACTCGCTTAGGAGGCTTGCGATTAGCGAAGTTCCTACTCTTGCCATTGACGACGTGGTAATGCTAGAGAATTCGTCAGTTATGCACGACGAAGCTGTCGCCCACCGTCTAGGGCTCATACCGCTAAGGACTGACCCAGGAAGGTTCGTCATGCCACATGAGTGTGACTGCAAGAGTACACTTGGATGCAGCAAGTGTAGAGTACTTTTAGTTCTTGACTCTGAGGCGAGCGATAAGACAAAAGTTGTCACATCTGGAGAACTTGTTTCTGAAGATGAATTGGTAAAACCCGTCAGCAAGGATATTCCTATTATCGTATTGGCCCCGAATCAAAAGCTAAAGTTCGAAGCGTATGCAAGGCTAGGAACGGGAAAAGATCACGCCAAGTGGCAGCCGACTTCTGCCGCCGTCGTCAAAGACGGCAAGGATGAAGATGAAATAATTCTGGTACTAGAGTCAAATGGCGCGCTTTCTGCGGAGGAGGTTCTCGTTTCCGCAGCAGAGAGGCTTGCATCAAAGGTGAAGAGTTTCAAGCAGATTACGTCTTCGCTAAAGGTTCCAAAGAGCGTCTAGAATACGTTTATTTGGGGAGCTTCTACAACGAGTGAGCATAACGAACGAAAATGTTTGCCAATACGATGTTAGATAACACGGTGTGGACGCTACGTACTGCCTTCAAGAAGACAAAGGCTCCAATTTGGCGTGCTTTAGAAGAGGAGCTTTCAGGCCCAAGAGCCAACAGAAGAGAAGTAAACGTAGGTAAGCTCGCCGAGCTAACCAAGTCTGGCGAGGTTTTGGTTGTGCCGGGAAAGATTCTCGGGACAGGTAACCTTGGACACAAGTTGACTGTTTGTGCTTACTCGGTTTCTGAAGGAGCCGCGAAAAAGATAGTTTCAGCGGGCGGCAAGGTCATCAGTTTTGAGGACCTTGCAAAGAAGCATCCTGACGGAAGGGGAGTGCGCGTTATTGGTTGAGAAAAAGAGTTCGGGGCCGAAGCAAATAGTGGTCGACGCGACGAACTGTATTGCGGGAAGGATGTGCTCGCACGTATCAAAACTCTTGCTTCAAGGCAACAAAGTCGCCATTGTGAATGCAGAGAAAGCCATGCTTTCAGGTGACCGCTACAAGACCATTGAGCTCTACAAAGAACACCTAGAGATCAACTCTGTTACAAATCCAATCCACGGGCCATTTCATCCTAGGCGGCCTGACACGATGCTCTCAAAAATGGTCAGAGGAATGGTCCCAAAGCGCAAGACAAGTGGAGTGGAGGCTCACCAGCGGCTCAGGGTATATATCGGGGTGCCTGAAGAAATGAAGGACACCAAATTGGAGTCCTTTGCTGATTCAAAGATAAGAAAACCCGAATCCTATTATATCAGTGTCGGCGATGTTGCCAAGCAGATTGGCTGGCAGGGACTGTAGACATGACTAACAAAGTTGAACTATACCCGGGACAAAGAAAGTCTAGCAGGGCAGTCGCAACCATTTCAAAAGGAAGTGGCAAGGTGAGGATAAACAATACACCTGCAGAACTTGTTACTCCCGATGTTGCTAAAGAGCTTGTATTAACCCCGTTGACTCTGGTTGGAGAACTTAGAAACAGGGTGGACATTAATGTTCAAGTGCGTGGCGGCGGTTTCATGGGCCAGGCGTTTGCAAGCGCGGTGGCAATTTCCAGAGCATTGACGGGGCAAGAGAAGGGCGGCAAGGATCCAAGAGAACACCCATTCACAAAGAGCATTCGCGAAGAAGTCAGGAAAAAGCTGACAGAATACGACAGGCATTTCCTCTCCGGAGATAGCAGGCAGACGGAATCGAAAAAGTTCGGTGGACCCGGAGCAAGGCGCAGAAAGCAAAAGTCGTACCGCTAGCGCGTTTGTTGACCACCACGGCGCGGTTTTACTTGCTGCTATCCTGCATCGTATAGACTCTGTATATTTGACCTGTATGGCGTTCAGTGTACTTCCACTCGTCCACACTGAAATTGACCTCTTTGAATTTTGACCTCAATCCAGGGTGTAGCATCTTGTGTACGTCTTCACCTACAGAGACTCTGTTTGGAGGAGTAAGTGAAGTAATTTTTGCAGCTATGCTCATGCAATAGCCAAGGATGTCAATTAGAGAGCTCTTGTCATCGCCGTACTGGACAATTACATTCTCGCCCTCGTCAATTCCTATTTTGACGTTTAACTCTGGATAATCATACTGGTTCAGGATTGGGTTGATGCCGTTCTTGATTACAGTTATCATTGACCTGGCGCATTGCACTGCTCTGTCACAGGCCAAGAGCTTGTTGAAGCTTGCGGGGAAGAAGGCAATAATAGCGTCTCCGACGTATTTCAGGACATAGCCTTCGTGGTGATAAACGACTGAAGACATCTCGTAGGTAAATGCCCGGATAATCGTGACAAGTTTGTCGATAGGGAGAGTCATGCTCATATTGGTGGAGCCAACGAGGTCGGCATAGAGTATCACCAAAGGTATCTTTGAACTAACGTGATTGAGAAGGTATTCTTGCCCAGGCTTTACTGTGGAATCGTATTGAAACCTGCGCTTAAGCGCCCGCCAGAGCCTATCTTGTGTAAGAGAAACAAGAGTTTCAGAATCTACAGATTTTGTGTCGGGTGTTGGTGTTGAGCCCAGCATCATATCCATAAGTGTTTCACTTGATGCATCTGGCTTGCCAAGCTGCTCTTCCTTCACACTGCCATCTCTCTTTTTTTCCACCTTTGGAGCCAATGCCTTGCAGGAGATTTGGCTACGAGGCATTTAAACGTCATTGAGAATATATTAGTCAGAATCTCGCATCGGTCTTACAGAGATAATGAGACTACCTCTGAAAGGGACCGGGCATGCCTGCGACCGTCTGAACCCTGTAATCGAAGATATTCAGCTGGCCTACCTAGAAGCAATAGATCCCGCAATAAAATTGCAGAGCGTAAACGCAATGCTAGGCGACGGCACGATTACCCAAACCAATACATTTGACCCGGCCAATGTCCGGAAGTTTTACCAGCGGGTCGCAAAGAGTCTGGGCGAGAATGGCTGGTCTAATTCCGAGGTCGCTAGCTCGGAGACAGAGGATCTCCACCGATTATTTTTTCAGGTTAGCAAGGACTTGGAAAAGTATCATCTGACAGGATATTTCGGAGTCCAGTTTCATGCGCTTCCCTACTACAAAGTGGACAAACGCGTTATGGAAATCCAGAAAGAGCTCTCGCGCATTGCTGATGAGGCTGGCGCAGTTTTTGGAGAGATGTCAGGCGCAGCAGATAAAGCCCTTCGGCTCGAACTGGAGAAAAAAGGATACGCAGATCTGGAATTTCAGGAGCTCTTTACAAAGATGTTTGACGACGAAAACCTCGTAAAAGAGCTTGACAACAAAGCTTCGGCTGTTGAGCGGAACTATCCAAAGTTCGAAGAGATCCGCAAGAGAAAGGGAGTACTCTTTGGCGAGCTCAATGATTTGCTCATGTACCTTTACCAGACGTCACCCGTAGTGATTGATCACAACAGGCAGATGCAAGGCGAAGAGGGTGTCACGACGTATTTTGACTTGGAAGTTATCAAGAACAAGAAGACCAAAATTAGAGACGCGTTCATTGACCCCGCAAATGTAACCGCAGAATGGGCAGACAAATTGGCAGAGGAATTAGAAGCCATTGTCTTGATTCTAAGAAAGTCAACTTAAGATCTGCTGAATCGGTGTTCTAACCACTGGATGGCAGATCTTATCCATTGAATGAGTCAGAGTATTCGTCAAAATTCTGCTTTTCGCCTACGTTCGAACTGCGGTGGGGACTCGTGCTGCTCGCATTCTTTTGCTTGCCCGCAGTGACATGAATCACCCTCTGAGGGAAGGGAAGCTCTATTTCTTTTCTGTCTAGTTCAGCCTTTAGTTGTTCGACCAGCTGTTTTTTCATGTCAAACCAAACTGTAAACGGAATCCAGCACCATACATTGACGACTACGGCAGACTCGCCCAAGGAATCCACAAAGATATCGGGTTCAGGTTCTACTAGGACTAGAGGAGTCTTCTCAAGGCTCCCCCGGATTATTGAAATCACTTCACTCAGGTTTTCTTTGTATGCGACCCCCAGCGAAAGTTCAATGCGCCTTGCCGCCGCGCCAGAATAATTGCGTATCTCTGAAAGAAAGACGTCCGAATTGGGTAACCTAACATAGGTCCCATCAAACATTCTCAATCTCGAAGACAATGTTGTAATTTCAACCACGACTCCTGCAACATCAGGTAGCTTGCCTGTTATCAAGACCGGATCTCCTATCTTCATGGGCCTGTCTATCTGGAGAAATATGCCGGAGATTAGGTTGGAGAACAGGGACTGTGTTGCAAAGCCGATCACAATTCCAGCGATCCCACCGGCAAGGAATACTCCAGATAAGTCGAGACCAGAGATCCCAAGTGCTGAAAATAGGGCCACCGCGACTATGACATAGTACACAAGCCTGCCCATAGTCTTTCGAGTGTCTGGCGGGAGCCTGCCTGCAAAGTACTTCGTGGTGATAAGCCTAGCAAAATGAGCTATCAAAAAGCCGACTACTATGATAAGAATAGTGAGAATTATCGTGAACGGAGCGACTTCTGCACCAAAAAGGTTTAACTTGTCAGAAATCCCAAACCACGAAGTAGCGTTAAGAGTGGTTCCTGTTGACAAGGTAAATTACAGTGTATTGGCGTGATATATTGGTTTTAGGGGATACGTTTAGAAATGATCGAAGGAGAATTAGTTTTCGAATTGGCGGAGCTGTTCGGCCATTACCGCATCAACGTAGGCACCGCGGACAACGAGATTTCGATTGCTGGAAGCAAGATCCGCTTTGATTCGTCGCGTCCTTCAATCACATATAGTCGGTCTATTGGCACCGAATACGCAGCCCAAGTTACTATCTTGACAGACAAGGAACAAGCAGTGATTGGAGTTTTTCCGGTGCCGCCCATATTTACACCGAAACAGGTTGCAGTGAACCTCTACCTAAAGTTCAGGTTCCCCGTCATTGTAGACCAGCGGAGCGAAGTCGTAGTCTATGCAAAGATGCCAATAGAAATCGGAGTCTTTCGCCAGTCCGAAGACGAAGAATTATTGATCGATGCTTTCTCGCCCACCCCACAGAGGTATGCCCTCTATGGCTCGCCTGAAAGTGGCGTGGTCTGCAGGTATGCAGAATCTGAGGCAGCGGCTAGCAAGGAAGATGTCGCGCCGGAGAAGTATCAGGAAGCCCTAGTGAGGGTCCGGATTCGAAATGAGATAGACAATATAGTCAAGGTAAGCAAGGTGATTATTCCAATGGATAGTGTCATTTTGGATCATGCCCACGACGAGGCGTGGCTACCAGGTAGCGTAGAGATGGCACTTGATTCAGCATTTGGCAAAGACATTGTGAACGTACGTCTTATAGACGCTAAGGTAAAGAGGGCTGACAAGACTTCACTGATAAAGCGGGAAGAAACGCGGACATTTCGTATGGACGCAGGTTACTAGACTTCGTGTATCAACTCGACCAGGCTCCTTTTTGGCTTTGGCTGGAGCATTTTGAATGGGTATCCAATGCAGAGAATGCTTGAGGGGACAAGATCCGACCCAAGCGCGCTCATTACGTCCTGTTCGTTTATCATTCCGATCCACACGGAGCTCAAACCAAGGGCGTGTGCTGCAAGCTGCGCGTAGGCTGCGGCGAGCGTGGCATCCTGCGTCGAGAACTTTTTAATGATCTCCTGTGGAAAATTCATCTTGACTCGCGACGGGTTCATGGAGAAGACGAGTACAACAGGGGCATTGACATACGGCTGCTTGTTTGCCGATTCAACCAGTTTTTGCTTGACTTCAGGATTCTTTACATGGAATATTTCAAATCCTTGGAATCCACCTGCCGTAGGCGCAGTGTCGGCGGCCGCAAAAATCATATCAATCTTCCAGTCTTCGACTTCTTTATCTTCAAACTTTCTTTGAGACCTCCTGCTGAGCATGACATTGAATATGTTTGTCTGAAGAACATCGTCAACTTCCGAGGGCGCCTGCTCCTCCTTAGGATAGAGAAGGTCAGTGTTCTTTTCCTCGCCATAAAGCCTAGAGAAAATGTCTGACGGGTACAATACGAGCAGTATGTGGTTCCTAACACAAAAGACTTTCCATGTGCGATGGAAGACTGAAATATTACCAGACGGAAACAGAAGAGCTATCAAGACTCATGGTTGAAACTAAAAAGCTGCGTCTTGACGTCCAGATCGAAATCGACGTCCCAGTTGACATTGTGCAAGACAAGAGTAGGATAAAAGCAGTAGAGGATGGCTTGGCGCGCAGCGTCTCAAAGGGGCTGTACGACCAAGGAGTGTCGTTCCGGATCACAAAGGTCGCCTCGAAAATCGACTAGAAGTACTTCCGAAATATTCAGCGTCTAAATGAAGTTTTCTAGTCAATCGATCTGACCTGCTAGTAGACCTATCGATAGCGCAAAAGGCGCGTTTAGTGAGTAGGACCACCCTAGGTTCGTGTGATCCCAGCATCCAACTAATCCTTTTTTCGATGGCTCAAATCTCAATTCTGGCCCCGGATTGGCCTAGGCCACATCTAGAAGTTGGCCAGCCGATCGCTGTTCACCTGATGTCAACAAGACTAGGCAAATGTCGATGGTCCCCTGGGCTGTTTTTGGCGATATAGAATAAATAACATATCCTTTCAATTTGATCACATGGAATGCGCAGTCTATGACACGTACGTAACAAAAAAGGATGGCAGGATTATGCACTTTGATGTAATAGTAGAAGCAAGTACAGAACACGACAAGGCAATAGAATTCGGCAAGCAATACCTTGCTTCAGTGGGGCAATC
>DASYRH010000137.1:0-5998 GCA_036004585.1 Nitrososphaera sp. | reverse complement strand
ATAGCCGCAGCACGGGCACCAAAGGCCATCCCATTTTATGAATATTTCACATATCTGGCATCGCTTTTGGCCTGATGCGTACCTGCCAGAGCCAACTGGCTTTTGCGCTTTGTGACGGATGCATATCCCTTTACAGGTCATTTGCACAGTACAAGCAATTTTTCTATTTTAATCTTAGTAACAACCGTTGATGAGCACTATCCAAGTATTATTGGAAGAAGAAAAAGAGAGGCGGCTTACTTGATGTTGATGTTCTTTGCCTGGAATGCTTCGTTCATTGTAAGGTACTCGTCAATCTTCATCTTGACGTCTTCTGGCTCTGTGTCATCCATGCCGGAAAACCCAGCCTTGAATGAGATCTTGTTTCCAGAGACGTTGACATCCGAGATCTGCATGTCTGCATAGATATTGGCAAGCTCGCTAACCCATTCCTTTGCTTCAGCCGAGTCAACGCCGGACGTGTCGATATTTACACTTAACATTTTGGTCATCCAAATCCACCTACCACAAAATTCAAACCGTTCTTAATAAAGATGACGTGATGGGCACCCGGCCCGGTGGCATGTGAATTTAAACTGTCCTTGATTCCCTGTTATAAAGCAGGCTACTTTTCTTCAAATCCCCAGTACTTCTTTAGCTCTTTTTCAAAGCCCGAATACTGGTCTTCGTTCAGGAACTCGCCGCAATTCTTGTGATTTGCGATTACCCTCATGCCGACCAGCTTAAAGTCAACTTCGAAAAAGGTGACCTTTGGACAGTTGCACATCTAGAACGGATTTCCGCCTTGCTATACTTATTTGTTTATATCGCAGAATAAACATTTATCAGTTGCCACATTCACTATTTTCGTAATGGCTTCCAGATTCTTCGCCTCCGCGTTCGTGGCTATGTTACTCGTACTCGGGGTATCAGCGGTTGCCGGCAGCAGTAATGCATTCGCACAAGGTGACGACCTTTGGTATCCGGGAGAGGGCGTAAAGCAAGACATGTACGTCAAGTACAGAATCCAAGAACTTGACACAAATGACAAGCAACCTTTTGAAATGACCATGTACTTCCAGGAACAGGATGCGGAGGGAGATTGGATCGTCCCAACATTTGTCGTCGATGAAGGCAATGTAATTGAGGGAACTTTCAAACTTTCCGAGACCATGACCTTCCTATCAGGCGGAAGCACGATTCCGGCCGAGATGAACGATTTTGCGGTCGGCTACTCTGGTTCGCTTCAGTGGCTAGATTCATTTACAACTAAAGCCGAGCCAAAGTCGCTGACTGCGGCCAACTGGGGCAGGACTGGCTCTATTGGAGGCTCTGACGTCAAACCGGCCGGGACTGAAACCATACAGGTTCAGGCCGGTTCATTTGACACTACACGCGTTGAACTGCACAAAGGGCAAGTTACCAGCAAGATTTGGATACTAAATGAATTTCCATTTCCCATAAAGGCAGAGTTCTATACCGATACCACGACGGGCACGCCCGAAATTCAATTCGCGTTTGAACTATTGGAGACGGGTACTGGCAAGCCCGAACCACCACAAGGCCTGGCACAAGTGCCGACTCCACCACTGGAGGGGAGAAGTGGAAGAGGAGATTTTGTGGTCACGCTGGATTGGGAACCAGCTTCTATCGAGCCAGGACAGACAGTGCTATTTACAGTCAGCCTGGCCGACAGGACTGAATTTCCGTTAGAGAGGGCAAACTATGACTTTGTCGTCACCAACAGCAGCGGCGGCGTAGTAGCAGAGTTCAAGAACCAAAACGCGGATGTGGAGCTTGGCACAGGGACACACGAAGTACAGTTCAAAGACGCGGGTGGAATGACTGCTACGGTAACAATCAATTCCGTCAGCGGCCAGGGCACAGGCCAGTTCACAGAGAGTGTGGCTTTCAGGCTAGTTGTAGTACCTGAATTCCCACTAGGTGTTGCCCTGATAGTTGCCTCCCTGCTTGCCCTGATTGTCGGGCTTGTAAGAGTAAAGGGCACCGCATTGGGCGGCCTGTTTGGCGGCAAGAACATCTAGGCCCCTCCGGCCTTCCTTTTTCCTCAAGACGGATTTCGCCCTGCCTCTACTGCCTAGCCCAACAGCAAAATTTAAAAAGGCATATTCTGTTGGTATAGCAAATGACTTTACCAAAGGGATACGGAAGTGGTGGACGTAGGAGCGGTGGCGGCGGAGGCGAAAGCCGAGACGACGTCGAACGCATGATCGGCCGAAGAGTCGAAAACATGAATGGCGTCTACATCTTGGGATTTGCACTATGCTGGGCGGCAACCGCGGGAGGAGTCTATGTCGGTGTCTCAGTATACCCGTGGGCATATCCATTGCCTAGCGGCCTATACGCGCTTTCAGTCCTGACCGTAATTGAGGCTCTCGGATTCTTCTTCATCATGAAGGTCGCACACGAGAAGCCAGTTAGGGCATAAGCCGTCTCTTTTCTTCTTTTTATCACTTTTTCCCGATTCATTTTTGCTGTTCTAATGTTCGAATTCCGCACTCGTTTGGTCGAAACATAAAATTTTATATACTACGTATATGTCTGGGTAGATAATGGTCTGGCTTAGACGTACAACGCACTACTTGTTCATAGTAGTGGTTGCTGTCAACAGCACGCTGCTGACAATCAACGCAGGAGACTATATCTTCTATACAGACTGGATGTGGACCTCGTTCGTGGTATTCTCTGTATCGCAATCCACGATGCTTGCAGTAGGCGCAATCTACTACATGCTATTTACAGGAGTTCCGGGAACAGCCACATACTACGCGACTATAATGACCATCTACACTTGGGTTGCAAAGGGTGCATGGTTTGCACTTGGATACCCATACGACTTCATTGTAGTACCTGTGTGGATACCTTCGGCAATGCTGTTAGACCTAACATACTGGGCAACTAGGAGAAACAAACACGCTGCCATACTTATTGGTGGATCACTGATTGGCCTTTCGTTCCCGCTGTTCAACATGGTCAATCTGCTGCTCGTCCGAGACCCATTGGAGGTGGCGTTCAAGTATCCGAGACCGACGTTGCCAGCATATATGACTCCAATCGAGCCCCAGGTAGGAAAGTTCTACAACAGTCCTGTAGCCTTGGGCTCAGGAGCAGGAGCGGTGCTGACAGTGCCGATCGCTGCGTTAGGTGCGAAGCTTAACACGTGGACATACCGCTGGATGGCCGCGTGGAGCAAGTGGGACTAAAACCCCTTCTCTCTTTCTTTTCTTTATTTCAACTGCTAGTTATCGCCTAGATTAGACAACATTTTTCACAAGGTCCACTATCTTCAATTCCAGTTCAACTCTCATGATAGTTTGTCTCGATATTCAAGCTCAATACAGGTTCAGAATCTTGTTGTTAGTGCAACAATGAAAAGTGGGGTCGGCCGGATTCGAACCAGCGGCCTCCAGCGCCCAAGGCTGGCATCATACCAAGCTAGACAACGACCCCGACTTTGAATTTCGGCTTGTTCAGGTAATTTAATGGCTGCGGACTTCACTTTCAGGGTTGAGCTTCATATCCGGCGACGGATATGTCTACCTTGCTAGAATGATTCACTATGGACGCTGTCCCAGCAGCAACATTTTTCCAAACTGCAATTTGGGCAATTTTCGCCGGATGTGCTTAGTTTACATTCTCTGGGAAGGCATCCGCAATCAGCGCACTTTATCATTCTTCAGCTTTTTCAAGATGAACTATTAAGTGTGACGCGTGGGGCCTTGTATGTTGCCTATGACCCAACTGAACCCGCTGTAAAGATTACCAAGAACGCAACGATAAGCGCAAAGGTTATGGCAATTATCCCTTGCACGGTCTTGCTGATGAACACTGATCCTCCTTGTTGTCAGTGGATACTTAAGGTTAATTCGAGGCTCCAGGCTATCGCAGGCATGGCTGTTCTTGAAGTCGTTTAAGAGTAGCTTTCCGGATTGTTGTCCTAAACGCGTTTTTCTCTTCATAATGCTCAGGAGATAAATTGAAAGCGTGTTTTGCGCGCTTTACGAACCGTGCCAATTATTGGGATTGGATGACCACAATTCTTGCATCTGTTTTGCGCGTCCAGGTTCCATGACGTAATTGAGAAGCCGTAGCGCCCCACGACGACCTTGTTGCAGCCAGGACAATAAGTGTGTTCAAGCGGATGCCCCGGAACATTGCCGAGATACGCATATTGCAGTCCGACTTCTTTTGCAATAGCATGATGCTTCTCCAGGGTTTGGACCGGCGTCGAATCAAAATCCATCATTTTGTAATCCGGGTGGAACCGGAGAAAATGAATTGGAGTTTCCGGACCCAGCTCGTCGTAGACAAATCTGCATAGCTTTCTGGCAGAGTCCAAGTCGTCGCCCACCTGCGGCACGATAAGGTCCGTGATCTCGACGTGGATCTTTGTCTTGCTCTTTAGTTCCCTTAGAGTTTGAAATATCGGATCTGCGTTTGGTATCCCGATGTATCTCCTGACGAATTCTTGCTTGCCGCTCCCCTTGAAATCCACGGTGATTGTATCTAGAAACTCGCCCATCATCTTCACTGATTCAGGGGTGTCGTATCCGTTTGAAACAAAGATGTTAAAGATGCCGAGCTTGTGAGCTTCAATCCCGCAATCTCTTGCAAACTCGATAAAAATCGATGGTTCGTTGTATGTGTAAGCGATTCCTTGTGCACCATGCAATGCTGCTTCATTAGCTACCTGCTCAGGCGTCATCTCGATGCCTTCTACTTTTCGCCTTTGTGAAATATCATAGTTCTGACAATAATTACACAACCAATTACAACCTGTCGTTGCAATGGAGTAAATATCGGTCCCTGGCATGTAATGTGTAACTGGTTTTTTTTCAATCGGATCAATATGTCCCGTCATTACCCTTCCATAAACAAAAAGACGCAGCTTGTTGTTGACAACTCCCCTTACGCCGCAAAGGCCTATCTTGCCTTCAGGTATTTCGCAATATCTTGCGCACGCAGTGCACTTTACCCTGCCATTTGGCAGAGGGACTGCGAGTTCTGCGTCTTTGCCTGGGGCGCTCGCCTGCATCTGAATTTCTAGCACGTTTTTCACTTATAAGTACTCGTAAGTCAGTTTGGATTGTCTTTGGCCTCTTTCTTTCTGGATTTTCCATAGATTACCATCAGTACAAGGCAGGCGAAGCCAATGAATTCCGGAATTATGAAAATCCAAAACCTTCTCTCAGGAGGAGCATAGTAATCCGCCAAGCTTGCTATCGGTCCTCCGATCAGCCCGCCAAATAGACCAATGAGAATGAGGATTGTAATTATTCGCTCTCGATCCATAACTGCTCATGCAGCGACCCGCATGAGATCGAGCTCATTCGACTTTGCCTGGATTTCCGTAGGTTCAGTATAATCATGCTTGCCCCATGACACCTTGATATCCGCATGCAGTTTGTGCGAGCCAGAATCGAGGTCTCTGCCGGAAAGTTCGATCACTTTGTTCACGTCAAACAGCTGTGAGTGGGCCTCTTCGATTGTGAGTGGATAAAATGGCGTTTCGTCTTTTACGATTGAGACCCATATCCTGTGAGGTATCTTTGGATTCCTCGTCCAAAAAAGCGCAGCCTTTCTGACAAATTTTAGCGCAAGGACGGTTTTTCTGCCCGACTTTACATCGACTTCGATTGTCATTCGAAATCCGTTATCATGTTTGTTGTAGGCGCGCTCCCAGTTCTTTTGCGAAAATGCTTCCCTGATTGCTCCGTCGATCTTGAAACTTAGGCTTAGCGTCAGCGGCTGATCTGCCCTCACGCTGTCCTGAGATTTTGAAAAATTGGCATCTGCAATGAAGCTGCTTTCAGCCATCTCTGCCTGCATGGTATCATTTATATCCTCAATAAGTAGTTGTCTGTATGACGCCTTTATGCTTGCAGAAGTTTCAGACGTAAAAGATAATGAAATCGAACTTAAAGTCCGGGAGGAAGATATTTCAGTTCTGTACGTAGTGCAGCATGAATTACTGAAGGAAAGAAGCGTGGAGTTTGCC
>DASYRH010000136.1:0-29871 GCA_036004585.1 Nitrososphaera sp. | reverse complement strand
TCAAAAGTGTTCCTGACAGACTCGGGGACATCATCCCAGCTCTTGCTTTGCTTTTCAGAAGCCTTGGCGTAATAGTAAATATTCTGGAAATCAATCTTGGTAAGATCGCCACCCCAATTCGGCATCGGCTTGCTCAAAAAGACTTCGTATGACCTGAGCCTAAAGTCTCTCATCCAGTCCGGCTCGCCTTTCATTCTGCTAATTTCTTCTACTGTCCCTCTTGAAAGGCCCTTTTTGCTGAGGTATACATATACCTCCGTAGGGTCTTTGAAGTCATATTTACTATAATCCATGTTAAGGTCTTCTTTTGCCGTCATACAGTCAGTATAACGCTGTTATGTTTTATATATATTTTGCAGTTTATCCTAATGGTGAAGGTGAATTTGTACAAGCTAATAAGGCGATAAAGTGCAATTAAGTAAATCTGCCATCATTGCTCGCAAGGAATAGTGCTAGGCATCCCAGAACATCCAAGTTTTTCGGCATCTCAGTCACATTTACTATAATCCATGTTAAGGTCTTCATATGGCATGGTATTCATTCCTTCTTTTCGATGACCAGTAGGTGCCGCCGGATGTCTTCCAGCTTTTGTAGTCACGTATGATCTGCATGTGGTCAAAGCCCAACTCCGAGGCATTTAGTTTGTCCAGCTCTTGCCATTCGATGCCTTGTGCGTCGTCCCCTGCCTTCTCAGTTCCTCCGGTTACTATGCCGATAAAGACCACGCTCATGATATGCTTTCGCGGGTCTCGTTTTGGATCCGAGTATACACCCAATATTTCTATTGGGTCCACCTCGAGAGAAGTTTCTTCCCGAGCCTCACGTTTTACCGCTGCCTCGGCGGTCTCACCTTCGTTGATGAATCCCCCTGGAAGCGCCAGCAAGTTTTTGAACGGGTCTTTCTTTCGTCTGATCATCAGTATCTTTGATCCACTTTGAAGAATGACATCAACAGTGGGAGAAGGGTTGCGATATTCCTTCATGGAGAATCGTGGCCTGCTCATGTTAATAATGATTGCAAATATGCCAAGTCAACGGAGCAAAAAGAAATGATTTCGAATGTTGCATGTCCAGCGCAAGAAATCCATTCCGGTCTTTCAGCTATCTTTCGTCATCTACACCAAATGCTATCTTTACTGTCGCTCTGTATTTGACTATCTTGCCAGATTTCGTGTCTACTTTAGCTGTCATGTCTACGACTTCTATACCACTTATCCCATGGATAGTCTTCCGAGCTTCCTTCACTGCTGCCTGCGCAGCTGCTTCCCACCCATCATCCGAAGTTCCGATCAACTCTACAATTTTTGCCACTAATGCCATGTGAATTGAATTAGCGTGCAGATTATTTAACAATTCTTTTGAAGCCACATCGATTTGGAACTCAGCATCATAACTGGCTTCAACGTGTGGATGATTAGAAATAACTTTAATTAGCATGCATGAGATTTCATAGCTTTGTTTGCGATATCTCGACTATTAGTTCCAATAATTATTGCGCTTGTATTGTTGCCTGTGATGTACGCTTACCAAGGTTCCATGGCTACTTTGAAGAGCTGGGAGGGAGATGCAGGACTCGATCTTGTTGTTACAAACGAATTTGGACAACAGTTACAGTCGGCGGAGTTAGGAGAGAATCTTTTGATTCGGTCAAACATCACTAGTCATGTTGCAGAAGAGTTGTCGTTTGTCCATGTCGTGCAAATCAAAGATCCTCGTGATAGAGTAATCTTCATCGAACCCACCGCTTTTGACTTGAAGAGCGGAGAAATGCGAACAGCTGGGGCGATGTGGCATTCCGAAATTGAGGGAGACCACAACGTTCAAGTGTTTGCGTGGCAGAATGTGGAATCTCCCATTACGTTCTCATTCCTTTCTGCCCAAGTGCGAATCAACCCCGAATCCGACTTGCGAATTGAATGTAGCGGCTCTGCTTCTTGTTTCAAGGGTATCGTAACAAAGGTGATTGATGGCGACACAATAAGGGTGAATGACATAACTATCAGACTAGCACTTGTGGATACGCCTGAAAGGGGAGAGGTCGGCTATCAAGAAGCCACTTCATATACTGCCAGATTGTGTCCTGAAGGTTCCGAGGTGTTTGTCGATGAAGATGACGGGCAGACTTCAGGCTCATATGGAAGAATGATTGCAAAAGTGTACTGTGGGGGGAAGGTGATTAATGAAGGACTGTTGGTGTCTAAGAACGCAATTATCTTGGCTGAATATTGTGCTGAAAGTGAGTTCTCATTCGATGAATGGGCCAGGAAATATGGGTGCTAGTCAAGCTAGAGTTCCTTCCATAATGGTATCCGCAGGTTCATTTCCTTGAGCTCTCCATTTACCGCGATTAGCTGTCACAGCTCCCACAGGAGGGGGTTGGTCTCCCTAATTCTTATTAATACCAAAGCCGATATCCTACAATAATGTCAGCCATCTACTTGGAGATGGGAGAACTGCCTGCACCACTGACTATATGTCCCCGCTGCGGAAGACAAGTAAGACTAAATGGACACTGTGATTGTGAAGAAATATTCCTTGACAATAGAAAATTCAATATCGACAAATAAAAACACCAACGTTCGGGTAGCCATTGTCTAGGGTAAACCATCCAAGAAAAATTGCCCAAGCTGAATGTTACGCCAATAAATCTTTCGGCATCCAGTATTATTTTGGCGTGTTGAGTCACATTCTCTTAAAACTGTAAACCTATTGCTTGAGTTGTCCCGTCTTGAAGGCATCATTCACAATATTGGTAACTTCCGTTATCCATTCGCATTGGATGTTGACTTTTTTGTGATGTTTTTCGACGGCGTCAAGGTCAGGTGCACTGAGCAGGCAAAAACAGACGCTAGATTCTTTGTTATAGAATAGATTTACGTGCATTACGCCAAACTCGTCAGGTGGAGATTTGCATAGTTCTCTCAAGTTGTCCTCGGTGAAGGGCACCTTATGGACATCCAGAAATATAGGCATGGAGCTCGATCGGCTTGCAAATTAATATTGTTATCGCATTGCTGTGCCACATGAATGTGACTCTTTATAGGCTTCTACTCATGAATACGCATTGATTTGGCTCAGCCAGCCAGCCCCGAAAATGACGATGTCAAAGTCGTCCCTGACCACAAGGTCAGTGGACTGATTTCAGACACAATATCCAGCGTAAATTCAGAGTTGGCATGCCTTTTCGACTCACAGAATCTAAAGCTCTTATCAAACGCGATCTCATCAAACCAATCCAAGATTCTTGAGCTAAGAAGTAGGGGAATCAAACTTAGCTGTGTGACAGAGATCACCCAAGCCAATATCGGGGAGTGTAAAGAGATCATGAAGCATTTTGATTTGTTCCACAGTTCCAATCTGGCCGGCAGCTTTTTGATAGCGGACCGGCGAGAATACATCGCCTATTTGGTTAATGAGAGCAACTCAAGCAGAATTCTGCGAGTCACCAACGCATCTTTTGTGAGCAGCCAATTATTCCTCATGAATACTATCAGTGACAAAGCGCTTCCTGCTAAGCAGAGAATCATTGATATCGTTAAAGGATTGGACAATGAATTCATCGAAACTATCAGGGATCCAGCAAGGACAAAGTCCCTAGTCCTTGACTTAATACGATCTGCGATTTATGAAATTGCGATTCTTTTTTCTACAAAAAACTCCTTCATTATGGCTGAGAGAGACGAGATATTGGACGAGTTAGTTCGCGCATCTGAACGCGGAATCAAGGTGAAAATACTAGTGATGAGAGACGAGATGCTGAAAGAAATTTCTGACTCTAAATTACTTGCGCCGCACGAGGCTATTCAAGTGAACTATCTTCAGCAATTTCTGCCTACAAAGATAACCACAGTCATAATAGATCAGAGCAGAAGTCTGACGATTGAAGTAAATGACGATACAAAGGAGGCATTGCAAGACGCGATAGGCCTATCTACTTACTCCAATAGCGATTCAACTGTCTTTTCCAACGCTTCAATGTTTGAATCATTGTGGATACAGGCTGAACTGGACAAGCAAAACAAAGCGAGGCAGGCTTATTTTCAGCTTTTCAAGGGCTTCAAACTCAAAGATGAGGTCTATGAGCGCCGCTGGGCTCACGAACGCAAGGAAGGAGATACAAAAGAATAACAATGACAAAAACCTCACCTCCCGCTGCATGCACCTCCTAAAATTGATTTTTACCGTTTGGATAAATGCTATATTATAGTTGTACGGAGTTAGCACGTGACCACTAAATCTATTGCCTTTCACTCCTACAAGGGCGGAACCGGCAAGACGACGATTGGTTCTAACTGTGCCGCTCTATTGGCAAAGCAAGGATTCAAAGTGGCTCTCTTGGATCTGGATGTTTATGCTCCTAGTCTTCTTGCATATTTTCAGAGGCAACCAAAAAAATGGCTAAATGACTATTTGCTTGGGGAGGCCGAAGTGGACGAAGTGATGACGGATGTGACAGACATCTTGCAGGACTATGGCGCGAAATTTGACAAGGCCTCTGAAATCAGAGGTAAATTATGGATAGGATTTTGCAGTGTGAAAAAGGAGGAGATATACAAGATAGAAAGCGGCAGCCTGGAAAATTCAAAGTTGCAGCTTCGGAGGTTCATTGTTCTAAGAGACAAGCTGATTCGTGACTATGATCTTGACTATGTTATCATTGACACAAGCCCAGGCATTAGGTACTGGTCGATCAACGCTCTTGCTGTAGCGGACATTCTCTTTCTTACCCTTAAAATGGGCGACATAGATCTTGAAGGCACGAAGCGGCTTGCAGCGGAGATTTATGCTTCTTTGACAAAGTACGGGACAAAGTCTTTTCTGTTGTTTAATCGAGTGGCGGGATATTGCCTGCCAAGTCATCACGACGGGCTATCCACAGCTCGCAGCGCAGGCGTATCGGGAGAAGGATCGAGTCAGGGCGCCGTGCTGCAGGACGAGTACGAAGCAGGCAATGCTGAAAGCATGTTGTCCCGTGAAACACACATGGATGTAATCTCTGCAATCCCCTGCTATTGTGACATACAGTTTAGCAGAAAGGAATTCCTGACGGCGCTGCGATATCCCGATCACCCGTTTACGAAACAGATGCAAATGTTGGTGGATGCGCTTGCCGCCAAGGTCTGAATCCACAACTCTTTATCCCGACTTTGATTATACAGGATTGAAACCAGACCATGAAAAATGAGAAGGCATCCATCCCAGCACAGGAGCTTCTCTTCAATGGTCCTGGTGATTTCCCCGCCTCTGTAATGCTTTTGTTGGGTCCACCTGGTTCTGGCAAGACTCTTTACAGCATGCAATTTCTGAGAGAAGGTATTTCCAATAGATTTGATTGTGCCTATATAAGTTGCAGTCCAGGGCTTTCTCCTGAAGAATTCAACTCATACTTTATCAAAAAGGGAAACGAGCCCGGCCGTGTTCCTTCCTACTTTAATCCATTCTCTCCGAATTCAATAGGCGAAATCAGGACGAATAATGCCAGTCAAAGGCCTAAAGATAACGCGATAAGTAGCATTTCAGATTTTCTTCGCGTCTGCACAGCCCTTATTTCCGCTAATCATCGGAAGCCCAGTCCACAGCCTACTTACGTGGTTGTGGATTCATTGACGAATTTGGCGGCAAGGTTTTCGATCGATGAAGTGAACAAGTTTGTAGCGGGTCTCTACGACTTTGTAAAAGTGAGCGGACATGTGACTGTGCTTCTTACATACACGGGTAGCCCGTCTACTGATGCAGTGGACGTTCTCGGCTCGCTGGTCGATGGTGTTATTCAGTTGCGGATGGAGGACTCAGGAGAAGATATCGAACGCAGCATCAGGATTTTGTCGCTAAAGGGAAGTCATAATACACCGAGGTGGGTAAAATTTCGAATTCAGTCAGATGGCACACTCAGCTTTGGTCAAGAAAATCCATTATCGGAAGGAGATTCCAGGTGTAAGCTGTGTGACAGTGTGATTATTGGCCCTGTCAGCCGCGAGTCGGGTTCCTCGTTTCATCCTCATTGCCTCGACACTTATAGAAAACTAGGCGAGATCTACGGCTCACATTCTATGTACGCTTTGCAACCTGGCGTCGTAAACGGTAACTTTTTCTTTATTGACATAGTAGGGCTGTCGGACCCGCTACTTTCTGTTGAAAAACAGATACGCAAGATTGAAGATCTGAACGCGCTTATCGGCGCTTGCGACGCATTTGGCAAGGTGCCAAAAGATGCCAAGATAGTCCTTCCCACCGGTGATGGGATGGTGATCGGTTTTCTTGTTAATCCAGAGCTACCGCTGCAGCTTAGCATGCAACTCCACCAAAGGCTTAGAGCATTTAATGAAAAACAGACCTCCGACAGGACCATAGGCGTGAGGATAGGCCTGAGCTCCGGCCCGGTCTTTGTCGTAAGCGATATCAACAAAAACCAGAATGTATGGGGTCCCGGCATCATACTCGCCAGGAGGGTCATGGATCTCGGTGACAACGGCCACATCCTGCTAGCTGACAACATCGCAGAAACACTGACGAACCTAAAGGACGAATATAGGACAGTCATCAAGCTAGTAAGCACTGAATATCGGATAAAACACGGGCAGCTGCTAAGATTGTATTCCGCCTATTCTCATGAATTTGGCAACGCAGCCAAGCCAACGAGAATAGTAGATTTTGCTTGAAGGCTCCCAATTGGATTTAGAGTGCTAGTTGATCATATCCTGAGCGTCAACGCGACCAAGGTCTAAAGAAATTCTTTCCATAAACATCCCTGAGCTTTTGGAAAATCAATAGACAACTCTCCGAATCGAAATGATATGCTAGCCCGTCAAAATTCTTCTTAAGACCTGAAGAGTTCTTGTGGAGTACCCGCCCGCACATGACGCAGCTCTTGAATCTTAATCGCCTTTCAGCACTTTTCTTAGATGGCATCAGTCGGTTCAGCGCCTCCTGTTAGATTTCCAGCTGCCATAATTAAACGAGTCTTTTGGCGTGGTTCATAGCTCCTACAAGACACGTCAAGTAGATGAATTCAGGATTCACAAGGAGAACTCTATGTCAAATATGCCAAGAGTGTTGACTGATTAGAATTGGCCTTATCCAATGGGACTTCTCTTAGATAATCAGGAAAGCCACCTTGAATCCCACTAGCGCGTATTTTTTGTTCCATAAAGGAAAGGATATTTTCCGAGTACGATTTTCTTGCCGAGAGATATGCCGTAGCGAGAGGCTCTTCAAACCCATAGATCTCTTTGTAACCCGCCACAGCATCTGGAATATTGAGGAGCTGAAAAACTACCTTCATCCGTTCCCATATGTCTGACCTGAGGCGCATCACGGCTCCAAATACGTGTTTCAACCCCGCGCCTTTGCACCCCTCAATCGTCGCACTAAGCTCCTCTTCAGTATCGGTAATTAGGGGAATTACTGGGTCGATATTGACTGCACAGCATATTCCAGCTTCGATGAATTTTCTTATGGTGGCAAATAACTTTGAAGAGGGGGGCGTTCCTGGTTCTAAAACTCTCCTAATCTTTTCATTAGAGGTCGTTATAGACCAAACGATAAAGCAATTGTGATTGTAACGACGATGAAGCTCAAGGTCTCGCTCAATTAGCGCTGATTTTGTGAATACGTAATATGGGACATCATACTTTTGCAATACTTCAATGCATTTTCTCGTCAGGCCAAATCGAAGCTCAGCAGGCTGATAGCACTCAGTCGCTGAAGAAACCATAACGGGTCCGATTGTTTGAGATTTCCACTTTGCGAGTTGGGTTTCGAGAACCTCTGCGGCATTGCTCTTGGAATAGACCTTATCGTAAAAGTTTGGAGACCATTCGTATGTCGCATAGCAATATGCACAGCGATGATGACAACCCTGGTACGGGTTTATTGTCAGTCCATCATAGCCCTTTACAACGAATGGATGGATTAGCGACTTGCTCTTCTTGGATTCTAGAGTAGGCGAGCCACTATACCAGAGTTTTGTCATGACGAGGGTGGATTAATCGGAGCTAATAAGGAGGACAGCACCCGTAGGGGAGGGGGACTGGAATCTGTGTTTCATTACCCAATGCGGGGGGAGGTTCATGACGCAGTATAGTTTTTACTTGCGCGAGCAGGCTCGTAGATAGGGTATGAAAATAGGCGTTGCGGGGCTTGGGCTTATGGGTTCAGGCATGGCAAACAGGCTTCTCAAGGCTGGATTTGAGTTGTCTGTCTACAATAGAACCAAGTCAAAGGCTGAAGAATTTTCAGGGAGGGCTGGAATTGCCAATACTCCCGCCGAGCTTGCAAAGCGTTGCGACCTTATCTTCACTGTAGTCACGGATTTTGAAGCGCTTCACGAAGTACTTCTGGGCGATGAAGGTGTTAACAATTCTGGCAATCGGGAAGTTGTGGTTGTCGACGTTAGCACGATCTCACCGAGTCAATCAGAATCCTGCGCAACAACTCTCCGCAAAGATGGCATAGAAATGCTAGGTATGCCAGTAATGGGTGGACCGGCGGCCGCAGAAACAGGGGCACTTGTTCCCATTGTATCTGGATCAAAGGTAGTATTTGAAAAAGCAAAGCCAGCAATAGAGGTTCTTGGAAAAAATATCTTCTACCTAGGTGAAAAGGACGGTGCTGCAAATGCAGTGAAGCTGGCGCTGAACCTAAATATCGCGTTGATCGCGAGTGCTGTTTCTGAGGGAATCACACTTGTGAGAAGTGTAGGAATTGATCCTTCAATCTTTATTCAAGTTCTAAATTCTACGTACTTCAAAACTGGCCTATCGGAAAAGAAAGGACCC
This sequence comes from Nitrososphaera sp., assembly GCA_036004585.1. Lineage (GTDB taxonomy): Archaea > Thermoproteota > Nitrososphaeria > Nitrososphaerales > Nitrososphaeraceae > Nitrososphaera. The sequence goes on along the minus strand of DASYRH010000136.1, from coordinate 21,094 downwards.
AAGATGGTGGCTGGGAATTTTGAGCCCTCATTTCACTTGAGGAACATGCTCAAGGACCTAGAGCTTGCTTGCAGCACTGCTTTGGCTGAAAAGATAACACTTCCGCAGACTGCCCTGGCTCAGCAGATATTTAGAGCTGCAAACAACAGCGGCTATTCTGAAATGGACTACACCGCAATCGGTGCGTTCTTGGCAAGAATAAATGGACTGGATAAATGATGGAGCTCAAGATCATCAGGGAGTTCAAGGCAGATAACCTGACAATAGTTGCATCTCTTCCCGACATGGGCAGGGTTGGTGGCCTAGTTTCGACGTTTCTGGCTAAATTCTTGAAGGCCGAACTTGTGGCCGAGATGACGTCGATAGAGAAGCCTTGGGTGGCATACGCTGACGGTGTTGCTAAAAGCGTAATAGATGTCTACAAGGTGTTCTACGAGAAAACGCGCAGGATCCTTATTCTTACTGGCGAGTCTCAGCCTCAGGACCCTGGAGAGCTCTATGCACTCTGCAACGCATTCCTCGATTATGCTCAGGCTATTGGGACGATAAAGAGGCTCTATGGAGCAGGAGGATATCTTCGGGAACAACTCGCAGGCGCACCAAGAGTCTGCGGCGTTGTAAACAGGCCCGAGCTTACAAAAGTCCTTGCAAAGGCCGGCATTGACCCCGTCGGGAACGAGATAGCAACGATAACTTGGTTTAATGGCATCATAATGGGCCAAGCTGCGCAAAGAGGAATTGATGCTATTGGGCTTTTTGGCGAGATTTCAGAGACGGCCGTTCCTCAGCCACTTGCTGCAAAGAGCATTCTAGCGGCCTTATCAAGGCTCGAGAATTTGGAAATTGATACAAAGCCTTTGGACAGGCAATACGAGTCCATTCTAGAAGAGGTTCAGAAGAAAAAAGAGCCGTCAAGTTTTGGTCCGGGAATTGGCTAAGCTCTTGGAACTTCTAGTACTTGGGCCTGCTTGAACCAGAGTGCCGCCCCCGCGATGATAACCGAAATTGCGATAACGTACAGGCCTGGCGAAACAATCACTTTCTGGCTTTCAGTGAGATTGTCATAGCCTGTGAAGCATTGTGGCGGCAGAACATCCAAGCAATCAGTCTGCATTGAATAGACCGTGTTTATGCCGATCGCTAACAGGAAAAGGAACGCGCCAGCAGCTATCATCAACCCCGCCTTTTTGTTTCTCGCAGCTGCTATCAAGACTGGCAACAAATAGGTCTCGCGAGATATTTATGATTTTGTGAGGTTTATGGACTAGTGTATTTGAGCTCCTAGAGGGGCTTCGCCTTCCGCAGTAAGAAAAATCGGCTTCCCTTCTGGCCCATCAGCGGCCAGAAGCATTCCTCTTGAAATCATGCCGGCTATTTTCTTTGGCTCAAGGTTTGTACAAACCACTACGACCCGTCCCACAAATTCACTCGGTGTATAAAATGGCGCCCCCCCAACGACAAGGTCTCTTTGCTCACTGCCAAGATCTATTGTCGCCTTGAATACCTTATTCATCCCCAGAATACCTTCGGCATGTGTCACCCTTCCTATTCGGAGCTGCACCTTTGAAAATTCATCAAATGTTACTAACGGATCTGAAGCCGAGTCTGCCATGAATATTGAAGCGATCGGCGGCCATTAAAATTGGTTACGACGATATCCTCCGGGCTACCTGCGAGTAAAATAGCCCGTCTGGAATTAATGACCTCAAAATTAGCCCCGCTTTCCCCTTCGCAGATCCTACCAAGTATCTTGGTTTCTTGGAGGTAATTGCGTGCAATATCGCTTCCCCGACAACACTTGAAGGCATCGCACCGGGCAACTCCAAGAGATATTTTCTGTATGCGCCTGAGAACCTAGAATTCTTGTACTGTTCTATCTTCTTAGCTGTTATGGAGTGTACGTTCGTCTCAATCTCGCCAGGGTTGATGCTGACCACTTTAATGCTGATATTCCACAATTCCATTCGCAATGAATCTGTCACGGCCTCGAGGGCATATTTCGTCGCTCAGTATGCCCCCACCAATGGAAAGGAAACAAAGCCCGCCATGGAGCTGATGTTTACTATTCTGCCTTCTTTGTATTTCATCATGTGGGGCAGAACCTGTTTGGTTAGACCTACCAGTCCAAAGAGATTCGTTTCAAACTGTGTGCGGAGGCTGGCCATACTAAGATCCTCGATGGCCCCCGGCTCGACATAACGCGCGCTATTCACGAGGCCGAATATCTGGCCCTTTTCAGCGATGTCAGAAATTATTTTCTCAAATGAATTCTCTTTTGTGATATCAAAATCAATGGGATAGTACTGATCCGAAGGCAGCAGTGTTGCCAGCTCTGCCAACTTGGCATGGTTTCTTGTCATTCCGAATACGCGATAGCCGGATTGAGCAAGAATTATTGCCGCGGCCCTGCCAATTCCACTAGAAGCGCCGGTCACAATCACTGATTTCAAGTCGACGTATATTTCGGGGATAGGTTTCAAAACCTTTGGGGATCGGTTGGATTATAAAAGCACCTCAGGCAGAGCTTCGTAATTGAGTGTTTTGGTTTTTTCCCACGAGCAAGACGTTGATGGGATATTCTCTGCGGCCATTTTGAAAATTGCCTTTCCTCAGTGCGAGGTTATCCTGACCAATTACGGTCTGGAAAAAATGACTGATGTCGCTGAGACGATAAAGTCAAGGGTTCCGCTGGGCGCTGGCACTGTAATTGTCGCCGATGTGGGAGTCAATGAGGAAAGTTACATGCCTGTATTTGAAGCCCTCCAATACAGCAAGGAGAAGCGATGGAATAACATCTGGCTTGACCACCACATCTGGCTTGAACGACCGAGACAGGAAATCGAAAAAGTCTGCGAGCTTGTTTTGTTCACCGAGAAAGACGGGACCAAGAAATGTGCAGCAGAATTGTGCTTTGAAAGGTTTGTTCCAGGAAACAAGCTGGCGTCACAACTAGCCGCAATAGCTCACCGGACAGATTTTCCTGACTCTGCCAAGTTTCCCATACCCCCGCTTACCGCCCTTATCTCATACTACCTTGGGTTTTCCGAACTCAGAGAACGGCTACTCACTGTAATCTTGGAAAATGTTGTAAAGGGCATCCTATGGGAAAGACGGATGTAGGCAGATGTCATGGAATCATTCAAGTTAATAGAGGAATCGATTGATCGCTCCAAGGCAGGAATGATTTCCAAAGAGTTCGCTTATAACAGTCACACTGAGGGCGTTCGTGTGGCAATTGCAAAGTCCGATCCATTCGTAAGTCGATCTGTGCTTCTTGGCAGGATCATGGATGAAACGAATGTCCACATTGCAATTGCGTTTACGGACGATGGAAAAGTCAGTATTAGAAAAAAAGATGACGCGCCGGCGACTATTGATTGTAGCAAGATAGCGCTGGAATTCAAAGAGGGAGGAGGTCACGTTGGTGCGGCAGGTGGATTTCTAAAAACAGATCCACAAAGCCAAGGCGATGAAGTGGCTATCTCAGAGATAACAGATGCCCTCAAATCTTACTTTGCAAGGTCTACTTGATCTTGTCAAGCGGTTTCATCGCCGCAGGAAGGTTGTCAATTAGGTCTGTTGATACGATGTGCAGCCCAGACTTCTTGTACGCCAGGTTCCCCGCGACGCCATTGACATATGTAGCAAGCAGAGCAGCATCAAATGACTTTATTCTTCCCATCATGCTTGCCGCGATGCCTGCAAGGACGTCTCCGGTCCCACCTACAGTCATAGCGCAATTGTGAGTGCGATTGACCCCCGTCTTTTTTCCGTCAGACACCACGTCTGTTGGTCCCTTTAGCAATATTGTAATGTCATACTTTCTCGCAGCAGCGGAAACATTGGCAATTCGCTCTGTCGCTGTTTTGCCCGGCTCACTTTGAAATAGGCGTGCATATTCACCTGCGTGTGGCGTCACGATAGCTTCGGTTCCCGACAGCTCTGGCAGTATTTCTGGGATAAGCGCCGACGCGTCAAGCAGAATCCTTGTCCCAACTTTTCTAAGATTTCTCACCAGTGCAATAATTGACTCTGGTCCGGCTATACTCATCCCCATACCGACGGCTGCACTGTCAGCGCGCTTGGGCATCATTGCGACCAGCCGATTGGCTGACCCCACGGTAAGCTTGTCATCGGGCAGCGGTAGCGCAATTATGTTTGGAGAAAATGATCTTACGGGGTTGATAATCGACCTGGGAACTGCAGAATACACCAAATCCGTGCCACTCCGCAATGCTGCCATAGACGTGAAAATTGGTGCTCCATGGTAGAACCTGCTGCCGCCCGCTACTAGGACGATACCGTTGTCTCCCTTTTTTGAATCAGACTTGCGCGCAGGCATCAACCGCCTTGCAAGCTTTGCATCGATCGTTACTACAGCCAACAAGCCTCGTTTACTAGGCTGGCTGGATAAACTTTGCCACGCTGCTCTGTCCTCTAACGGACCGCTACCGTTGAACACTTGCTCAGGATTCGTTATGAAAATGCTTCAATGTTATCGCAGGAATTCCAGCATGATTTTGGAAGCATTGACCTCATGCCGGTTCTGCGTGGATCGTTACGATGGAGCCAGGGTATTTTGAGCGGATCTGCTCCTCTAGCTCTGATACACGTTCGTGGACTTGTTCTATAGTCATCTCTCCCCCTGATCCCTTTTTGAAAACGCATCCTATGTCGATTTTTAGCTTGTTAAAATCGGTAGCATATACCGCTATCTTGCCAATGCGTTCTACATCATTTCTAGCCAGAATCATATCACTTATGGAATCCTTGATATCAGTAGAGGCAGGATGGACTCTAGCGACTTCAGGCAGATGAGGCTCTAGATGCACCGTGATACTGTCCACGTTGCTCAAGTGCTTTCGTATAGAATCTTCGACTGCATCCGCGAGGGCATGGGCCTCTGACAACGGTGCATCTCTGTTGACCTGTATGTGGAGCGACACGCCTATAGAGTCGACATCAGTGACTCTAGAAATCAGAATATTATGGACACCTCTCACACCATGAACTCTTGCGGCAGCTACTTCAACTATCGATTCTGGGGAGCTATCTTTGCTTGTTGGTTCAAAATGCACGTTAATGTCACTGGCAGACGAACGCAGGCCGTCAGCCCTGATTACCTTTTCAATATTTTCCGCCACCAAGTCGCTCGTCTCATGGGCATCCTCAAAGGTCAGGTGTGCGCGGAGTGTTATCGTGACATCCACGAATACGTCCCTTCCCACTCTACGAGCCTTGATGTCTTTGCAGTCCAGCACACCTTGAGATTCGCTCGCGGCTATTCTCACGCGTGCAACCAGCTTTGGCGAGATAACGTCGGTGAGCTCGGTCGCATTTCTGTAGACGAACTTTATGCTTAGGTAGGAAAGCACGCCTCCAAGAATTATGGCAGCAATAGGATCGCCCTGGACAAAACCAGTACTCGCTAGCCACAGACCCACTAGTGCAACTACTGTTGAGGCGAGGTCTGCGATTGAATGATAGAGATCAGCCCGAATAGTGGTCGACGCAGTCCTTTTTTCAGCTCTTCGCAGAATCATTATTCTGAAAACATCAACAGCCATCGTGTATGCGATGGCTACAAATCCTACCATGGCTGGGCGTACTAGCGCAGAAGCCTCGCTAACTGCAATTCGGGTAATGGCCTCATAAATAAAGAGCACCGCAACGACAAAGAGTGCCGTGCCGCCGATAAAGCCTCCAATGGTCTCGATTTTTCCGTGGCCGTAAGTATGATCGGTATCCCTTGGCTTCAAGGCTAGATTCGTTGCAATTATCAGTACCATCGTGACGACTACATCTAGCAACGCGTGGGTGCTGTCGGTGAGAAGCGCGAGGCTGTTAGTTAACAGCCCTGCTGTAAATTCGAAAACAAAAACAGATGCGATGGCGACAAGCGAGATTCGTAGGGTTCTTTGCTTAATGGCCCCAACATCAGCCGTCGTTTGCGAGTTAGCTGCCACTCTAATCCTGGAGCAGTATTTTATTATTTAGGTATTTTGTGTTTCCACGAGCTAACACTATTAGCCCCTGCTAATTTAGAATGAAAAAAAGAATCAGATGAAGGCTAGTTGGCCTTTCAAATTCTTGTACCGATTTCTGACGGTAACTTCGGTCACTCCGGCTGCATCTGCAATATCAGTCTGCGTCCTGCTCTCGCCGGTGTCTAGACATGCTATGTAGAGAACCGAGGCGGCAAGTCCCATTGGATCCTTGCCAGCAGAAATCCCGCTCTTGGTGACGTGTTTCATGATGTCCACAGCCGCCCTCTTTGTCCGTTCGCTCAGATTAGCCTTGTTTGCGACCCGAGTTATGCATTTCATTGGATCTATCAGCGGAATTTTCAGGTCAAGTTCCATTACAACAAGCCGGTATATCCTTGCGAGATCCTTTCGCTTCATGTTTCCAACTTGGGCAATGTCTTTGAGTGTCCTAGCAGTACCTGTTTCTCTACAGGCGATATACAAAGCGGCACCCACTGTTGCAGATATTGTTCTTCCTCTTACCAGGCCTCTTTCTTGGGCCTTTCGATAGATGTATGCAGTTTTTTCTATTACTGCATCTGAAACTCCGAGTTTGTCTCTAAGTCTGTCCAGTTCAGAAAATGCCTGTCGCAAATTTCTATCCGTCGGTGAATGAGCTTGAGTGCGAAAATCCCATGCTCTAAGCCTGCCCATAGTTGAGCGCATCGATACGTCAATGTTTCGTCCGCTGTGATCCTTGTTCGTCTTTCCGATTACCGTAGAAAGACCCATATCGTGCCGAGCAAGAGAGCTCGGAATCCCAGTCCGACTCCTGTCGTTAAATTCTTCAGAGGAAAATGCTCTCCACTCGGGACGGCTTTCATTTATTCGATCGGAAATTACGATGCCGCAGTTTCTGCAGATTATCTCTCCAGACTCGGGATCGGTTACCGTCCTACCACTTTTGCATATACCACAGAATATTGAAGTTTGCATGTCCGTTAAAATTGCGGTAACATATAATGCGTAACACAATCTTATAAACAATATCTAAACAAAAAATTTGATTGATTTACCGCCATGTTCTTATCAAATGCACCATCCAACCGCAAATGATTTCTGAATTGCATCAGAATCCAACAATCATGCGAATTTCTATAATGTTAATACTACCCTAGAGTAAGAATAAACCTGACCCAAAACGCATCCCATTCGGTAGCAAGATTGACCGCTCGTTTCTCACCGGTCGAGACGGAATCGATGTCTAGTTTTTGTATCTCATCTGGGAACTGCAGGTTCACAAGGCCATAGCCAAACTCCTCGTCGATCCCTTCATCCCCAAGGTCGATTGCTGTCTCCCTCAGCACTCCTCTGGCTTCGTCGTTGGTCCACTCTCCGTCTCCATTCACAATTTTGGTATTATTCCACATTTGCTCATTGCTTCCAAGTACAAGAGCTAGCGCGCCGGTTACAAACGGGGTAGCCATCGAAGTTCCACTTGAAACTCGGTACTTGCCTCCAATCGCGGCAGACTTAATTTCTGAACCTGGGGCGACAAGCTCAACCTCATCTCCACTACGCGAGAATGGTGACCTTTCGTTGTCTTTTGTCACAGATCCGACGCCGATTACTTCATCATACGCTGCTGGATATAGCACGTCTCCGCTACCTCCATTGCCTACTGCTGCGACAAGTAGCATGTCATGTTCGTTGTATGCAACTTGTACGGCCTTTTGAAGGGCCCTGGTTCCGCCGGTCCCAGTGATGCTCATCGTCACGATATCCATGTCATGCTCAATCGCCCAGTCAATCCCCTTTATCAATCCGCTGAAGGACCCTTTACCTAGGCTGTCTGAAACTTTGACTGCGTAAATTTCTGCCTCGGGAGCTACGCCCAAAACGCCCTTCCCATCTCGGGCCGCAGCGATGATCCCGGCGACGTGAGTACCGTGTCCGTTATCGTCCATAGGATCATCATCGTCATTGACAAAATCATAGCCTCCGTTGTAATTGGGGCGGAGATCAGGGTGCAGGTAGTCAACTCCTGTATCAAGAACTGCAATCTTTATCCCCTTGCCGGTGAATTCTGAAGAATGCACAGCTTCCGCGCCGATGGCCTCTATCCCCCAGGATTCAGAGTATTCGGCTGTTTCTAGGGAATCACTGGATGCAAATGTTACTTCGCTGTCGAGTTCAACGAATTCAACTGAGGGACTTGCGACTAGGCGATCGTATTGCGCTAGTGGAATAATTGCGTGAACCATGCCCAGTCTTTCCGATTCGCCGATTATTCTTCCATCTAGTTGCCGGATTAATTCCGGTTCATATTTCCCATCGGAAAAAGCTACGATCACACTGACGTTCGGAGCACAAAGAGTGAATATCGGAGCTAGAAGTACGAGTATCGTCGGAATAATGGCATAGTACATTTTTCTTCGTGGTTCTTCGGTGCGATCTAGAATAAGAATCATCTAGAACAATATTTTTGCTGTTGTCATGAAATTACCCAAATTCATGAGGAAAACATTCTGCAATAACGGATTAAGTTCACAAAATCATCCTAGAAATCAAATGGCGATCAGTCGATCGATCTTCCATTACTTTAGTTCAATTTTGGGAATCCTTTCTCTGATGTCATATGCCTTGACTGGTTTTTTGGAAGGGCATAGAATAGTCAGGAAGATCGATGGGCATGGACTTTCCGCTAAAGATTGCAGAGGTTTTGCCTTCATAGGTACACTTGATTATGGGAAGCACCTTCATCGAGTCCACTACATCCGCGACCTTGTAGTATTCCACGAGTTTGCGCGACTCGTAAACTGTCTGTTTCTTGCGCCTGAATCTTTTTTTGTTCATGAATTTGAAGGCCAGTATGATGTGTCGCTCTGGATAGATGCTAAACATGTTCATTATCATTTTGCACCGTTCAACCTGATCCTGCGGCACGTAGAGTATGTCACTTGTCCCCGACTTGGCTTCAATAGTCAGCAGGATGCCATCGCCATTGTTAACGGCCACGATGTCCGGCAACCCAGTGCTGCTTCCGCCCAGTCGACGCGAATGCCAAAGCCCGCTGTTTAAGCGCTGAACGAGTGAATGTTCATAACTGTAGCCGCGACTGCGCCTTATGTTGCCCAAGCTGAAAAGAATCTTCCAATCGCGCCTTTAAAGTTTCTTAGAAAATAGGCAATCTTTTATTGAAAAGCCTTTCTAGGGATATCATGACGCTTAACATCCAGTCATCGCTAGAACAAATTGACGCAAACCTCAAAGATGTACAAGAGCGACGCGAAAAATTGATCAAGGGCACCCGGGACGTGATAATGCTCTGCAGCAAGTCGATCATTGCACTTCATCACGGCGACCCTGGTGAGGCGAAGCAGAGTATGGAACAGGCAAAATTAATGCTCGAAGAATTTCGCACACATGCACAACATGATCTTTCACGATACCTTGCGGTTGCAGAGCAGGAGCTTGTAGAAGCTCTTGCCCTGCTGGCCGTGATGGAGAATAGAGCCATTCCATTGAACAGCGACATCGGTGTCACAGGTGAATCGTATCTCACGGGCCTACTCGACTGCGTCGGAGAGATCAAGCGACTTGTATTCGACAGGATGCGGTCCGGAAAGGCCGAGGACGCCGAAAAGCTCTTTGTGACGATGGAAGAGATTTACGGCGCGATCTACCCGTTTGCAGCATACGACAACATTGTGCCCGGGCTTCGAAAGAAACTTGACGTAGCCAGAATGCTGATTGAAGATATCAGAGCCGTTGTCACTGAAGAAAGCAGGAGAAAAGCAATGATAGACGCGGTTGATAGGTTTGAGAAAAGAACAACTCCGTGATGATTCCCAAGCTTGGAATCCATTTATCCCACGATTGCCATAGGATTACTGTATGACTGATTTCAGCAAGGCAGTAGCAGCATGCATCGCGGACTGGGGGAGGCGAGCGTCAGAATGCGATGGTAGCAATGAATGCATGGAGGGCGCATCAAGGCAACTGAGAAATTGCCTGGACAAGGCGTTTCCTGATTCAGAAAAGCTAAAACTTCAGGGGGACAAGGTAAACTATGTGCTTTCTTCTGTTTTCTTTCTCGCAAACAGGCTGGCCAAAGCATGCGAGGGTTTGGCTGAGTTCGACAGGGCGGTCGGCTCTACCGAAGACCTTTCTAAGCATGGAGGCAAAGATTCAACAAGAGAATTCAGCAAAGAACTTGACGACATACTTGCAAAGTACTTCTAAAGGAAATCTTTAATTCACGTTTAGGGGTAGTTTTGATTGGTAGAGTTGTTCGACTCAGTTGTCTTGGCTATTGCAGGCACTGAGTGGATTATCATTATCCTGCTAGCACTGGTCCTACTTTTTGGAACGAAAAAGTTGCCTCAGTTCTCCCGAAGTATCGGAAAAGCAGTCGGCGAGTTTGAAAAAGCGAGAGAGATGTTCAGGAAGGAAATGCAGGAAGCAACCCAGGAGGCAAAAAGGACTCCTACTCTGCCAAGGATAACGGGACCTGTATCGACGGAACGCGAAAAACTGGAAACCCTGGCTAATTCTCTTGGAATAGACGATCATGGCGGGCTGTCTGATGAAGAGTTGCGCGCTTTGATATCAAAGAGGCTGACTAGTTAGTTCTTTATATACCCACCATTATATTGAGAATCCGCAACCTTCACACAAAATTTATAACATTAGCTTCCATAGAACGGTGCAATGATGGAAAGTCCAAAAAGCTCTTCAGCGGGGATCAACCCGTTCGAAGTCGCGCTGACGCAGCTTAGTGAAGCTGCAAAGCTGATAAAACTGGATTCGGGTTTACACAAAGTTTTAGCAAGCCCAAAGCGCATCCTGACCGTTTCGATTCCAGTAAAAATGGACAACGGCAAAATTGAGGTTTTTACAGGATTTCGATCCCAGCACAATGACGCGCGTGGTCCTTACAAGGGTGGCATCAGATATCATCCGCAGGTCACCATTGACGAGGTAAAAGCTCTATCAATGTGGATGACTTGGAAGTGCGCAGTAGCTGACATTCCGTATGGTGGAGGAAAAGGCGGCATAATCTGCAATCCGAAGCAGATGTCGGAGGGTGAGCTAGAGCGCATGACCCGCCGCTACGCATACGGAATCGCCGATATCATTGGTCCGCGGACAGATATCCCAGCGCCTGACGTTTACACAGGAGGAAAAGAAATGTCCTGGATAATGGATACCTATTCAGCGCTGAAGGGAAACTTTGTACAGCCAGAGATCATCACTGGAAAACCGATAGCAATAGGTGGTTCACTTGGCCGAACTGAAGCAACAGGGAGGGGACTCTCAATTACAGTAAGAGAAGCAGCGAAAAAGCTAAAGCTAAACCTGAAGCAGGCGACCGTGGCAGTCCAAGGTTTTGGTAACGCAGGCCAGTACGCCTCACAGCTTGTGCAGGATCAGGGCGCAAAAGTGATCGCTGCATCTGATTCCAAGGGTGGCGTTGCCAACAAGAGCGGCATGGATGTCCTTGCGCTAAGAAAGCACAAGGAAAAGACGGGCTCTGTGGTGGGATTTGCCGGTGCAAAATCTGTCAGCAATGAAGAATTGCTTGAAACAGACTGCACCATCCTGATTCCTGCGGCATTAGAAAACCAGATCACGTCAAAGAACGCTGGGCGAGTTAAGGCAAAGCTCGTGGCAGAAGCTGCCAATGGTCCCACGACACCCGATGGAGATGAGGTGCTCTTTAAGAATGGAATCATGGGCATCCCCGACATCCTTGCAAATGGCGGAGGTGTCACTGTATCTTACTTTGAGTGGCTGCAAAACCTCAGAAGGGATTATTGGACCGAGAACGAAGTCAATGAAAGGCTTGACAAAAATATCACCAAGGCGTTCCTTGACGTCTATGATACCCACGATAAATACGGCGTGAATATGCGGAAGGCCAGCACGGTTCTTGCCGTAAATAGGGTCGTTGAAGCGATCCAGCTGAGAGGACTCTGGCCGTAAGATTATTTATTGAAAATAAATTTTTGGAAAACGAAAAAAGTGAGTTACTCTGTGCTGAATGAGTGTCCGCACGAGCAGCTCTTCGTTACGTTGGGGTTATTGATCTTGAAACCTGAACCCATCAGGCTCTCAATATAGTCAATATTTGCCCCTTTCAGGTATCTTTGGCTGTAGCTGTCAAGTAGCAACTTGACGCCGTTTTGTTCAAGAACCTTATCATCCTCGTCGGCCTTTTCCTCAAAACCCATGCCATACGACAGGCCAGAGCAACCTCCGCCTGAAACGTATACCCTGAGGTAAAGGTTGCCATTTCCTTCCTGCTTCATGAAATCTGCAACCTTTTCAGCCGCTTTTGGGGTTATTGTCACTACTTCACTCTGTTGAGCACTTTCCATACACTGAAAATTGGCTTTTTTGATATAATAACTTTTTCCCCTAATTACCGGGTTGCTTCAGCGGTTGCTGCCTCTTTGGGCTGCTCCGGCTTCTTTTGTTCCTCTGGTTGGGCATAATTCTCGACAAACCTCACATTCTTTATAGAGGAAACGAACTTGAAAATATCGTTAGCTACTGCACGCTTGATAATCTGGAGGCCCTCAGAGAGGTATGCTTCTTCTGGAAGCTCGATTTCTAACTCCGGTGCAGATAGTTTTAATTTCATTTTGGCATCGTCAAGGCCCATTCTTCTCTTTGCGAGCGCCTTCACCTTATCCTCGTCGGTATCCAGCTTTTTCAGAACATTTACGTCATACAATAGCGTCCTGCCTGCAAACCTGTGGTTAAAGTCAACCTGAACTCTGCCTGAGCCAATATAGCGAACGATTCCTGTCCTGTCATCAACTTCAATGACATCGCCGACAGAAACTTCGTCTGCCTTGTCACCGAGTTTGCGCTGTGGGATCATCCTCACTTTGCCTGGATCGCGATCGCCAAATCCTTTGTCCGGTGCGACCTCCACATTCATTTTGTCGCCGATGTTAGCCTTTGAAAGTGCCTCGTCAAGTCCCTTGAGTACCCAGCTCTCTCCCACTGAAACAAGGCGTGGCTCGTACTTGCGAGTCGGATCATAGTGGTCGGTCTTTTTTGCCTCCTCTTCGCGCGTAGTTTCGAAAATTTCGTTGGTATCCTTAACTCTAGCAGTATAATCTACCAAAACGAGAGTACTCCTGTCCAGAGGCATAGAAACCCGCTATTGTTTCACCTAATATTAAGTTTCAGAGAAATGAAAAATGCTATGCAGTCAGCGGCTTTAGCTTTTCCATCGCGATTGTCGTTGCTTCCGGGTTCGTCTTGATACCAAGCATGTTCATCGCCGACGAAACAGATGACAGAGTTCGCATTACATGGTAGCTGCTGACTTCACCCATGGATCCGATCCTGAACACCTTACCCTTCAGATCCCCAAACCCACCTGCTACTAGAACCCTGAACTCATTTGAAAGTAGTCCCCTGAATTTCTTGTCGTCCATTCCAGGCAGGTAATTCACTGCGATTATCACATTGCTCCTCGCGTCAGCCTTGGCAAAGGGAGTCAGACCCAGGGCGCTAAGACCAGAATAGAACGCTTCAGCACAGACCTTGTGTCTGCGGATTCTGTTCTCCATTCCTTCCTCCAGGATAATGTCCAATGCCTCTTTGAACGCATAATAAAGCGGCAGCGCGGGTGTGAATGGGGTTTCGTAATGCTCTTCATAGTACTTGAAGTATCGCTTGAGGTTGAGATATTGCGTAGGAGGAGGGTTCTCCTGCATGTATTTCTTGGCTCTCTTGCTAATAGAGATGGGTGCAACGCCAGGTGGGGCGGCTATTGCCTTTTGCGAAGCGGTGAGGCAGATGTCAATATTCCACTTGTCCACAGGCAGTTCATCGCCACCTAGGATCGATACGGAATCTGCAATAAAGTATGCGCCCTTCCTCGCTGCAAGCTCGCCCAGCTTGTCCATGTACCTTACCGTCGTACCCGTTGAAGTTTCGTTGTATACCACGTAAATTGCCTTGATGTCTTTGTGCTGTTCAAATGCCTCCTCGAATTTTTCATAAGGCGGGTTCTGGCCGGGGGGCGCGTTTATCCTTATTGCCTGGCCGCCCCAGCTATCGATGAGATCGGCCAAGCGCGTGCTGAATTCGCCGTTGACAGGAATTACGGCCTTGTCACCCTTTTTTATCATATTGACAACCGACGTCTCTACAGCGCCTGTGCCAGAGGTCGTCAGAAGAACGATGTCATTGGAAGTCATGAAAACTTTTTGTGTCCTCTCGACTATTGACTTGTACAATTCGCGAAAGTCTTCGCTTCTGTGATTTATGATAGGAGCAAGCATTGCGTTCATTACCCTGTTGGGAACGTTTGTTGGACCTGGAAGCATTACAAGATATTCCATATCGAAATCTCGTTGAAAAGCGGAAACCCGCCATATTTAAATTAATTTACAACGAATCTATGCCGATTTCAATGAGGAACATCGAGTCGCCCACTTCGTTCAGCCAGTGGATACTGGCTCCTGGCTTCCCACTGTAGTTATCGCTATGTTATAGTATTTCCCATCCCAGAAAATATGGGCATAGTGATATTGCCCTATCAAGTCACCTTGAACTTCCTGAGCCACGTCCGATATTGGTAATGCTAGAACTAGCTTGACTACTTCTTCCTCTGTCAGTTCAACATCCTCGCCTCCCATCATAGGAACGATGTAACCCTTCGCCTTAGACAGGACCTCATATCGCTCATCAGCTCCCGCCAGGGCTGTTTTGAGCTTAGGGTTACTTTCCACCAATGAAGAGTTAACGCTGGTGAATTGCGCACTTGTTGCGGGGTCTTGCATTGTTCCTGCAGATTCACCAACTCTGGTAGCTATCAGCTTTCCAGAGACAAAGTTAGGGCCCGCCAAGGCAAATAAATTCCAAGAGATAAGTGTCGTCAATACAGCCGCCGCCACGCCAATTGAGATACCAGTCACCCATATCCTCTTGGAACCTTTCAGTTCCATGACCATCATAACAGCTCCGCGAAATTTAACATTTCATCTTAACGTTTTATAATACTAGGTTATTTGCATCAATGACATGATGGAAGCTCGCCGGTCAAGACTGTTGGACCATGCCAAGCAGTCAGGATTCAGCGCAGTGGCGGCCTTTGAGCCAGAGAACGTATTCTATCTTACCGGTTTTTGGGGAGAGGCAATAGCGGTTTGCACCGTAGATGGGGCAAAACTCATCGCGCCCAGGCTGGAATTCTCGAGGGCCGAAAAGACTTCGATTGACTGCCAGGTAATACCTACCGAGCGTGGCAGCGAGCTTATCTCAACATTTGCGACCCAGGTTGAAGGCCGGAGGGCATGCACAGACTGCAGCGATTATTCTACTGTAGAGTCAGTCCGAAAACACGGTGCAACAATGGAAGTGAACACAGAGCCGTTCTTTCAGGCTCGAGCAATAAAGGACGACAACGAAATTAGCGTGATTGCAAAGGCATCCCGCATCCTGGACAAGTTATACGAAATATGTATGAAGGAGATCAAGCCTGGTGTCTCAGAGCGTGACTTGCAGGCAAAGCTCATCTATGAAGCAATGAAGATGGGGGCCAACCCTCCGGCGTACAAGTCTACTTTGAATCCGCTGATAATCGCGTCGGGACCGAACGGATCTCTGCCGCATGCCGAGGTGACGGAACGGAAATGCAGGAATGGCGATATGGTGGTGGTCGACTTGACGCTTCGGCATGAAGGTTACATATCAGATGCAACAAGGACTTTTGCCATAGGATCGGCGACAGCTGAGATGAAAAAAGTTTACGAGATCGTCTTGCAATCGCAGAAAGCGGGGCTCAAGGCGGCCAGAGCAGGTTCGACATGCGGTGACGTGGATGCCGCTTGCCGTGACTTGATAACCGAGCAAGGCTTTGAGAAGCTTTTCATACACTCTACAGGGCACGGTATCGGACTCGACGTTCATGAACCTCCCTGGATCAGAAAGAAAAATGCAGAGGTGCTAAAGGAAAAGATGGCTGTGACTGTAGAACCGGGGATCTACGTCGAAAACAAGTTTGGAGTCAGGATAGAAGACAGCATCATTGTTAATTCTAATGGTCCTAAGATACTAAATCGATTCGCAAAGGACCTGATAATTCTGGGCTAGACCTGCCGCTTCAATTGCTATCCGACTGCGTCCTAACAAGAATATCGAGTATCTTTCTAGCGATCACATTCTTGTCCGCCAACGGGAGGTGAACTGTCTTTTTCCTTCGGTCTATTACATAGACCTCATTCTTGTCAGGCCCAGATAGCTCCGCGACTTTTCCGACATCATTTGCAACAACGACATCCGCGTTGCTTTCCTTCAGCTTTTGGAAGGCCTTGTCAACAAGGGTGCCCTCGTCTACATTGTGCACAGCCTTAAATGCCACAAGAGTGGTCCCCTTGCTAATCTTCTTTACTTGATCTACTATCTTGGCTGTCTTGACAAGCTCCACCTCAAACTTGCCGGCCCTTGAATCGATTTTTTTCTCGGATTTCCTTTTAGGAGCAAAATCCGCGACTGCCGCCGCCATTATAGCAATAGCGTACTTGTGGGACGAAAGTTCGGCCGTGACTGCGTCTAGCATGTCCTTGCCTGTTCTGACGCGAAGCATGCGGGAAAAAGAATTCTCTGGTTCCACGGTTCCGTACCCATAAACAAGAGTTACGTCAGCCCCCAATTTTCTGGCTTCTTGCGCCAGTGCAACGCCCATCCTTCCTGTGCTCAGATTGGTGACAACTCTAATCGGGTCGATGTACTCGACTGTGCTGCCCGCCGTCACCAGAACACGCTTGCCTGATAGGTGCCCTTTTGAAAGCATTCCGATAACTACGCTGAGGACATTTTCGGGCTCTGCGACCTTTGCCTTTCCCTCCGCCATGTTTGGCTCTACGAATGTAGCATTCTCTTTCAGCTTTTCCACGTTTTGTTTAATGAATGGGTTGTGGTACATGGCCTCGTGCATCGCTGGAGCAATAATAATTGGGATTTTCGATCCAAGGGCAACGCTGAGAACTGAAGTGACAGGGGTGTCGTCGATGCCGTTTGCGGCCTTGCCAATCGTGTTTGCAGTGCAAGGATAGACCAGGACAAGATCTGACATTCTATAATCTGCAAGCCGGATGTGCTCGAGATCTCCTGTTAATTTGGTGACTACAATATTCCCAGTCGCCCACTTCATCATTTCTGCAGACAAAAGCTGAGAGGAGGTTGATTCGGTCATGACAGCATGAACTTCTGCGCCATGCCTCATTAGCAGCCTAGCCATGTCTACAGCTCTGTAAGCGGCTACGCTGCCGGTGATGCAGA
Organism: Nitrososphaera sp.; assembly: GCA_036004585.1. Taxonomy (GTDB): domain Archaea; phylum Thermoproteota; class Nitrososphaeria; order Nitrososphaerales; family Nitrososphaeraceae; genus Nitrososphaera. The sequence continues at coordinate 3,818 of DASYRH010000136.1, read as the reverse complement.
GCACAACCTTTCGGCCCGCAAGCTCGGCTCCATCAGTGCCAATGATGTCCTCTGAAGGATGGGGCTGACTCAACTTTATTTTTCCTTGCCAAGTAATTCCCTAAAACGCGATTCCTGCTCTGCGTCCATGTGGAATATGTTTGATTCTTCTGGAAATTTGCCAGACTTGACGTCTGACGAATAGCGCGACACTGCTTCAGAAATCACGCTCGCAAGTTCTGCATATCTTTTGACAAATTTTGGCCTGATATCCTCGTAAATGCCCAACATGTCATGCAGAACAAGGACCTGTCCGTCGCACTGGGTTCCGGAGCCTATGCCGATCGTCGGAACGCCTATGCTCTTGGTCACTTCGCCTGCCACCTCGCTCGCAACCATCTCTAGGACAATTGAAAACGCTCCCGCATCCTGAAGCGCCTTTGCATCTTGCATCAGTTTCATCGCTGACTCTGCAGTTCTTCCCTGGACCTTGTATCCTTCCCAGAGAGAGCTGGTTTGTGGTTTGAGTCCAATGTGTCCCATGACTGGGATGCCCGAATCGACCAGTGCCTTGACCGTACCTGAGATTTCCTCCCCGCCCTCGAGCTTCACTGCGTCGCAACCTGCTTTGACAAGCTGGACAGCGTTACCTATGGCCACAGATTTTCCTGGCTGATACGACCCAAAGGGCATGTCTCCAACAATCATCGCCCTCTTTGTTCCCTTAGAGACTGCGCCGCAAAAGACAAGCATTTCATGCATGCCTATAGGAGCGGTGCTTGCATGTCCGAGCACGACCATGCTCGCACTGTCTCCCACTAGGACGATGTCTGTCCCTGCTCTGTCGCAGATGATGGCGGTGGAATAGTCATATGCTGTCAGAACTGTCAACTTTTCGCGGTTCTTTGACGCGATCACATCACTTACACTTAGTTTCTTTCTCGACTGCAACTAGCTTCCTCTCCTAATTATTTCTAGAGACTCGTCTAGATTCTTCGCATTGTCAAAACCGTCGTAAATCTCTTGCAAGGTCTTGCCATTCTTTAGCGAAATCGCGGACTCGACAAGAGCAGGCAGGGCCCTTACGATGTTGTCGACTATCGCTACATTGGACGCCTTGGCTGTCCTAGAGATTGGATTGAGATCTACCGTGATTACTTTTTTTCCCATCCTGACAAGAGCTTCAGTCCTGTCACCGTCCTCAAGGGGAACAAACACCGTGTCGGCGGCAAAAATTCCTTCAGGGTCGACGCGCCTCCGATCGCTCTGGAGCTCCGGGATTGTCGCCGAAGCCTTCGGACCAACACCGAGGACACTCTTTGCGCCGTGCTTCTCCAGTTCATACTTTATTGCTAGTTCCCGCTCGTTCGTCCTGTAGAAAAGGTTCACCTCTATGGCAGCGCCTGTCGATTCTGAGAGTTTGACTATATCTCTTGGGCACAGCGCAGCCAGATTGCCGTTGACTGAAATCACAGGCCGCTTCGAAATCAGAAGCAGTGCCGCAGCGGCCTTTATCGCCATTCTCGCTGTCCTTGTGGTCCGCTCTCCGAGCAGGTAATCAAATGCCTCCCCCCTTCCATGCGCTATCAGCCCTTCCGCCGCAACAAGGCCGCGCCTAAAGCCGTCGACTAGTAGTTCTCTGGTACGAAGTGACTCTGCTCGTGGGTGGTTCTCGGGTATCATAACACGCGACGACACTTGCTAGAGCACTCTTGCGCCGCCAGAGTTGATCCTGCATGTAAAAGCCGTGCCGCCAAATCCCTTCAGCGCTTCACGGGCTTCCTTCGACCTGCTTCGTGGAACAAGCGTAAAAACTGTTTCGCCAAACATCGCCACGCTTGCATCAAACCCTTTTGCGCGCAAGGCATCGATCGGTCCCTTGCAGATTCCCGCTGTCAGGCCGATTGATTCGGCAAATTCCCGGGACATCCTTAGAAAGTCCTCGACCGATCTTGTGACCGATAGTTTCTCCAGCATCTTGCCCCCTAGGCCGTTTATCTTGTCAAGACGGTTTGTCAGAAACGACCTGGTAGATATCGGAGAGAGGCACAGTACGACTGCCGAGTGATCATGAAGATCCATTGTCATTATTTCGCCAACTCCCGGCGCGCCAGCACCAGTACGCATTTCAAAACCCCCCGCGTACTCTGCGATAACTGTGCCAAGCCCAGTCTTGCAAGAGATTTCGGCCTGGTGAGCAATCTGGGCAGCAATAGGTTTGCTTATTCCCAAGCCGAGGGCTTTGTTTAGTGCATATGAAAGGCTGAGTGCAGCGGCGCCGCTAGAACCAAGACCAAAACCAATAGGTATCCCGACTTCGTGATCAACTTTGGCAAAATAAGGTCTGTTTGCCAACTTACCGTATTTCTCCAAGACCCACATGGAAACATCGGCATCTAGAGATCTAACACCGTTTATCGAAATCTGCCAGGAGGGTCTAGCGCTTTCGTAAATCTGGACTGACGTGGTTATTCCTCTGTCGATTGAAAATCCAGCGCCTCTGGACCCTTTGTTGAGAAAATGATCGCCTGTGCTCAATGGGATCTCAAAGAAACCCGTTATGTGACCCGGGCTGAAGGCCTTTGCCACTGAAATAGGCGCTGTAATTAGCGTTGACGCCAATTGGATGTTTAATTATAAAACACAAAAAATATAAGAACAACGTATAATTAGTTTAAATGGGTATAAATAATATATGACTCACTACGCACGAAGACTACAGAGAATCGGGAGCAGCATATTGATTTCGCTTCCGAGCGAGTGGATAAAAAGCAACAAGCTTACGAAGGGAAGCACGGTGCCCATTGAAATCAACCGCGACAACACGATTTCCATTTTTCCGTCGCAGGAAGACGCCGACGATAAGACAAAGGAGGTAACGATTACATATTCGCCCGCTTCAATGGATACTCTTGTCAACCAGGTGTACGGGGCGTACCTCCTAGGTTATGACATGATTCGGATCAAGGCAGGACTTCAGATTTCATTTGACGACGCTGACAGGATAAAAAAAGCAATGCGCAAGCTAGTCGGGCTCGAAATAATCGACGAAGATGGGCTCAATATCACGGCGCAATTCCTGCTCGATGAAAATACGCTTGACGCGGAAAAGATCCTTCGCAGGATGAGCTCGATTGTTGCCGGAATGTACAGGGACGTTCTGGATGCAATAAGGTCTAAAGAAAACAGCATTGGTAGGGTGATTAGCGGTAGAGACGACGAAGTAGATAGGCAGTATTTTTTGCTCGTGAGGCTCATCAGAAGCGCAATGATGGATCAAAAGCTCGCTGGCAAACTGAACCTTAGCAATATCGACATACTGGACTACAGGATAGCTGCGAACCATCTAGAGAGCGCGGGCGACTCCATAGTAGACCTTGCTTCTTCGATTCACGGACTTGCACGGTCACACTTTGCCGAGGGGATAATAGAGGCCAGCTCGCTTGTAGAGAAGATGCAGGAAAAATCCGTCGCTGCGTTTGTCAACCAGAACCGCTCAGAATCAAACAACGTCGTCAAATTGTACGAAAATTTCGTCAAGCTATTAAATTCTGTAAAAGAGCAGGCCACTCATAGGGAGTCTAGCAACCCACAGTCCACCATTGCGGTGCTTAACATGACATACTCGATGGACAACATTGCCCGGTGCTGGGTAGATGTTGCGGACCTGGTAAAGCCAGTTCATCTGACAGCTCCTCTGAGAAATGCCTGAAATCATTAACTGCTGAGCACTAGACCTGCACAGTCTATTTGCACTTCAATCGTTTCATAGCATTGCTTTCTGGTACTGGCCGCGATTTTTGCACTCTCCTTTCTTGACCGCGCAAGCGCAATTACCG
>DASYRH010000135.1:0-14008 GCA_036004585.1 Nitrososphaera sp. | reverse complement strand
TGGCAGGTACGCATCAGGCCAAAAGCGATGCCAGATATGTGAAATATTCATAAAATGGGATGGCCTTTGGTGCCCGTGCTGCGGCTATAGACTTCGTACAAAGCCTAGGAACTTGAAGTACAAGGCGAAGCTGAGGGCAAGAACAGCGGGAAGAATCGAAGTCGCTTCTGCACCTGTCTTGACCGTTCGCAGAAGGTAGTCATTCCTTTAGTGCCGCACTGGCAGCTTTGAATAGGCTGCGTTGGGACTTTTCCATTTGCTGCGCGTCGCTTGTCAGATCAAGTGCAAGCTGGACAAGTTTTGAATATCTGTGGTGGAAAGAGTCCTTTCTCTTTACCAAATTTTCGGCCGCAGTCCTTCCCATGAAAAAGTAGCAGTCGGAAAGCATCTGATGGCCCAAGAGATATTCGATCTTTGACACGACAAGGTCTATGTCATAATCCTTCGATTTGAGCTCCTGCAAAGCTTGAATTGAACGGCTGATGGAAGGCCGAGTTGCGCGCTCTAATCCGATGCACTCAAGAGCTGCGGCAAGACCCTCTGCGACGACGCCTGAAGTGTCCATCTGCGTTGCCTGTTCTAATTCATGCAGCGGCATCGGTCTCTTGCCCGAGAGCGCGATAGCGCCAGAAACAAAGCGATAGGCAGCGATCTTGCCCCACATTTGCCCAACCACCGATCCGCTTGCTTGGTGAGCCATGCGCTGACAAAAGAGCGAACTCACCAAGGATTTCCTTCCAGAGGCTCTCAATGCCTTCTTGAATTTTTCTTGGGTCATTTCTTTTGCAGCTGACGCCAATGCAAACTTGTTACTGTCCCGCGCGATTCTCATTCCATATAGATCAACAATGGCGTTCCGTGGATATCCGGCAAAGTAAAGCAGTTCAATGGTGTGGCCATCAAGTCGGATAACCTGGCCTTCATAGCCTTCTGCAAAAACTGCAATGTCGTATTCGCAGCAATCAAGCGATGCGTCGCTTGCACGGCAGCCTATTAACGCAGCTGGGGACGGCGGAAGAGATCGAAGGAATTTCTCTACGCGTGACGGAATCTGCTCTGTCGGCGCGCGCAACGAAAAGCCAATGGTTGCGCCTGAATTTAACCGATGGCATGCTGAATCTCGAAAATCAACTCTAATATAGCAACAGGCAGTATATCCCAGCGCAATATGAAGAACAGGCGAAGTGCCAGCATTAGCAGAAAAAAGGCCAATGTAACCGGCAATGATGGTTTGATGACCAAAATAAAGTCGGGCGAATTCAAGATCGCCATTTATGGGTTAGGGCATGTGGGCTCGCCGCTTGCTTCTGCATGGCTTCGGGCCGGCGCTCATGTCATAGGGGTTGACAAGTCTCCCAGTGTCCTTGAAAACGCGAGAAAGGGCCGCACTCATGTTCCAGAGCCTGGAGTGGATCAGGCATACCAAAACGGCTTGCGCGACAAACGCTTTTCAGTTTATGACGACCCTGTCAAGGCAGCACAGGACTCGAGCTTCAAGATGATCTGCGTCCCAGTTCTTATTGACGATTCTTTCAATGCGGACCTTGGCGCGGTAAGGCAGGTTGCGACAGCAATAGGCCGCGGCATGAAGAGAGGCGATACTGTCTCGCTTAACCCAACTGTCCCACCCGGAACGACAGAGGATGTCGTTATCCCTGTACTAGAGAAAGAAAGTGGCATGAAAGCCGAGCAGGACTTCCACATGATATACAATCCCGAACGGATCTATGAAGGCAGGGCGATCCAAGACATCGAAGAAGGGTATCCCGCTGTAATCGCAGGTGCAGGCCCAAAAAGCCTAAAGATGGGGGCAATGCTTTACCCGATGATTTTCAAAAAGGGCGTTTTTAGGATGCAGAGCATCAAGGCAGCAGAGACGGAAAAGCTGTTCGAAGGCGTGTACCGTGATGTCAATATTGCCCTTGCAAACGAAATGGCCAGGCTGTGCGAAAAAATCGGCGTTAATTTCTGGGAAGCTAGGGAGGCCGCAAATTCCCAGCCTTTCTGCCATATCCACAAGCCCGGAGCCGGAGTCGGCGGGGCCTGCATACCTGTGTACCCTCAGTTTGTGTTGCATACCGCCAATGCCAACAAAATCGAATGCAATATCACAAGGCTTGGAAGGACCGTCAACGACTCGATGCCAGAATACTGCGTTGAACAGGCACTCGCACTTGTCGAAGCCGCAGACCATCCGATTGTCGTGGTCCTCGGGCTTGCATTCAGGGGTGGCGTGTCAGATACCCGCCTCTCGCCAACATACAAGATCGTTGAGCAGCTGCGCTCACGTGGCGTGAATGACATTAGGGTTCACGACCCACTAGTACAAAGGGATCCGGCGCTACCTGGAGGAGTTCTGCTCACATCCGACTTGAATCACGCGGTAAAAGGCGCAAACTTGGTTATCCTGGCCGCAGATCATCCAGAATACCGTTCTCTTGGAAGCGACATGCTTGGAGGTATGTCCGTGTACGATGGAAGAGGAATACTTGATCCAATGCGATTTGCACAAGTGCGGTTTGCGTCGATAGGCAAGCCTGCTAGTTAGGTTTAATACCGTCAGAAAAAGAATTTCTTGTGATTGGCCAAAAGCAAGAACTTGGATCTTTTGCTTACAGTTTCATGGCAAGATGACGGCGTAGTTTTGATTGACCAGACAAAGCTCCCGAACAAGCTCGTCTACGTAAAGTGCAAGGACTACAAGCAGGTGGCCGAGGCCATCAAGAATTTGGTTGTGAGAGGAGCCCCCGCAATCGGAGTTACTGCAGCTTTTGGACTAGCCCTTGCAGCAAAGGCCAGCAAGGCAAAGGAGCTTTCGGAATTAATGACAGAGCTTGATACTTCGTTTAAAGTGCTTCGGGCAACGCGCCCAACTGCCATCAACCTGTTCTGGGCGCTAGAGCGCGTCATGGGAAAGGCAAAGCGTGCCAAGAGTGTCGAAGCAGCTAGGGCGGCAGTTATTGAGGAGGCAAAAAGAATGTCTGAAGAGGACATCCATGCTAACAGGAAAATGGGCTCAAACGGCGCCAAGCTCTTCAGCGACGGGGACGTCGTGCTCACACACTGCAACGCAGGTTCCCTCGCCACTGTTGCATATGGAACGGCACTTGGAGTCATAAGATCCGCAAAGGAATCCGGCAAGAGGCTGAGCGTAATCGCCACCGAAACAAGGCCAGTGATGCAGGGCTCTAGGCTTACAGCGTTTGAGCTCCAGCACGACGGGATTGACGTCAGCCTCATCCCTGACACTGCCGTCGGCCACATGATGGCAAGGGGGGCGATAAAGCGAGTTATCGTAGGAGCAGACAGGGTGCTGCGATCCGGCCACGTGTTCAACAAGATAGGCACCTACCAGGTCGCAATATTGGCAAGCAAGCACAAAGTCCCGTTCTACGTCGCTGCGCCGCTATCCACCTTTGACTTTGAGAGCAACCCGGAGGACGTCGTGATAGAAGAACGATCTGCTGACGAGGTGACCAAGGTCGGCCGCAAGCGCGTAGCCCCAAAAGGCGTCAGGATTTTCAATCCTGCGTTTGACATGACGCCACCTGAGCTAATAACTGGTATAGTCACCGAAAAAGGAGTACTAAAGCCTCCGTTTGAAAAGAACCTCAAAGCGCTGCTCGGCTAGCGAAAGTATTTATCGTGTTTTGCACAATTCACTAGCAAAATGTCGACTGCCGTGACCGAGGACCAGGTATACTCTGCTCTAAAGAAATGCATGGATCCAGAGATACCAGTCAATGTTGTTGATTTGGGATTGATTTATGGCGTCAGGGTAGATCAAGGCAAGGATGTCGATATCCGGATGACCATGACTACCAGGGGATGCCCTCTGCACGATACACTTGTGAGCGATGTCAAGAGATACGTCGGCAAGATTCCCGGCATAGGAAACATTGGGGTAGAGATAGTATGGGATCCGCCATGGACGCTTGAAAAAATGGATCCAGCTGTCAGGGAAAAACTAGGCTATGGCAAACCCAAGCTGCGCTTCCAGATAGACTATGAAAAAAGTAAGCCACTAAAATCAGGCCATTCAACGAAGCAGGAGGACGGTTCGCTGATTCTTGTGAACGAGAAGGAGCAGGGCTTTATGGTTAATGAAGCGATAATCGAATTCTGGAACACGTGCGACGGGAGCAAGACGATAACTCAGCTCACAGACCAATTCTCTGCAAAACTTGGAATGCCAAGGCAGCAGGTCGAGCAGGAAGTAGTCCAGCTTGTCCAGCAACTTTTGGAAGCAGAGCTGCTAAAGGCCTAGGCCATGCTCCAAGGCGACAGGTTCGCCCAATATCCCCGAGTAATAGTGGAACTTGGAATGGGCGACGGTAGGCTCATTGAGAGCCTCGCCAAGAAAGACAAGCACTCTCTTTACGTCGGAATCGAAATCGACAGCGCGCAATTCAAGCAAGCCAAGTCCAGAATTTCCGCCGACAATGTCTTGTTGCTTGAAGGATCGTTCGAGGCAATCGTCCCAACGCTTCCCGACTGCTGCGTTGACATGTTCCTGGCAGTTCTTCCAGATCCTTCATTCATTGATCCAGGCAAGCAAGATAGCTGGAAGAAATTTTACAAGAATCTGCTAGACAAGTTAAAGCGCGGCGGCGCATTTCAGCTGGTCACTGAACTGACAGATGAGCTCTTGCAGCCGATCAGCGACGACAATTATGAAAGATGGACAGAGTGGCTCGAGCTTGCATTCGTGTCCCAAGGATTCGTCAGTATGGGATCGATTCATGGCGCGCCTTCTGAATATTCCAGCCGTTGCCTCGACCAGTTCAGGGGAGACCCTGAAAGGATAAAGATGGTTACAATGACCTTTACAAAGCCATAGAGTAAATTGCCATGGAAGAAGGCCCAACGGGAACTCGAGCAGCAGGACAGAAAGCTAGTGTTTCATCTCAGAGTGACCGCTGAGGCACTCCCTTGAACAGAATTGGCCTGCGCACTCTGCCACGGCGCAGGGAATTGGCTCAGAGTGATTGTATCTCTTGTTGCAAAAGGTGCAGATCGATTCAAGATCGGGAAAGTTGCGATTAAGAAACGGCTCGCACGATCTCTTCTCCCGGAACCATAGGACCTCAAGGCTCATTTTTTCTGCATGCGTCATGACGGTGTCGTACGCCTCGTAATACCCTGGAGCGTAAAATTGGCGGACAAGGACAGAGCCGTCAGGATGCCTTTTTGAGGCCGGATTGCGAAATGCGACGAGCCATTTTTCAAAGGCCTGTTCATCTTCTGCAGCCACCTTTCTTCCCAGCCTTTTCACAATATTGATGCTCCTGATAGATTATAATCCCTTGCTACCAAAAGAACCAATTCCACTATCGATTGGATAGAACTTTATTGAAATATTCTTTGAGCGCTGGCCCGGCTATTCTTTCTTGCTGCATTGAATCTCTCTGCCTTATGGTCACTGTACTATCCTGCATTGTTGTCTGGTCTATTGTCACTGCGAAAGGCGCACCCACTTCTTCAAGCCTTCTGTAACGCCTGCCGATTGATCCGGATTCGTCATAAAATGCGTCAAAATCCAGCTTCAAGTCTGTGTGTATCTGCCGGGCTCTTTCTCCAAGCCCGTCCTTTGTCATAAGCGGAAGCACGCCCAGTAGCACAGGCGCGAGGTAGGGCTTGAGCTTTAGCACTATTCTATCGTCGTGTTGGTCGTCTTCATAGTAGCAGTGCTCAAGTATCGTGTAGATGCTCCTGTCTATTCCCATCGATAACTCAAAGATGTGAGGCAAGACTTTTTTCTGGTCGGCTGGATCTACGACTTCGAGGTTTTGTTTGCTAGTTGCCGAGTGCCCCTTTAGGTCATAGTCGGATCTATAGTTGCATGCTACAAGCTCCAGCCAGCCAATGCTAGTCTCTACTTCAAAGTCAAATGCGGTCGTGGCATAGAATGCCTTTTCCTCATCTGAGAGCTTTCTGAACCTGCTCTGCCTGACATCGATTCCTGTCTTTTCGTAAAACTGGACAAGCAGCGCCAAGTAATAGGCTATCAGCTTGTTTGGAACTAGCCCCCGCTGAATTGATTGCTCTGCAGTGACTTCAACTAGGTCTGACCCGTCGAGGATTCGGAAGATGGTGTCCTTGACTTCGTCGAACTTCGGCATGTCGTCAAGCTTGGCAGGATTGCAGAACACTTCAATTTCTGCTTGATAGAACTCTCTTAACCGGAGTAGGCTCTGTCTTGGGGCAATCTCGTTGCGAAAGCTCTTGCCAATCTGGGCAACTCCGAGCGGAAGTCGCCCACGCATCGTCTTGAAGACGCGGGCAAAGTCAACAAATATCGTCTGGCATGTTTCGGGGCGCAGGTACGCTTCTTCGGCGGCTGGTCCTATACCCACCTTGAACATCATGTTGAATCTGCTGACGCCGCCAAACTCGCCCTTGCAGTTTGGGCAGCGTAAATTGTGTTTTGCAATGATTGAATTTATCTCCTCATTTGACACCCTTTCGCCAACATTCTCTCCGGTTTTTTCGGTGATGAACCTGTCTGCGCGAAAAGTAGAGCTGCACTTTGTGCACTTTACTATCGGGTCAGTAAAATTCCCGATATGGCCAGAAGCGACAAAGACGCTTTTGCTCATCACCTGGCATCCGTCGATCTCCATCATACCATCGCGCCTTACGAGCTCGCGGCGCCAAAGCTCGATGAATTTGTTTTTCAAGGCTACCCCTGTCGGGCCATATTCCCAAAAGCCCGCCGGGGCATCGGCATAAATTTCACAACTTGGAAAATAAAATCCTCTCTCAAGGGCGAGTTTCATAACTTCGTCGTAGCTGGCACCCATTTGCATGAAGCATGACTGCCCACACTGGTTTTAAGTCTATCTTCGTGATTTCATGGAAAACTTTACGGCATAACAATTTATCTTGGTAATAATTCCAACTAGGTGTCCTCTTGAAGGTATCAGACAGGACGCATGGCGTCGAGTATGCTATCCGCGACATTGCGGCCTATGCGCGCAAGTACAAATCGACTGGCAAGGAAATAATCTACCTTAACATTGGAGACCCGGTCAAGTTCGACTTCAAGACTCCAGATCACATAAAGAAGGCACTGGTAGATGCCGTCATGCGGGATGAGAACTATTATACTGATTCTGAAGGGCTTCCGGAGCTACGAGAAGCTATAGTGGAGAAAGAATCAGAGAAGGGGCTTGACGTTACCGAAGAAGACGTCATTGTGACCAACGGGGTTTCCGAAGGCCTTGACATGACCATGGCTTCAATCGTCGACCCAAACACCGAGGTGCTCATGCCCGGGCCGTATTACCCTCCATACTCATCGTACGCAAAATTCTACGGCGGAAAACCAGTCGAATTCAAGTTGCACGCGGATGGCCGGCCAGACCTTGAGGATCTCAGGTCAAAGATAACACCGCGATCCCGGGCAATGTGCATAATCAGCCCGAATAACCCTACCGGCGAAGTCTTTGACAGAAAGAGCCTCAGACAGCTTATCGACATTGCGACAGAGCACGACCTTTATTTTATCTGCGACGAGATCTATGACAAGATTGTTTTTGATTCCGCATTCACCGGCATTGGCAAGGTGGCCAAGGACGCGCCCGTGATACTGCTCAATGGGTTTTCTAAGGCTTACTTGATGACGGGCTGGCGCTGCGGCTACATCTGCATGAACAGCAGGTCGAAAAAGCTCGCTGGGCTCCGCCAGGACATACCAAAGCTCGCGCGCGTTCGGATTGCATCTAACCTACCCGTGCAGATTGCTGCAGTGCAGGCCCTCAGGGGTCCGCAGAGCCACATACCGCGCATGGTAGGCAAGCTCAGGGAGAGGCGAGACTATGTCGTCAAGAGGCTCAACGGAATGGGCATCCACTGCAAAGTTCCCCGCGGTGCGTTCTACGTCTTCCCAGAAATCAACCTTGCCGGCAGGTGGCGCGACGACCAGCACTTTGTAGTCGACCTCCTGAACAATACCGGTGTGCTGACAGTGCACGGGTCCGGCTTTGGCTCCAAATATGGCTCCGGCCACTTTAGGATAGTATACCTCCCGCCTGAAGAGATGCTTGAAAAGGCGATGGACAGGCTCGAGCGTTTTGTGCATAGTAAATGATTATTAGACAAACGTGACCTATTCTACGCGTGAGTTCAAGCAAAAAGCTGCCCTGGCAGAAACGCGATACCGGCCTTACCGCAAGGATAATTGTCAGCTTTGCAGTCCTCACGATGCTCTATCTTGTCTTTCTGAGCGTCCTCGTTTACGTTGGGGTTGACTTTATTGCAATAGCAGTTATCGCTTCACTGATGATACTTGCGCAATGGTACTTTTCTGACAGGATAGTGTTGTGGAGCACTGGAGCAAAGCTGGTCACCAGAGAGCAGTTCCCCGAGCTTCACGATCTAGTTGAAAGAATTGTTGCGAGGAACAACCTGCCAAAACCAAGAATCGCGGTTGTCAACTCTCGGATCCCAAATGCATTTGCTACCGGCAAGTCTCCAAAGAGCTCTATTGTCGCCGTCACATCAGGGCTGATGGACGAGCTAGAGACCGAGGAGCTGGAGGGAGTAATTGCCCACGAACTTTCACACATCAAGAACAGAGACGTGCTTGTGTTGACTCTTGCAAGCCTCTTTTCAACTGTCGCGTGGTACCTGATGAACTTCAGTTTTTACGGCGGTGGATACAGGGGCCGTAGCAGAGACGGCGCCGGAGGGATGGCGCTCATCATGATAGTCGCCATCGTCACGTGGATTGTCAGCTTTTTGATTATCCGGGCCATATCGCGCTATAGGGAATTTGTCGCGGACAGGGACGGAGCAATGATGACAGGCAAGCCTACCAAGCTGGCCAACGCGCTACTGAAGATAAGCGGCACCATGAAGAGGATCCCAAGCCAAGATCTGAGGCAAGTGGAAGGTATGAACGCGTTCTTTATCATCCCCGCTTTGTCCGGAGGCACCTTTTCGAGCATATTTTCCACGCACCCCCCAGTGGAGCAGAGAATCAAGAAATTATTGGAAATGGAGGCTGCGATGAGCTGAGTTTTTTTCGAAGGCTCAGGGACAATCTGAACAACAAGCGGATGCCCAAGAGTGACTCTGACATCCTCTTTTCCATATCTTCAGCGCACGTTACTCTTGAAACAAAGTTGCTGCTGAAGGTGGGCGGAAGGTGCGCTGTAACTTTCAAGACCGTGAGCGGCACTCTCTTTCATGACATGGAGCAGGACCTGAGGCGGTTTCTGGCCAGCCTGAATCCGGAATTCGATCTTTCTTTTCGCGCCGTGACTGACCAGTACGGCTATCTGTGGATAATTCTTGAAGGAAGCAGGATAGAAGATTTGCTTGCCGGCCTGACAGCCGCAGGAGACATCATCGAGGAAAGGGGTTTTTCCGACCAGCTGTTAGCCGCGGTGTTTGAATTTAAGAGCGACCTCGATTCAAATCCGCAATATCTTGTCTACAATTTCAAGCGAAACAATTTCTATCCATTTGTACCCACGACTGGCAAGACAAGAGATACGGAAAAGGAGATGAAAATAATGTCAGCAATCAGCGAGGAAGTGCCGTTTGAGCGCGATATGAGCCTGTGGTACCCGCTGTGGGATCTTCCGCTTAGATCTCCGGGATAACGCCTTCGCCTCTGAAAAGCCGCTTTGCCTCGTCAATAGATAAATCGGTGCTCGGCAGGATAATGTCTGACTGGATGATTGCCTTTGGATCCAGCGGCTTGCTATTTTTGACGACCATTTCAGAAAGCTCGGCCAACTTTCTCCGAAATTCTGAATCGTCAGATCGCTCCTGGCTCACAAGCTCCACAATAGAGTTGTCTAGCTCATTGAGCTTTTTCAGAGTCTTGCCGTCAACAGTAAACTGGCCTTGACCCATTATTCGAACTATTTTCCTGACAGACGCTGCAGTTGCGATCTTTGCCTTGGCTGCCGGCCTTTTCTTCATAGCTCCCTTTCTCGGCGCCTTTTTGGGCCTTGCCTTTCTCCGGGTTTTCAGCTTGCTTGCGGCAATCTGCCTTTTGCGTTTTGAATTCGTTTTTCGCTTCATTGTTGAGCTTCTTGCTCCAACTGCTGCTTCTTCTTACGTTCCCTCTCCGACTTTAACTTTGCTAATTCTTCGTCAACAGAGGTCTGTACTGTAATTTTTTCAAGTTCCCTTTCAATTTCATCCTTATTTGATGTATAATCCGTCAGGACGCCCGAATTAATCATCTCATCGAGTGCCATTGCCTTGGCCTTCATTTTTTCCGTCTTGTCCTCGGCTCTGTTCATCGCCATTCCGACGTCAGTCATCTCCTCTGAGATGCCGGTTACGCTTTCCTTTATTTTCACAGTGGCTTCGGCAGCGGAATATTGGGCCTTGATTACCTCTTTTTTGCTCCTAAATTCCTCCACTTTTGCAGCTAGGCGTTTTTCCGTCTGCTCGAGCTTTTTCTCTTCCTGCTGCATCTCGGCTATTTGCTTGTCAAGTCCCTGGACCTGCAGAAGGTTTGCGTTCTTGCGCTCAAGCGCAAGCTTTGCCAGATCTTCTCTGTTGGCGTCAAGTGAGCGACGCGCCTGCTCGTCAAGCGTTCTGATGTTATCCCAGAGTTTTGCCTTCTGCATCTCGAGCCTCTTTCTGGCCGTGACCACTTCTGCAAGGCTCCTGCGCAGTTTGTTGACCATTTCAATCTGCTTTGTATAGGAATAATCCAGAGCTTCACGCGGATCTTCGTATTTGTCGAGTAGTACATTCACTTTTTGCTTGATAACGGTAGATACCCGGTTCAAAAGTCCCATTTGCGTTTCCCTTTGTCCTAATTCGACGTCTAGTTATAAAAATCTGGCTGTGCTACCTGTTGGACCTTCGCCAGTCGCGATCGTCGGGCGGACCATAGTCTTCTTTCTTTTTGAAAAAGCCCCAGTACAGCATAAAGCCTCCCGTGGCAATCATTGCAAGTGCAAATTTTTCATTTGTGATCTCGTTGTTCACAAAGTTGTCTAGGAATTCGTCAAGCGGTGGACCGACCACTCCGGCAGAGTGATCAAGGACCAAGAGCACAAGATTTCTGATAAGAACAATAGCCGCCGTAACAAGGAATAGGACTCCCATCGCGGATACCCAGTTCCTTCCGCGCCTGCTGCCACCTACCTCTTCTTTCCAGCGCATTTTCTGAAGCTACCCGTATTGTGAATTTGTGTCAGTGATAATGTTTGCGCTCAAGTTAGCTTGACGCCGGGGTTCTTCATCTTGTTCCTCTTTGCGGCATTGAGGAGCATTGGAGTAAGCATCTCTGCCTGGTATGACAACGCAAGCGGCCCCAGATATACTGGCCGAAGTCCCGTTATTTCGGATACCAGTGCGTTTAGCTTTGACACTGCGCCCTGATCGTCGCCGCAGATAAAAGTGTCAGCATCAAGACTCTGCCCGATGTTTTTCAGCTTTACTTCCGATATCGTATGAAACGCAGATACGACGCGTGACCTCGGCTTTAACCCATCACCTACCATATCGCCAGCGTTCCTCTTGTTCTGCTCCAGCGGTATGTAGACAAAACCGGCGTCGGTGCGGGTCATTGGGACAATGGGAGAAACTACCAAGCAATCGTCTCTTATTTGCCCGGTCATCTTGGCGCACGTGTCTGTGATGTACTCGTACGGGATAGACAGGATTAGGACGTCAACATCTTTTGCAAGCGCAAAGTTGTCGTCGCCCGAGATGCTGCCGGACATGCTGGATCCATAGGCCTGCTTTGCAGCCTTTGCATAATTTTCTGCGGCCTCTTTTGCCTTGGCTGCATCTCTAGAGCCAACGACAATGTCATGCTTTTGGGACCACCGCAGGGCAAAGCCCTCTCCCATGCCTCCAGTGCCGCCTACAATACCTATTTTCATATGCACGTTCACTGGATGATTGGATATTAACTTTCTTTCAATTTGCCAATCGCTTTTCTACCAGCTCGGAAATCCGGACTTTTGACAAAGATCCACTTTTTGTTGCGGAAGAATAAGAGTAGAATTCCTGAAATCACGGCCATGGTTACGAGGATGATGGCAAACCCAATCGGCAAGCTCCTTATGTTGTTCAAATCGAGGCCGTTCATGCCGTAGACACTCGAAAGGAATGTCAGGGGGAGCAGTATCGCAGAGAATAAAGTTAGCGTCCGGACGGTGTCGTTCATCTGGAGCGAGACGTTTGCGATGTAAAGCTCCCTGGTCGAATTGACAGTGTCTTGGTACGACTCGACAAGCTGGATTAATTGATTGATGTCGTCGTAGACTATTTTGAGGAACTTTATGTCGCGCTTGTCTTCATTAATGTGGATCAAGGAATTGATTACATCGCGCACGTGCCAAAAATGCCTCCTTAGTACGATTATCTGCATAGAGACGTCATCGAGGTATTCGAGCATCTTCCTTGACGGGTGATACAATGACGCGCGTTCAAAGTCTGTCACGCTGAGCTCTATTGCCGTCAAGAGCTGCTCAAAGCTGTCTACAATGTTTGCTAGTATGCTGTAATACAGCGCATCGATGGACGTTTCCATGATTGGCCTGTTCTTTTCTTCAAGAAGGCTGTGCGCAGCCGATGCAAGGTCTAATTTGGACGAATGGATAGTGACGAGCCAGCCTTCACCGTGAAAAAGATAGACAGCCTCAGTAAGGAGGGTCTTTGCATCGTCAAACTTTATGCCCAGAAAAATCGTAAATGTCTGGTCGCTCAGAAAGCGCACCTGGGGCTTTTTGGATTTGTTGAAATATTCTTCAACGCATTTTTCGTCTAGGCCAAATGCCATTTGCGCACTCTTTATTTCCTCCTTGCTGGGGTCAACTAGATCTACCCAAACATTGTAGCCCCGCCCAATGTCCTCACGGGATCCGCCTTTCTTTATTTCGCTTTCGTTGTAGGATACAACCTTTTGCATCGGACAATTGATCAAGGAGCTACATTGGCTATAACCAGAAACATACAGGAAAAAATTCTTAAGTAATCTTGTACAACCTTTCACTCTTGCCACTAGTTATTCTCATGCGGCATGGTCAGGCGGAAAACAACGTCAGCCGCACGCTTGTTGGCAGGCACATCGAAGCACATCTTACAGAACAGGGAAGGCAGCAGGCCGCCGACGCTGCGAAGCAGCTAAAGACGATCAAGATAGACAAGGTCTTTGTTTCGCCGGTGATAAGGGCAGTAGAAACAGCGAAAATAGTCTGTGAGACTCTTGGGATGGATTTTGAAATAGACGAAAGGCTCTATGAAATTGAGCTCGGCAAGCTTGTTGGGATGAACTACGAGGAAGTCACCACAAAATACGGCGACTTGTTTGTGCGGTTTTACACGGAGAGGGATCCAGTGCTGGAGCAGTTCGGAGTAGAAGCGTTTTCCGCGGTAAAGCAGCGAATAAAGAGCTTCCTTGACGACGCATTGGATAAACACGGGACCAGTAACGTATTGACCGTGACGCACCTTGACCCGATAAAAGCTGCGCTTGCCACGCTTTTGGACTTGAAGCCCGAGGCTCTCTATCGGTGGCACATCCGAAACGCTTCGCTGACCGTGTTAAAGCATGAAAGCAAAGTCTACTCTCTATCGGGCGTCAATGTAATGTCAGTCCACCGCTACCCAGATGAATAAATCAATAAAGTTTTGGAACCGCTTAATCCGAATGGACTTGAGCCGTTACTGATCATTCTTTTTAGGCTTCGTTAAATGAATCCTTCCTGGTCAAGACTTTCTAAACAGGCGGGATACTATTCAAGCACCTTTATATCTTCAATTTTGTCTTGGGCTTTCCCTTTTTTTGTGATTAACATACCACCATGTGAACACGGATACAACGATAGCGGCTATGATCCCACCATAGAAAAGCAGAGCGTTTCCACCTGCTAAAAGCGTGGGATCACCAATCGAGATTGCTGGCAATACCACAAAATGCAAACCCTGACTTTTAAAGCGGATGCAATGAATTTTTTGAATTACTTGAAAAACATCGGACTTTCTTAAGAGAGCCTACTTTTTACGCAAAGCCTCGTTTTTG
>DASYRH010000134.1:0-3254 GCA_036004585.1 Nitrososphaera sp. | reverse complement strand
AAAAAAGAATCATGATGCCGTCGTAAAGAACCTAAGGAAATTTGTCCCGTGGTTTGAAAGTGAAGGAGTGAGGTTAGAGTACTATCAATTCGGCCAAGGCGATATAATGGAAGGTATGGAAAGTATTGCCAAGACACTATCCGCCGCCGATGACGAGGAAATTTGGATGGAGCTGCAATATTTTAGAGACCTGCAGCACTGCAAAGATGTCTATTCGCGAATGATGCAAGACAAGAGTATTGAGCCAATTGGAACCGAGTTCTTTGGGCTGATCACTCAAGGAAAGGCCCTTGTCACTGGCGGGTTCAAGAGACTAGAGTAGAAGAGGAAAGTCGAATGGCCACATCAAACATTCTTGAAGTGTTATGATTCGATGGAACGCAAATGTCAAAATCAAAACATGATTAATATAATGTGGCTTTATAGTGCTCTTGCGGGCGGGGGTCGCCTAGCCTGGTAGGGCGTGGGATTGCTAATCCCATGTCCGAAAGGACACGTGGGTTCGAATCCCACTCCCCGCGCTGTATTTGCCGAGTAGGTCAGTTTTCTACCAAAGCTGCGATAAGCCTATCCTTTTTCTTTTATTTCCACTCCCAGCCCTTTAGCACGATATTTTCTCCGTCAACTTCAACCTCAAAGGCTATCAACATACTATTGAATGCCGCAAGTTTGCCCGTCCCGTCTGCAGCCATAGTCGCAAATCCCCTAAAGCTGATTTTTTCAGGCCCGACAAGTCTTCCTATTCCCCGAGCGGTCGCAGTCGTTACGCTCCCGTCTTCCGCCATCGTAATTGACTTATCTTCGCCCCACATGGTGCCATCCGGGCGCATCGTGCTTGTGTACGTTCCCATTTCAGTTATCGCTATCCCCTTCAATTTTCCTGCCACGGAGTAAGAACTTTCAATCTTTGGGGGGTTTAATTCAAGAACTCGCTGGCCGGTTACCTTACCCTTTGATTCGTAAACAAGATCTCCTAGCATTTCGAAGTATCTTTTGTCCTGAAATTATTAAGGATTTTTCCAAATTCGTAGCAGCTGCTCGCTTATCTTGATCTAGCTGGAGCGACCATCTTTTGCAACTTTTTGACCCCGGCAAGCAGGTCTACTAATTCAGTCAGTGACAGGTTATGATCCTTGAGCTCCTTAACTCCTATGTTGAGAGATGCGAGCTGCCTGTAGACTTCGAAATCTTCAACAGCTTCCACTAGTTGGTCTAGGCGGAATGGTTTTTGAATCATTTCTACTATCTGGCGCAGATCTTTTGTGGCCTCTTTCAGGGTTTCACCGACATATGCAGATGCGAACATGATTCTCTGGTTGGGTGCGAGCTTCAAGATTTTTTTTGCCGCCGCAAGGCCGTCTAATTCTGGCATCCGATAATCCAATATCACGAGATCAAAGGGTGGCCTTCCTGATTGCGATTCTGAGTGCCTTACATTCAGGGCCATCTTGTATGCCTCAATACAAGCGCGGCCATTTTCTGTAGAGATAACCTCATGACCACGTTCTTGGAGCACTATATGATACTGCAGCCTTATAGACGACTCATCCTCTGCAATCAGTATCTTCATGCAAGGTCGTATGGAGGTGCATACTAGTAATTGTGTGCAAGTATCGGGAACAAACACCTGCTAATACCCGCCCGATGTCCCGTGGACATCACAGTATTTACCTCATGAAAACTGGAGTAGTTACCTCTTTTGAGGAAAGAAGGAGTGTAACATTGTTCTATTACAGCTTTATGATATTAGCTATCTTTATTCTCAGCAACTCTGCATATTCATTATGGCAGACTCGGTAATGAGTTACGCCATAACAGCTGGTATCTTTGCCTTTCTAGCAGCGGTTCTGTTTACTGCAAGGGCACGGCGTCATCACTCAGGATGGACACCAGAAGCGACTACAACCGAATCGGGCTAATGCGATACAGTGGCGCGTTAAGCCCTCCATTTTTTCCACGGCCTGCAACTTTACAACAATTAAGCGGTAATTCCGCGTACAGCTGCTTCATTATGGCCCTCGATTTCGACGGATAGGTACATGTTGTGACATATCATAGAGCGAGCTCTGTGATGATTGCTATAACCAAGCTGGCGACTAGCAGGAGGGGACGTAAGCGGGTCACGTCCAGCCCTCGCGCCATGGTACCTAGGACGAGGATCTTGCTTGCCAGTTGCCAGTTGCTAGTTGTAGACCAATCAGCCCATTCCGAACGCTTTCGCGAACTCACGTGGATCATAAAAGATTTTTTGCTTTGCCACTTTGCCGTTCACCGTATGCAACCAGTCCACGATTTCCAGAGTTAACATTCCACCTGTTGGAGTAGCAATATCCATTTCATATATGGAACACATGTCATCCCCGTTTTCAAATTGCTTCTGAATCCTTGTGGCCCTGTGCATTTGCAAGAATTGCTTTGTCGATTCCATATACTCTTTCGCCCCATTAAACTTCATTAGGGGGCCCTCAAACGTCATGTCCTTAGTTATCACGTCTTCAAGCCCCACGCCTTTCTTCATCTCTGTAATTTCGTAGAATTTGTTTGCGGTTTCTAGTGCTTTTCCCATAGCCCAAGTAGCATATTGGCAACTAATAAGGTGAAAAGTGATCGAACGCTGAGCAGATTAACCAATGTTAAGTTGCTAGAACGTGACAGGATCTCTGCCCGTGATTTTCTGAAAGGAAGATGTTTTGTTGTTCCTGAATATTTCCGGAGCGTGTTTCATTGAGAACGCCGCCATTTGGTCCAAGATCGGCAATAGCTCCTTTCCTTTCTCAGTGAGTGAGTATTCGATCCTGACAGGGGTCTCATGATAAATTGTTCGGTTAATGATGTTGTTCTTTTCCATTTCGCGAAGGCGAGTGGAAAGAGTATTTGGATTAATCCCGTCGATTGAATTTAGGAACTCGTTGAAATGCTTTTGCCTGCTGTAAATCATGTTCCTCAGTATCAGCACTGTGAATTTTTTTCCAATAATTCGAAAAGTGTTGTCTATTGGGCATCTTTTCAGTGCTTCTGGGGGTGCCAGCGTGACATCACTAGCGAAAGGCTGAGCAGGATTCATAGCCAAGCTTTTACGTGGGTCTACTTAAGTTTTTGTAGTCACTTAATAATTACGAGTGCTCTACAGCATAACTAATGTCAGTTACCAATAGGTGCGAATCCCAAAATTGCCCCTCGCTAATTATGATGCTCGCAAGACATTCCATCACATTTGGATTGAAAGTATCTGGCTTGGTCGCAAGACCAAGGTT
>DASYRH010000133.1:0-8072 GCA_036004585.1 Nitrososphaera sp. | reverse complement strand
GACTACGGCGGTACAATGCTGGACGGACTGAAGTTCGCTATGGTCGTTTTTTCGAAAGGAAATCCATTAAAGGGAGTCGATACCGCTGCGCTGATAGTGGACGAGAGTGCCACGCAAACTCAACGAGATGCAGTGATGAAGATTCTCGGAGGACAGGCAGGCGGCCTTTTCCAAATGCTTGGCTCATTGATCAAGGAAAATCGGGGTGTCACTTTTGCAAAGTTCGAATACGATAATGACGGCAAATCATGGTCTGTCAAAGCGGGAGACTCGCTGGATGTTAGGGGCGAATTCGTAAAGGCACCTTCGGGAGTGCCCTTCGAATCTAGACCAAAGAAAGCTGAGACATACGATCCTCTATTCGGACCAACAATGGAGAAGATTGTAGGTATCTCAGAGCATTACCGGGCCAATGTAGGAGGGATGAATTACGATATTAGTGGAAGGTACTCCTCCTCAGGGCGGTTTTCGTACCAAGGTCCCTGATTATTCAATACGACTGGCGGGAACATAGGATATACTGAATGATTAGAATGGGACTACGGCCCACATTTTTCTTTAGGTTGAGAGCATGTATGCACAATACTCCTAATTCCCATACCTGTACGTCATCAGAAAATAGCGAGCCTTTGCTCGTTTAATACTCCGCACATACGAAAATCCTTCAATCGATATAACATTGTATGTTTGACCAGCTCTATCCGTCTCTCCATTCGCATGTACCCAAGTTGGAACACTATTACTATCCCGATGCTCTTGTGGGGCCTGCTAAATTTGAACCACTTACTGCATCCAACACTTGAATCATTATCGAGAGATTAGTGCCTGTCACAATGCTACTTTAGCTCGAACAAAACACTGGTCGTGAACAATATTGAAGAACAATGTACGGGCCCGTCGGGATTCGAACCCGAGACAGCCGGATTTCTTTCTGTGAAAGTTAAAAGTCCGGTACTCTACCTGGCTGAGCTACGGGCCCCAGACCATACGCTCGTAGGAGGCATAATTTAATGCTTCATGCTATCCGTATGTTTAATTAGTTAGGAGCCGACATCACTTCATCCATGGTAGATCTTGTTTACGGTCGTGGCGTCACGGATCTTATCCGCGAAATGCCCTTTTACATTAGCATCTTTAAAAAAATGACTGCCTACAGGCTTTTTCACAAAAAGGCCCCGATGTATGGTTCGGTCGATGTCAACAATGTCTGCAACCTCCACTGCACGCACTGTTACTGGTGGCTTAACAGAAAAGAGGAGCAAGACAATTCCGTCGAAAATTGGCGCAAGATAATTCGAGATGTGCTTAACAAGCAGCACATCTTTGTTACCACACTTGTAGGCGGCGAGCCGACTCTGCGCCCTGACATTCTTGAAGTATTCTGCGAGATGATGCCGCAGCGCGTATGCGTCGTCACCAACGGCACCTTCCCACTCAAGAGGTACGATGGCCTTTACTTTTACTGGATCTCTCTTGATGGCACAGAGCAAGTCCACGACAGCATTAGAGGGGCGGGTACGTACGAAAAGACAAAGAAAAACATCATGGACTATATCGAGGGGCCTCCTCGCAGAAACAAGCCGGCCTACAAGGACATCTGGATTACGATGACGATAAACTCGCTCAACTACCGCGCAGTGGAGGACCTGACAGAAGAGTGGAAAGGCGTCGTAAACAAGATTGGGTTCCAGTTCCACACGCCGTTTGTAAAGGGAGATCCGCTAACATTCCCGTTTGGCGAAGAGCGCAACAAAGTAGTGGACAAGATAATCGAGCTAAAGAAAAGGTATCCGAACTATGTCATAAACAGCGAAAAGCAGATCTCCCTCATGAAAGGCAACTGGGGCGGAATCGGCACTACGCCTGTGCAGTGCCCATCATGGGCTATTCTTTCGCTTGACCACATGGGCAGGACAAAGCAGCCCTGCTGCATTGGAAGCGCCGACAGCAAAGGACTCAAGCCGCTCTGCGAGGATTGTGGACTAGGCTGCTACTCTATACTAGTTGCACAGGGCATAACCGGAAACTAGATCGCTTCCGAATAAAAACCGCCTATGCCTCTACGCGGTGATAGAGGCAGCTAGCGCCACTTCACTTTTTGGAGGCTGCGACTGCTTTAGAAACGTGTTTAGTAGCTTGTCGCAAATCCCCGGGGCGTTCATCCTGATGTCAAACGTGCTGAGCTTGTTAGAATTGAATAGGAAAACAACTTCTTCTGCATTCACGGCGTTTTCCCTCATCATCCTAGCAAGCTCTGCCTTGGGGGTGTGCAAGAGCTCCATCTTTCTAGGTCGTTCTAGTTCCATGCAGGCTGAGGCGGCGCGATTACTAAAAAGCATGTTGCTGTCCCTTTCTTGTATTTGCGTCTAGAGGACTTTACAGTATTACTGCAAGGGCGCGTACTGGCGAGCCTGTCGAGCCCTGCAATTTAAGCGGGGCCACGACTAAGGTAAATCGCTTTTCTGGTATCTTTCTCAGGTTGCAGATGTTTTCAACCAAGAGGATATTCTTGCCAAGCAATATCTTGTGGGCAGTAAACGCCACGTCGGCTCCCGCATCGATGCTCGGACCGTCTATTGCAACTACCGATACCTTCCTGCTGACTAGGTATCTGGCCGCGCCAGCAGACAATCCGGGGTTTTCGCTCATGTAGTTTTTCTCGCGAATTTGGTTTTCCCATCCGGTGGCGATGACGACTGCGTCATTTTCTCGTATGTCGTGACCATTGAGTTCGGCTACTTGGACAAGCTCGTTTTCTCTCTTCCGTATCCTAACAACAATGCCCTCTGCAACAAACCTGCAAGCGGGAATTCTATCAATACTTGGCTTTCCTTTGACAAAGTGTGAAGGGGCATCCATGTGGGTTCCTGTATGAGTGCTCATGAATACGGCCTCTGAATCATAGCCGTGTCTTGAGAAGCTGGTCCATGGAACAAAGCAAGGCTGTGGGGAGCCAGGAAAGACCTTGAGCGACTTGGATATTTTCAGAGAAAGGTCGATTACCTTCACAGCAATCCGGATGAATGCTGCTAATAAAATCCTGCCTTTCGTTCATCCTGGCGATTTGTTTAATTAGTCAGGTCACGATGATTATTCATGCCAACCGCATACGTCCTTATCAACTGCGACCTGGGTTCGGAAGAAGAGATAATCAAAGAGCTCAAAAAGCTGCCAGAAGCTATCGAAGTATCTGGCGTGTATGGAGTGTATGACATCATTGGCAAGATAAGCTCTGATACTATGGACAAGCTGAGGGAGACAATAACTTGGCATGTACGGAGGATAGACAAAGTTCGCTCTACTCTGACAATGATTGTTATTGAAGGTCAGGGAGAGAAAAAGTAAGACCTAAGACATCAGGCGTTTGACATAGCTGATTGCTGTGGCGGCTTCTGTTTCGTCGTTAAAAAAGTGCGGCGAAGCCCTGACCACTTTTCTTCCATCCCCCGCATCTCTCGCTGCAAACACTACGCTGGATTCTTCAAGTTTTTTCACGAGGGTTTCCGGATCCATTCCTTCGGGAGGGAGAAATGAAACTATTGACGACCTCTGCCGGTCGTCCTCAGGTCCATAGAGCGTGACACCCGGGAGCCGGCCGAGCTCCTCCCGAATCAGACGCGAGACCTGCAGGTTCCGGTTCAAGATGTTGTCTATGCCTATTCTGAGGACGTAACGCAAAGCCGCCTCAAGACCGGCAGCGCCGGGATAATTGCGGAACCCTCCTTGAAGGCGCGCTGGCATCTCCATGTTGGCGAGCACGTTGGTATCAGACAAGATGGCAGACTCTCCCCCTACCGTTGAGGGTTTCAACACTTCTGCGGCCTTTTTGCTGCAAAAGAGCACTCCTATGCCTAGAGGGCCGCAGATCCATTTGAATCCCGGAAACGCCATAAAGTGGCAGCCGATTTTCCCTACGTCTATTGGCAATGCCCCCGCGCTCTGTGCCGCGTCAACACAAAATAATACACCGTGTTCAGCCGCTATCCTGCCGACCTCCTCCAGAGGCATTACTGCACCAGTGTTGTACAAGACATGGCTCATAGTGATAAGACGCGAGCCTCGAGCTGCATTTTCCAAGTCGCGCAGGTCAAAGATGCCATTGCGATCGACTGCTAGCTGCCGGAGGTTGAGGCCATGATTCTCAGCAGTCACACGCCAGGGGAAATAATTCGCGTAATGCTCGTGCTTGCCCCCTCTAACTACTATTGCTTCGCCCTTTTTCCAGGCAATCCCGTTCGCGACGATGTTGAGCCCTTGGGTCGTGCTTTCGGTCAATATCACCTCATCTCTGTCACAATTTATGAGGTGGGATACTCTTGTCCGTACTTCGATTAGAAGTGATGAAAGGTAACCTGCGGTGTCAGTAGAGTCGGGCCCCGCTTCTGATATTTTGAGCAGAAAATTTGTGACTGCCTTTATGGTCGAAAGTGGAGTCGGCGCGATAGCCCCATTGTTCATGTAGATGGTTTTTCTTGTGACAGCAAAGTCCTTACGAATATCCGCGTGATCAATCTCTCCAATCATATCCATTATATCCTACAACCCCTCCACACAAGATGCCGTGGATTTTCAAAAGATCTTGAGCTCTCGGGGGTTAAATACGCTCATGTTTACCGACCCGTATGCCAAACTATGCTTCACGGCCTTCTTGACTTCGTCCTTTGAAAAAACCATCTATATCGATCTTGATACCACCTTTGCAGCCTACCTCCAGGCGGGCATGATAAGGACAACCGGCATGGTTGAAGTGTTCTTGCCATCGGAAGGCCGGCTTGTACAGATGATAAAGGACTCGCTTTCGTCGATGGATAATGGCGCGTTAGTGATTCTTGATTCGGTAAACAGCTTTTACAGCCTCTTCCCGACGCGAGAAAAGACACTCGGAAACCTTAACCACCTACTTTCCATCCTGCTTATGCTTCTGGTCAAGAGAGGATCGGAGGCAGGAGTGCCGGTGGTTGCCACCAGCATGCTTCGGTACAGGCAAGCAGGCGGCTGGGTGCAGTCTCCCGCGAGCCGAAGGTTGCTTCAAAACAAGAGCTCGGTGCGGATGAAGGTGGAAATAAGGCAGCCCGGTAATCTTACGCTAACTATTCTTGCACATGATTCAATGCCTGCCGGGCAGGAACTCGTCCTAAGCGACGGTTCAGTTACAGCTTGACGCTGACTAGCATAAAGCCAATCAGGAGTGCTACTCCTAGGGCTCCAAAGCCGGATACCAAGAGCGCCTGCTGGGCCCTCTGATTCGTTGACTTGCCCGACTGGTAAAGCATGAACGCGCCTCCCATTCCGATGAACAATATCAGCGTGAACACTATTGTCTCGCCGGTTGTCTGGACGGTGCGAGTCGGCACAATGAACGCGCCAATGTTCCTCCCTTCAATTAGCGAGTTGATAAGACCCGAGCTAAACGCAAAGAAGGACGCGAGGTAAACTATTCCAACCAGTCCGGCAACCTTTGAATTAGTCGAAAGCATGAACGAGTCGTTATAACCCTTAAAATCCAGACTATAAATAAACCTTCCATGACTCCTGAAAAGTGCGCGGCATGCCATCGCAAAGCCGTTGCAGGCAAGAAATACTGCGTCCACCATTCGCAGGCTTATGACGGCTTTTTGAATCATTACAAGGCGTGGGTAAAGGCATATGGCCGGATTTCAATTCAGGATTTCATGGACAAGCTCTTAGAAATGAAAGAGACTGGAAGCTGGGTAAGAGAAGTCATTTCGGCTGAAAAAAGCATTATGAAGCAATAGAATCCCGCTACAGAAAAAGCCGTCATTTAGTATTTGAACTACAGACAAGAACTAATCTTGATGTTTCATTGTCCCACTTGCGACGGCCAAGTAGTCGAGCACAAGACCAGCAACCTGATCAGGCAAGTAATGGAATGGAAGTGCATTATCTGCACCAGGCGGTACGGGCTCGAAGAATTAAAGAAGGCCATCCTAACAATCTGACCCGGTAGAATCCGGAAGATAACACCATGTTACCTATATCGACCGTATAAGTTCTCAGGTTCATGTCAAGAGGGTACCTACAAGCGAGAGCTCACGAGCAGACCTTTTTGATGTCAGAACTGGAATCACTGGGTCTGTCGGGCATAAAACTCAATGAATTTAATGACAATGTTGAGCTGAAAAGGCTTGTCAACGCGATAAAGGAAGCCCTCCTGTCAGAATACCAACAGCCAATTACCAGATAACGGTCTGCTCATCACGCGTTCTCTAGCGCGACAGCTAATGTTCCCCGCTCTAGTGACTGGATCATGTCCTCTAGGATCAGTACCATTTCGGCCCTTCTAACGATGCCGCTCTCGACGCTTTTTTGCACCATGTGACCGACAACCTGTTCAACAATGTCCCTGTTGGCAGAGCAATCAAGACTCTCCATATCACCTGAATATAGTGGAAAATTATTAGCAATTGATGTGTCAAACTTTGTACATAATCTTGACGTTATGGAATCTGGATTACGTGTTATTCACAGTTAATACCGCTATGCGAGAAAAAGAGAGGGCCAAAGCCCCCTGGTTGTTTTTTATGCCCCGACACTCACATGTCCATGCCGCCCATTCCACCCATACCTCCCATTCCGCCTGGGGGTCCTGGTGGACCGCCTGACTTGCTAGAGGCTATGACGTCGTCTATTCTCAGAATCATGGACGCTGCCTCTGTTGCAGACTTTATGACCTGTTCCTTGACAGCAAGTGGCTCGACGACATCCATTTTTGACATGTCCGTGATTCTAGCATTTCTTGCATCAACACCTGTCCACTTGGCGCCCTTGCTTTGCTTTGAGCGGAGCTCTGTCAGGGTGTCGATTGGGTCCATGCCTGCGTTTTCTGCTAGCGACAGCGGGATGACTTCAAGCGCTTCCGCGAATTTTTCAGCTGCCAACTGCTCCCTTCCTGAAAGGGTGCTTGCCCATTCCCTGACCTTTGCTGCCGCATAAGCCTCTGGCGCACCGCCGCCTGCTACTATTGCAGGCTTTTCAAGAACGTCTTTTGAAACCATTATTGCGTCGTGGATCGACCTTTCTGCCTCGTCAACGACCCTCTGGGACCCGCCGCGGATGAGGATGGTGACAGATTTGGGGTGCTTGCATCCTTCAATGAATACCCACTTGTCAGTCTCCACCTTGCGCTCTTCAACCAGGTCTGCCGCGCCCAAGTCCTTTGCGGTCAAGTCGTCCAGGTTGTTGACAATTCTAGCGCCTGTAGCTCTAGCCATCTTGGTCATGTCTGATTCTTTGACTCTTCTAACTGTGAGTACTCCCGCCTTTGCCAAATAGTGCTGAGCGATGTCGTCGATGCCTTTCTGGCAGACTACGACGTTTGCGCCGCTTCCAATGATCTTGTCGACCATTGTCTTGAGCATTCTGTTCTCTTCCTCCAGGAACATCTTCATCTGGTCTGGCGAGCTTATGTTAATCTTGGCGTCAAACTCTGTCTTTTCGATTTCAAGTGCCGAGTTGACAAGTGCGATCTTGGCCTTCTCAATTTTCTTTGGCATGCCACCATGAACGACTTCCTTGTCTAGTACAATTCCCTTGATGAGCTTGGTGTCGTGGAGTGAACCACCTGCTTTCTTCTCCACCTTGATATCGTCGATGTCTACCTTGAAGCCAGAATCGGTCTTGTCTGCAACGGCGAGTGATGCGGTAACCACGATCTCGGCAAGCTCGTCTGCCTCTCTTGATACGAGCTTTGTCTGCATTGATGTTTTCGCAATCCTGATAAGATCATGCTTTTCGTTGCCTATGATCTTTATGGCAATGCTATTTAGGACCTCGATGGCTTTGGTGGCACTCTTGCGATAGCCATCAACGATTATCGTTGGGTGGACGTCCTTGTTTATCAGCTCTTCCGCCTTGCTGATCAGTTCGCCTGCAAGCACTACGACAGAAGTGGTGCCGTCGCCAACTTCGTTGTCCGTCGCCTTGCTGATTTCCACCATCATCTTTGCAGCAGGGTGCTGAACATCTATTTCCTTCAGTATAGTTGCCCCGTCATTTGTTATTGTCACGTCTCCAAGCGAATCGACAAGCATCTTGTCCATCCCTCTTGGTCC
>DASYRH010000132.1:0-44497 GCA_036004585.1 Nitrososphaera sp. | reverse complement strand
TCAGTGGGGCAATCCGGACAGAAAATGACGTCAGAAGAGTGCCAGTTCTGTCACATCCAGGCAGCTCCGCCATTTGTAGAAAAGGCGATATCCCAGAGCGGGTACTGGATACAAAAGATGGAAGGCTGCCCTGCATAAGTGCAGGCGTGTTCATTATTTTTCTTTTGATCGCCGTGCAGTAATCGTTCGCAGTATGATCATCCTCTATAAGATTCCCGTAGTTGATCCTTGCACTTAGTATAAGAAGATCCTTTATCAACACGTTACGAACACAATTATGGAGGACCAAAGACTGCACAGTACAACGGTAATGAAAGACTTGGACCATGCATTAAGACTCGATATTGACGAAAAAAAGACTGAGAAGAGGGACAAACTCGACCTTCTGCTCGAACTATTGGAGGCAACCAGCGAGCCTACCAAAAAGACGCATCTGATTTATAGACTCAGGATAAACTACTACCAGCTCACCAGGTACCTTGATCTGCTGCTAAAGCTGGATATGGTCCAAGAGGTATCGCATCCCTTTGAAGGCTATGCAATAACCGATAAGGGAAGGGTTATGCGCAGTTTATTTAATAGGATTTAGGCTCTCACCACCTCTCTCGATGCACTAGCTGGGATCTCTGTATTCTCTTTAACTTCTCCGGCTCCTCATTAGGATACCCTATTGCGATTATGCCGATGGGTCTGACGTATTCGGGAAGGCCCAGAATCTCGGATACCTTGTCGTCTTCAAACGCGCCCACAAAACCTGCCCCAACGCCTTCATTTGTCGCGGTAAGTAGGATTAGCATCGAAGAGAATGCCCCGTCAATTACGCTGTAAAAGTTCTTGCCGCGCTGGGCGTACCTCTGAACTGAACGCGAAGTATTTGCACAGACCACGATTAGAACAGGCGCATTCTCCACCTGCTCTTGGTCTGCTGATACAAGCCTTAACCCTTGCTTGGTACCGGGATCTCTTACTATGACAAATTCCTGCACTTGGGTGTGGCCAGCGCTTGGAGCCTTTAGCGCGTTAGAAATCAGCTTGTCAATCATGCTATCTGGGACCTCCCTGTCTTTGTAAGCGCGAATCATTTTGCGCTTGCGTATGACCTGATCGAGTTCCATCTACGCGGAAATAGACTGGAAGGCTAAAAAACATGGTCATTCGCATGGCACTATAAGTCAGCGATTATGGAAACTGCTTGCCTTTCTTCGCTTCATAACCCTTTTATTTGCTGCAGTCACTTTCTTTCGCTATGCCCGAGACTATTTGTAGAAGGTGCGGCAGTGACCTTCAGGTGGGAAACATGAAATGTTCCCTGTGCGAGCTCGAGCTGACAATGGTCTGTCCAGACTGCGGATACACCTCAGACAGCAAGGTCCATGTCGACTGCCAGACAGCAGTATCGTTACTGTGCTAGCGCGTATCGCTATCTGATTGGTATTTTCTTCAAGCTGCATGCGGTGGCGTTGTCGAGCTGAATAGAAATATACAAACCATCCGCAGTATAGGGTTGTTGTTGAGCAAATCTGCCACC
The DNA here is from genome assembly GCA_036004585.1 of Nitrososphaera sp. Classification (GTDB taxonomy): domain Archaea; phylum Thermoproteota; class Nitrososphaeria; order Nitrososphaerales; family Nitrososphaeraceae; genus Nitrososphaera. The sequence continues at coordinate 42,969 of DASYRH010000132.1, read as the reverse complement.
CAATTTCTATACCTGACGACTCTCGGTTGGAAAACTGGCAAGCGACATCAGATAGAGATCTGGTTTGTGGAACAAAAGGGGCGCTACTATGTGCTATCGGAAAGAAAAGAGGATGCTCACTGGGTCCAAAACATAGCTCATGTTCCTGCAGTTTCCTTCAGTATTTCTGGCAAGAGCTCCGCTGGCATAGCGAGAATTGTCTCTGCTGAGAACGAAAAGGAGCTGTCAGAAGAGATATCGAGGCTCATGAAAGAAAAGTACGGATGGGGCGACGGACTGATAGTCGAATTGGCACCGGAGAATTGATGTAGCAATGATTGAAGGCAAGACCTGCCTTGTCACTGGCGGCACTTCTGGCATAGGAAAGGAAATCGCAATTGGCCTTGCAAAGATGGGCAGTTCAGTAGTTCTGGTGGGCCGTGACAAAGCAAAATGTGCAGCGGTGGCAAGAGAAATTACTCAAAGACTCGTAAATCACGATATTTCAGTTTCTTTCCTCGTCGCCGACCTCTCTTCCCAGTCGTCGATAAGAAAGATGGCACTGGAATTCAGAGACGAGCATCAACATCTCGACATCTTAATCAACAACGCAGGTGTTTTCAAGGCCCGCTATGAAAAAACCAAGGAAGGAATCGAATATACTTTTGCGGTTAACCACCTGGCTCCGTTCCTTCTGACAAGTCTTCTCATCGACAGGCTAAAGGCTTCAGGTAATTCGAGGGTTGTGACGACTAGCTCCATAGCTCACAGGGGAGCCAGGATCGATTTTGAAGACCTTCAGTTCAATCGTAAGCGATACAACGGAATCAGGGCTTACGGACAGTCGAAATTGGCAAATATTCTGTTCACAAGAGAGCTTGCCCGCCGGCTCGATGGAACCAGCGTCACCACCAATTGTTTTCATCCGGGGGGTGTCAGGACCAACCTTGCCCAGGATAACCCCTGGTATTACCGGCTCATCTGGTACGTCGCAACGGCATTTCTTGCAAGCCCGGAAAAAGGCGCCGATACGGGAATCTACCTTGCCTCGTCGCCCGAATTGAACGGAATTACCGGCAAGTACTTTGTAAAGCGTAGAGATACTATCCCTTCGTTGGCAGCAAGAGACCAGGCTGCCGCACTTCGGCTCTGGGATGTCAGCGAGGAACTAACCGGGATAAATTCAATGTCCAACAATCTCTAGTATGTTAGCAGTACCCGGGCCTACAGCATTTACGGTCAGATTTCCGTTAACCCAGTAGTTCACGCTACATAATATCGCGCCGGATGTTCCAGATCAAGCGCAGGCTTGTTATCTAACATCAAGTTCCTAAATCATAAATACGGTAGTCTGGATGAAAGATCCAGGCTGCCATGAATGCTGATCTCTCCGGCCAAAATGGCAAACTCTCTGACATAGCCAAGCACGCTTTTCAGGACCTAAAGTCGCTCGGGTATGACACAGACGCGCTAGGACGCAGAAACATGAATGACGAACAAGTTTTGGAATTGCGCGACAAGGCGTTCAGATACAGAGGAATTGAGGTTCCCGGTGCGCCCAAAAACATGTCTGACCTAGTGAATCTCTTCGAACTGGGAGTAGACCTGAGCTTGAAATCCCCTCCAACCGAAGGCAGAGTGATGGCTAGACACATTCTGTACCTTGCCGAAAAGCAGCTGGCAGAATTGTAGCAAACTATTTTTCAAATTATTTCTTGGAATAATGCACGTCTCTACCTGGAGACAGTAGATTTTCGCCGGACGATCGCCAGAAAGAACAGGACGAGTATGGCCAAGGTCATTCCAAGGAATATGATGTCATTGTATTCCGTCTCGAATCCTTGGACTGCGTCTTCAAGATAATCAAAGAGCATCTGCGCTGCAAACAGTCCGAATGCAACAGCTGCGTAGATGATGCCTCTGATGGCCGTTTTCTTGTATGCATAGACGGAAAGTGCTGCAAGCAAGATTGAAAACACCGCGATTCCGACCTTGATCGCTTGTGCAATTGGCTCGTACGGTTCAAACTCTGCTTGCTTCATCAGCCATGAAAGCATCAGCCAGGCCGGTAGCGAAAAGTCGGTCATCGCTTTCCCTCCCCTTCAGGCGACAGCGAAAGAAACATTTCTGCCAGACGGTTGCTCCAGCGGTCCCACAGAGATGGGTAATAGCTTCTCATTAGCGTGGCGAGATTCCTGGGGTCGCCTTGCAGCGTGTAGCGTTTGTACTTGCCTTCCCTGATTTCTGATACGATCTGGAACTGAACCAAGCGCGCTACGTGCCAGCTTATAGAAGCCGGCGAAACCCCTATCTTTTCTGCTATCTCTGTCTGAGTCGGGCTCTTTTGCTCAATTATAAACATCACAATATCTCTCGCGGTTTCATGGCTCAACACTTCCAGGAGGTTCTTTTCGTTATCCTGGAACAGGCCTGCTGGAAAATAATACCGATAGAAGCCGTGCCTGTTTGACGCTACTTTTCCAGCCTTTTCAAGGCGTCCCAGATGGTACTGAGCTGTCCCCATAGATATTCCCATCTCGTTTCTTATCTGTCGAAGATGGCAGCCGGGATGTTCCTGAATAAACATAAGGATGTTCCTCGTGTTTCCCTCGCTGTCTTCATTCAATATCGACCAACCTTTTGCTATGAACGTCGATGCAAAGCCCGTACGATGCAACGACTGTGTTGCCGGTATGTCCTGGCACTACCTTGCTGGTATTGTGAAGGGTTGAATATAATGTCTTGTGGTGCATTCAGCTAAATGTTCAGTTGAATTCCGTGCTTGATACGATCAGGCCGATGAAGCGCTCGTATCACGTCGCTTATCTCAGCACTAGTTGTAAGCACATTCGATATCCAACCGGACAGCCAACCAGTAATGGTCACCGTCCTGAAATGACAAAACAACCCGTTCAGTAATCGAAATAAAAAGAAAAAAGTGCGAGAACTAGAACGAACTACTGTGCTTGCAACAACTGCAGTTATTGGCTAGACAAAATTCTGCCTCTTCGTCCATGCACTCTTTGCAATTACACTTTTCTTCGGATAGTACATCCATGGCTGAGAATTATACTGCTCCTGCTATTAAGCTCACCGATCAGCATGCCAGAAAATCTATCACTCAACCAAACCTGTGCTCTGACTCAAGATGAGCAAGCCAAGCCTGCGTTCCAAACAGCTATCCAGTCCTCGCAGCCCCATCTGCAGTTACGTTAAAGAAAAAAAGTGATTCGAGCTAGCGATTGAGGAAAAATCCTGGCTGCGTAAATGACTAGGAGGTCTTTGGCCTGTAGGCGTAGTTATGCCAAAGAAGTTCTGCTTCCATCTTTTTCGTGCCGGACAACAGCTCCTCAAGGGAAGTGAGCCTCTGAACTGCGCTTGGGTCAGATCTAAGTTCGGCAAATTTCTTTAGCATTCTGACCTTCTTTATTACCTCCATGATCTCTGCTCTGTCTACCCCATGCTTCATGTCATATTCCAACTGCTTCACACATTGTGTGATGCTGCCATACCTCTTGTGGTTCCGTCTCTCAAAAGCAGTGGCGTCAGAGGAGAGCCCCTTTGCGAAGCGCACCACGACCTTCTCAGAGTGTTCAAGATGCCAATCCTTCATAGCAAAACTGTTGGACTTCATAAGATGCAATATTGTACAGTAGGATCATATATAATTCATAGAGTAAGAACTGGAGGCAAATTCTAGTTATAAAAGGCAAAAATTTGTCAGGCTAGGCTGGATACTACGTGACTTTGCAATGTTGCACCTTTCTCGATCTTCTGACATTGAACGCTTGAGAGAAGTTAAGGCGGTTCAGAGGCGACAAGCAGACCATCTTTAAATCTGCCGCCGGGGACCCGACGCGGATTGGCTGGAACGTCGGCCATCCCCAGCGACAAACTTATGCTTCCGTCACGAAGCTCGTCACTGATTTCATGTTTAATTTTTAAAGCATTGCTTACCTTTCAATACTTATTCGAGGATAAGTGAAATGGATCTAGATCTGAAACAGATATCTAATATATTAGTCATTGTGGATAGAATCTTGTGAATATTAGATAATTTATATAATAAATTTGGATAGTTCATTCAAAGATCGAATTGATACTAGTAAGCGGCGATTATGAGTAGGAATATTCGGATGATACAAGAACCATTGCCTTGTTACTAGTCGGGCAAGGATTTGAGCAGAGTTATTCTATGAACCAGTATTATTCGATGGTTATGGAAATAATAGAGTCTATCGTGTGGGTCGGTCTAGGATTTGTTCCGACACTGGCCATACTCGAACTTGTCACGAAAACGAGCCGTATACACTCAGGCGTCCACGTGGTTACGGAAGCCGCTGGGATCAGGGCGGAGGTGGAGGCCTGACCCATGTACAAAAGTGCAGCTGACGCGCTAACCGGGCTTGTATCAGGGAAGGAAAAGGAAGTAGCACGACTTCCTTGGAGGATCGACATGTCGGATCGGCGCTCGTTGATGGAAAACGGCATTGACTACTTCCACGTACAAGTGACTTTCGAAAACGGGATTCAGTACGGGATTCCTGCGTACGGGGACGAAGCGCGGGAACTGCGAGAGCGGGCCCTGGTGTTAAAGGGAGCCGCTGAAATGCTGCTACAGCCAATTGCTGCGCATTAGAAGATATCTGACCACCTAGTCCACCCACATGTCCTTGTGTACAAAGAGGTTGGTCTTTGGATCGTACTGTGAAATCATGCCATAGCTGCTACTTCCTCCTTCGAATTCATAAGCGAAATTGGTCAGAGTATAAAGCGGGCTTGAACCTTCTTTTACTTTCTGCATCGTCGCGGAATCGACAAATATCCAGTACTTCTTTTCCATGTTGGGCAAGAGCGGACCTAGAACATATTTGTCAAGTTTTTCCCCGTGACCATGGTCTCCGTTCAACAGCTCCTTTGTAGGAAGTTCCAAAGTTGCAGTGGACATGCCCACGACCTTTGTTGCAGGAATTTCGCCAAAGTTCTTGATGGCAATAGTGAACTGGTGTTTGCCATCGGCCTCGCGCAGAAATTCTATTCCGCTCGTTGGGCCGATCCAAGGGCGAAATCGCTGTTTGACCTGCAGCCTGCTCATTTTTGCTACCTCCGCATAGTCCTTTACTGTCTTCATTAAGAGAACAACTATCGCAGTTTCTACTGCGACTGACGCCGCATCGAGCAACACGGACAGTTCAAGTTCTGCCATAAATGCACTGGAAGTGCAATCCAGAAGATTACTTAAGCGTTCTGTTTCCCTTGGCGCGCAACGAAAAAGTAAGTGGCCAGGACTTGATAACCATACCTAGTTTGCCACTTAACAGTGTCCAAAAATACCCTCAATCGTCTAGAGATAATCTTTCTGAACAATACTTAAAAGTCACAATTCGATCTTGTGAGTAATGACTGTTGCGGAGGCTTCGCGCTCAAGAGACAGGCACAGAAGCGCAAATCCGAACGTGAGCTTAGACAGCAGTCAACCTGCTTCTAGTGCAACTGAAATGGACGATCTGGAAGAGACTAGCAAGCTGGCCAAAATTGCACTTATCGTCGAGATTATGGAGGAAACCCGAAAAAGCAAGGACTGGCTAGTCGATCAGATAAAGCAGAAGCGCCAAAAGATAACGATAACACCCGCCATGAACACTGTGGGCATACTTAAGATGTGTTCAATCGATGTGGTCTCTAACCTTCTCAGCTCGCTGCAAAGCAAAGAGCGCTATGACATCGACGTCATAATTCCACCAGTTACAAGAGAATACCACTGGTTCTTTACGGACATTGTTGCGGCATCAGACCCGACAAAGACCACAATGGATCAAGCGCGCAAGATTATCCTTCTAAACAGGCTGATAGAGTTGACGGACACCTTCAAGCAGAGAGAGCCCGACACAACTCTTGTCCTACCGACCGGTGACGGCATGGCCATAGGATTCAACGACAGCCCCGAGAAGCCGCTAAACCTGGCAATAGAGGTGCACAAGGGACTTAACAGATACAACAGCGAAAGAGCAAAGGAAAGCAGAGTCGAGCTCAGAATCGGCCTTGACAGCGGTCCGGTTTACATTATCAAGGACCTGAATGGTAATGAAAATGTCTGGGGCCCTGGAATCATTATGGCCCGACGTGTAATGGACTTGGCAGAGAGTACGAACATTCTTGCATCGGCCAGCTTTGCAAACAATGTAAAGATGCTCCGGCCAGAGTACAGGAACATCCTCTTCCCTGCTGGCAACTACAAGATAAAGCACCATCAGGAACCCATACTAATCTACAATATCTGGGGCAAGGACTTTGGTAGGAAAAAGCCGCCATCGCAGGACAAGACACAACATAGCAAGGCTGCAGAAGAAGTCGCAAGAACTAGCAGCAGGTTCCTCTTCAGCTATGTTGACCTGACCATTGATGTCACTGACACCAAGACAATGCTCGCCCACCATGTGTTGACATGGAACGTCGTAAACGTTTCCACGGAACCTATTGACAAAATCTTTTACTATCTGGATGGCGATGTATCGAGGGACTTTCCTGAACTTAATGTTGTCGTAAGAGATGAAGAAGACAGGGAGCTTGAGATTATGAGTTTGAATGTGAACAAGCCCTTGCATAAAGAGTTCTTTGTGAAAACAAGGAGGCCCTTAAAGCCAGGGGAGAAAGGAAGGATGCTGAAACTAGAATACGACTGGGAAGAACCGGAGCGACAGTATGGCTACCGGTTTGCCTCGGACTGCAAAAAGTTCACAATCAAGATAACCGTGCCAAAAGGCGTACTACTTAAGCAAAAGGTCATCAAAGTTGACACGGAGTCTGGCGACAAGACCTACGCGTCGACTCCTGCAGTGGTAAAATACCTACCCGACAGATCAGAGATCACATGGGCTGGCACGAATTTTCGCGCTTACGAAGCCTACCGGTTCGACTGGTGACCGGTCAGATTGTCCGGAACCGAGTGAGTACGGACAGCCCTAATCACATAATTTAAAAATCCACAGCGTCTTATTCTAGCAAATGGCAAATTACAAGAAACTCTGCGACGACGTTCTCCAGCTTGAAAGCATAATCCGATACTGCGGCATTGCGGACCATCTTGGCACATTATTGGCGAAATCCTACAGGTCAGGGCTAGTGCCGTTGTCATCACCTGATGAAACTGAAAAGTATACCGTGCAGGCTATACTGCGAACGGGAGCCATTCAAGGGGGGGCCAGAGTGGGGCGGCTCCAATATGTAATTGGCAGATACGAAAACCTTGTCCGAGCAACTATTCCTATAGTGTCCGAGAGCAATAACAAATTCTATCTCATGCTATCATTTGACTTGGGCTGTAATCCAGTCATGATTATAGAGGAAAAGGTCTTGTCCCAGATTGACAAATGCAGACAGCAGCTTTAGCAACAAATTGCAGATCTGATCTCAAGAGTGTATGATGATGTACACAAGATATCTAGTACGTGATTCATGGTAAGGACTATGGCTGGCGTACTCTCTGAACAAAAGCTGACCTGCAATGGTATACAAACCAGGTACCTCGAAGCTGGAAAAAATCATCCAGATTCGATCGTGTTTATTCATGGGTTAGGATCATCGGCGGACAGATGGCTTGATATTCCGTTAGCGTTATCCTTGCAATATCATACTGTTGCAGTGGATCTTCCCGGGTTTGGAATGGCAGAAAAGCCTCAGGAGAGATTTGGCTACTCAATTGCAGAGTATGCCAGCTTTGTGTCGCAGATGATCCGAGATTTAGGCATGGGTGATCGGAAGACTCACCTAGTGGGTCACTCTCTTGGAGGCTACATCGCCGCTGAAGCGGCGATACAGCATAGATCGCTTGTCAACAAGCTGGTTCTGATTGATACTTCAGGAATGCTAAACGGTCCTACAGAGCTTCTCAAACAGTATCTGTCCGCGGCAATGGATCCTAGCAGAGAATCTGTCAGGCGAGTCTTTGAAAAGCTCGTCGCCGTCCCTTCAAGGATTCCTGAAATCTTGGTTGACGGGTTTATCTACAGAATGAACCTTCCAGGCGCGAAAAATGCATTCAGGTTGGCATACGAGAATAGCGTCAACACACAGATTGGAGACGAGCGGCTGCAGAAAATTTCTGGCATCCAAACTCTGGTAATCTGGGGCAAGGAGGACAGGCTAATTCCCCTCGAATACCATTCCACTTTTCATCGCGCCATCGCCAACTCGATTGTAGAATTGGTCGACGATGCGGGACACGCGCCTTTTGCAGAAAAGCCGGCTCTGACATGCGAGCTAATCCGCCGGTTCCTTGCGACGTAGCTAACGCGTTGCGGTGTCACTGGCTGAGGGCTCCTCCACATTTTGTTCACTTGACTTCCCAGGTATGCAGCTCCTTGTCCAATCTTGTTCCTACCTTTGTGACTGGCTTTAAGGTTTCCTTGGTTAGATTGTCTTTTTCCATCATAGTCAAAGGCACTAATTGCTATCTTACATTGACAGTCTTCTGACAGGATATATGATATGATTATGTCAAAACCAAGTTTTGTGGATGTTTGCCCTGATTTTGGTCTTGAGTTCGTCGGTAACTTCCTCTGGCTTCATTTTGTGATCCTGTGTGACATGCGTCGCACATTTTGCCAGGATTTCATCCTCGGTGTTGGCCTTTGCAACAAACCCGCAGTCAAACCCAATGTCTGCACATTTGAATTTCAGTGCCATAATTTGACAACGTATTCCTGATAAATAAATACAATGTAGGCAAAGTGGAAAGGCTGACCTGCAAATTCTGTCTTTTGGGATCCTTCATAGAACAATAGTTATGAGGTTATCCCTGGAAAGTCTTAATTAAAACCACGCAAACTAACCCGTATGCCGAGTCGTGAGGTGTCCTGTAGTCTGCTGTACAAGTTATGTAATCAAATCGACATACTTTGTTCTAAGTGCCCCCAGTGCCTGGCTAGTCTTGAGTGACGTTGTGTGAAGCGAAACGCCTGTAGGATCTGCAACAAGAAAATTCTTGTATCTTCTTCTGACTTTACGGAGCTGTGCATCGTGTGTGGGAGTGAATTTAGAGAAATGATGATAGCAGTCGCGGAGCTGTCTGCAGAAATAGAGAACGCATATAGCGTAAAGGCAGGGGCAAGACCACGGAAGGGTTCGCTTCCTGGGGTACCGATTGAAGAAATAGCCATCAGGATGGAGCTAAACAGAATAAAGAAAAACTAAGTCGTAGGGTGAGTGCTTGTCTGGCAAAAGTTTTACTCCATGTAATTCAACCAGACTTGCCTTCAGCGATCCGCGCCGTACTTTTCAATTTGAGTGTGGACGAGATGCTAGCTCCTTGGCGATCTCTAAAAGCACATTATTCTCGATCGGCTTTTGCGTAAACGCCATCGTTTCTCCCGGGATGGCCGAGCATTTTCTATAGTAGTCACTGTATGCAGTCAGGTCGTTAATGGCAGTGAGGAAGCATATTCTGGCACGGGGATCGGTTTGTCGAACTCTAGCTCCAAGCTCAAGCCCGTTCATGAGCGGCATCTTGATGTCAATTATCAGAAGATCATAAGTTCCAGGCTTATAGTCATGCAGTGCTTTCTCGGGGCTTTCATAGGCATGGACGATAAACCCGCCTTTCTCAAGGGCAAGCCTGACAGCGAATAACACGTCAGGCTCGTCGTCAACGAGTAATATCATCTTCTTACCAGGCGGTTTGCTTTCACCAGATGCCACATTAAAACAAGAACGGGCAATTATTTCACTAATGCGCGCGATACTTTAATAGTTGCACTCGGAAGCGCTAGAAAATGACATATCGATTGAACAATGATGTCAAAAATTTTCAGTAGCGCTTGTATATAGTTAAATAATTGATTCCTGGTGATGACATCACGGCACAATCATATCCTATCGGTTCATTTGCAGTAGACGTCCTGAAAAGGATATTGACAGTGCTTTCAGAACAAGGACAGACCAAGCGAACTAATCTCGCCGGAAAAACTGGGCTCAACTATATCGTCTGCTTGCGTTACATCAATTTTATGAAAACGCTGGGATGGCTAGAAGTTGTTTCGGACGATGATCAGAATGAGTATGTATCGGTAACTCCAGTTGGAAGGCGCGTGGGTTACGCTCTTGCGGACTTTTTGGAAGGCAAGGATCCAGATAGGATAGACTATTCCGATTATGCGGATGCTCGACAAAAAATTGCTTCTCCGTTTCAGGACGGCGGCAAAGATGAATTCGCACATGAGGCCATGGTGGGGCCCCTTCAAAAAAGAGAATCAGATGAGCATGCCAGCGGAGCAAAGATAATGTTGATCGACGACGAACCGGATGTCGCCCTTACGTACAAATCGTTCCTAACATCTGAGGGATACTCCGTTGACGCATTTAGAGAACCTGAAAAGGCTGTCGAGCATTTCATATCGGTTAGGCCCATGCACTACGACCTTGTAATCACTGACATTAGGATGCGTGAAATGAACGGCCTCAGACTCTATCAGTGTTTGAAGAATATCGATCCTTCGGTCAAAGTAATCTTTGTTACTGCATTAGACGCGGCAGATGAGCTCGTTAGTGTCATTTCTCCCGGACCTGTTCAGGTCCTGAAAAAACCTGTAGACAAGCAACTCTTTAGCAGATCTGTAAAGGCTGCGCTTCAGGCAACCTCATAATTGTCAGAATCTGAGATGGTTAGACTTTCAGATCGCACGCCAAGATGCTGGATGCATCGACAATTCTCTCGAAGTTATCTTGGGATAAGTATTGATTGATACCTAATCGTTAAATAACATGGCCTTGGATGGTTTCGCAATATCTAGGATGAGCTACTTGTCAGTCACGAACTCCCGACAAAAAATACGGAGGATGCCATCCTGTCCATGCTGCGGCCTTGACATGGATGAGTGGGGATTAACATTTGCTGGAAAGGTAAGCGTTAGAGGCAAAGATTATTTTTGCAATAACCCGCTGTGCTGCTGCATTTATCACCATCAGACGGACTGAAATCTCTACCAAGGTTTGGCCTTCTACGCGCTCTTCTGCGAGTCATGATAAGGAATACTAAATGCAAACGTAGCACCCCTGCCGTCATCATTATTTCTGGCTTTAATACTACCACCGTGAGCCTCAATGATCCCCTTTGATATATAGAGGCCAAGTCCTGTTCCCCAGGTAGAACCAGTGGCGAATTTTGTAAAGAGCCTGGGGAGAACCGCATCGTCTATGCCTGCGCCAGAGTCCTTCACTCTGACTGTTACATACTTTTCGTGGCTGTTTCCCGCAAGTTCGCTAACTTCGACACTGCTGCGGGTTTCTATTCTGACCAAAACTACTATGGAACCATTTACAGTGAACTTGACTGCATTTGCGAGGAGGTTCGAAATAACTTGCAGAATTCGATCCTTGTCGCCTTGCACGTACGCCTTGCTATCGGCATAAACGACGCTTATGTTGACTCCATCCGAGTTAGTCACCGCAGGCGAGATAACGATGTCGCCTACTGCACTAGCTATCACTTCGTTCAGATCGAAAATATCCTTATGCAGGTTCAGTGCCTGCGACTCTATCTTTGTAACGTCGAGTATGGCTTCGGCGAGCTTGTTTAATCTCCTTGCATTTCTCCATATTGCGCCGAGTAGCTCTTTGTCTTCGGATCCGGCTGGCGCCCGCGTTGCCAGAATTTCAGAAAGACCAAGTATCGGCTGGATTGGAGTTCTAAGCTCGTGGGTGGCAATATTTATGAACTCCCTTTGCATCCTGTCATGGTTCTCGAGCTTTTGGTACAAGTCAGTTTCTCTCCACAAACTTTCGATTATTGCTGCGTAGGAAGAGACAATGGATCTTGAATCAGAATAGAGTGCTATTCCTATGGCATCGTACGACTGTTTCTTTGAATCGTCCCTGAGCTCAAAGATGAAGCAATCCCTGCCGTCAACTAGTACGATCGTGATATTCGTACGTAATTTTTCGTTAATCAATCTGATGTTTATTCCCTGCAGCTTTTTGCGGATATCCTCGATCGGCTCCCCAAGCCCTGGACCCGAAGGAACAAGGATCCTTACGCTGCTTCCGTTCGCATGAGCTGCGTGCAAGACCTGTTTGGCACCCATCTCCAGCTGGCGGCGAAATGCACTGGGAGTCGAAAACAATATGAGCACTTCGTGTTTTGCAGCAGAAACTGCGGCCCACGCGCGTGCTATGGATTCACGGTGGTTGTGGATTAATTCAATTCCGGCTGACTCGATTCCACTTTCTATTTCCTCGACTCGGTATTCTGCAGGCATGGCCAGCTCCCAAAAAGTGTTGAAGACGTGCTGCCCTTGGGCGACGAGCTCGGGGACGTTGCTATATATAACCTGAGTCAGAGGTTTGGCCTCTTCCAGCACCGTCGTCGCCATGTATTCAGATTCGCTGACTGCTATACCTCCCTTTACCTCCGCCAGATGCCTCAACTCCACTATTTCCATCAACTGCTTGCAGTAGCGCAAGTTATCCTTCGTGATGTCGGTTATGACTCGAATTTTGCCGCCTCTATCCCGGACACCCAAGTAACCATTTCGGTATTCTGGTACCTCAATTACTATTGACGGGGCCCTGCTGTCGTAGGACAAATCCATCCCCTTTTTTACATTGGCCATAAATTCGACTCCTCTGCCTACAGCCTTTTCTGCACCGTAGAGAATCTCTGTCTTGTGGTTCATTTTTTCAGGATGGGATGAGTCTGAATCTAAAGACTCCAATATGATACTAGGCTATTAACGGCCTCTAGGTAGTTTAATTTTTCCGCTCAAGTTCGTGCTGGATCATAGTGGGTCTCGTAGATTTCGCTCCATCATCTATAGAATAGCTCTTTGCAAGAGGGATGCTGAACCCAAAAGTTGCACCCTTGCCTTCTGGATTGTTGAGAGCCCACATTCTACCACCATGGGCCTCTATTATGTTTCTGGAAATGAATAGCCCAAGACCAGTTCCCTTTTCGGATTTTGTTGCGAATTTTGTGAAAAGCCTGGGCAAGATGTCATCGTCTATTCCCTTGCCCGTATCTCGCAAAGTCACGAGCAATTCGCCCGTTGCGTCAACCCGCCTGACACTTAGCGTAACATCCCCATCAGCTGTAAACTTTGCAGCGTTGCTCAGGAGGTTCGACATGACTTGGCTTATCCTCAGCTTGTCCACGCTAACAATTGACTTTTCTCCGGGTTCAAAGCTCAGTTTCACGTTTCTACCCTGAAATTGGGGGAGATAATCCTGGATCGCGCGGAGCAAAAGCTCGTTTATTTCGAGATCCTCCCTATTCAGGCTAAGGCCCTGACCCTCAATTCGGGCCGCGTCAAGAATGTCTGACGACAAATGGAGGAGCCGCTTTGCGCTCCTTTCTATTGTGTCTATTATTTCGAGCATTTCTGGATCATTGGTCTTCCCATGCATGATTTCCGCCAGACCAAGTATCGGCTGGATTGGAGTTCTTAACTCATGGGCCGCGACATTGATGAATTCTTTTTGGATCTTTTCATTGCGTTCTAGCTGCATGTTGATTGCTATCATCTTGTCGTTAGCAAGAGCAAGCTGTTTGTTAGATTCCTCGAGCTGGCTGTTCACCCTGATGAGCCTGGCATTAGACTCTCTAATCTCGCTTGTCCTCGTCTCTACGAGCCTATTAAGCCCGGTATTCCATCTTGACAGCAAGAATATGAGGACCGCGATAGATACCGTCGTTCCCGCCAGGACAGTAAAACTTTCGGCCCTCTGGGCGGATAGAATACCGTCGATCTCTGCGTATACAACGGAAGTGGGCGTAATGACAAACACAAAGTAAGCTGGGTGCCCTCTGAAGAATATTGGATGACCCGTGTTGAATCGCTCGCCGTTGACGAACTCGTACACAGAATTGCTAGGATTCCCCTCCATCACCTGCCTTATCTGGTTGTTAAGAATTTCGTTATGCCCTGTAACATTTTGTGTATACTCTCCAAAAAACGGAGTTCCGATAAACGTAGGGACAGGGTGAACAAGCTGAATAGATTCCGTATCAAGGACAGCCATGTACTGCGATTTGATATCGTAGATGTTGCCGTAGTGTTGGAAAAAAGGCGCGGTGGGCATAGTTGTCACGACCATTCCAAGATACTCTCCTTCTCCACCAATAATTGGCGACGTGGCTGCGACTCTGAGGGTATTGTCCGACCCGACGTACCCGGCAGAGAACTGGGGTAACATCGAAGTCTTGGTATCGATTGCGTACTTGCGGGAGGAAACGTCCGACCCGACTATGCTGCCTCCCTCCCGCCACACGTCATTTCTAATTATCCCGTCGCTGTCAACCAGGTACAGCCCATCGATAATGGAATCGGAGCCCTGAGAACCTGAAAAATCAAATGTGTTCCTAGAGTTTAGTTCCGCGTAAGCGCTCTCAAGGACAACATTTGCAGACTCACTATAAAAATCTGCAGAACTTATTGGTGGAGAGGAAGCTACTAGGGCGAGCTTCGCTGAAATGATGCCAAGATCCGAACCGATATGCTGCGCGATGGCCTTTGTTGATTCGATCTGTCTTACCTGTTGCTGCTCGAAAAGACTGCTCCTAAAATCCGCTTCTACAATCCCTTGCAGATAGAAAAAAATGCCATACGATCCTACTATTATCGCCATTGCCAGAATTAGTGCAAACCTGCCGGTCAAGTAAATCCGAGGAGGCAGCTTTGTTACACTTGACGATGCTGACACACTTCGATGCCCTATCCAAACTTCACTAAGCTTTCTTTCTAATATTCTTGATGTATCGATCGATAAACATCCCTCGATTAGTTCAAGCGAAAATTGAATGAGATCAAGTAGGTTTTAGTCGCTAAAAGGCGGGAATAAGAATATTAGATTCTGAATAAGGTAACTGCAATAAAACTCACAAATGCAAGATACTTCAATAAGTATCCTTTGGTACGTCTATCCATAAATATGTCCTCAGTGAGACATAGGACTGAGATTCATGGTGTTCGACAAGAGAATAGTAGCTACCCCGGTAGTAATTGTCGTCACACTTTGTTCAATGCTAATTGTGGGCACGATTACGTATGCAAATGCCGATAATGTGAACAAGAACGTAAGTTCTATTACAATGGACGCAGGTACGACTAATACTGAATTAAAAGTCAAGATTATTGCAAACACCGCGCAGAATCCTGCTGGCGATGATCAGGCTGGGTGCAATGCATCTGATGGAACGCCTGCAAATGTTACTCTTCATATTTCCCCTGCTGAAGGTCTCGCGGCTTCTCCTAACCCAATTATCTTTGACAAATGTGGCAATCCGCCAAAGACCGTAACACTGACAGGGACCATCGGCGGAACTTACGAGATCACGGCCACTGTTGAAGATGCTGGTTCCAGTCCTCCGGGAGAACCAGGATATGGTGTGTATCACACGGAACCATTTGGAACAGTTACGGTTGTAGTTGTCGATGAGACCCCTCCAGAAACAACGATCGATTCTGGACCTGCAAATCCTACTGCAAGTCAAACAGCAGTTTTTGAATTTTCTGCCAACGAGGCAAGTACATTTGAATGTTCATTGGGTGGTATCACGTACACGTCATGCACTAGTCCAAAAACCTATAACGACTTAGCGGAAGGAAGTTACACCTTCTACGTCAGGGCGACTGACCTTTCTGGCAACACAGATCCGACGCCCGCCAGCTACAGCTGGGTGATTGGGGCTCTATCGATAACCGTAGTAGCCTCTCCGACTAGTGCGCTCTGGGGAGTACCAATATCAGTTGAGGGAACTGCGAATGTCCTTAATCTTCCTGGGCTTAGCGTTACATTAGACTGGGGCGATGGGGACATAGAGTCGGGCCTAGCAATAACCAACGGCGAATGGAGCGCGGACCCGCACACATATTTCACCTCAGGGCCTATAACCATAAGAGCTAATCTAACCGATGGAACGTCCGTTATGGCGACTGCAACCGCGCAGGTTGAGATGGAGAAGCATGACACAGCGATATTCTTTACTTCTCCAGCATCAAAGGAGGTTGTCACTGGAAACACCAAACTGCTGATTGGCGGGAACCTTACTGACCTTGATGCAGGCGGTGGTGTGGACGGGGCAACGATAGAGTTCTCTGGTGTTGGCACACCTGACGCAACAACCCAGGGAATCACTTTCACCGGTGAGCAAACACTGAGCCCGTGTCCTTTATCGAGATGTACGATAGATGGAGATGCTCTCGGATTTGATCCAGATGTCAGCAATAACATGGTACTTTACGCAAAAGTTGGTAGCGAGATAACTTTCCCAACAACCACAACTTCTGCGCTGATTTACGTCCAGGACACTTCAGAGGAGATTGAATTTAGAGTTATGGAATACGGAGGCATCCAACAGGATTGTCACTCAGATCCGGGCGTCCAGGATTGCGTGCTTGGTGCGGCCGATGATGGCGAGACGGGATTAATCGCCCCTACGTCCGGGTTCACTAGCGATGGCGGAGTAGTCGTTTACAACGGGATAGAAAAGATAATCATTACCAAAGTCGGGGGAAGTACAGTTGGTGGCAATGTTGGTATTTCTGCAATTGTTACAAAGAACGAGGACAGTTCAACTTCGGTTCAGCACGTGGCGAATTTTGAGACACTGGCTGCGGGTTCAAAGCCAAGTCCATTTACCGTCAACGCGGGCGCATTCTTTGCCTACGCGATTGCACAATCCACAGAGGCGACAAATCTTGAGCTTGGGGCCGATTTTGATGGCAATGGCCTCTACAATCCAAGCGATGCGTCCGTATTATATGATGTAGCTACTGACCCCGACCCGGTGCAGCAAGGCGTAGGGGGGGCAGCAGATGATTTAGGTTCAGGTACCGGGACAACTCAGACCGCAAGGGCCTGTACTGGTTCTTGTGACACCGATTTCGACGCGATTCCGAACGTAGAGGAGAGCCAAGGGTTCGTTGACGACAGCATTGTAGCATCAGGGAAGAAATGGTTCTTCCCAGTCGGTGCTAGCACAAGTCAACCTGATATCTACTGGGAGGTAGACTGCATGTCTGGCGTTACCTGTCTGACGCAGGCCCAGGCTGATTACATCGAGGATCGGTACAACCTCCGCGGGATCAAGTTGCACATCGACTTGGACGACACCGGAATATGTAGCGCTTTTGGTGTTCAGAAACCCGTTGTGGCATGGTCCGATGCCGAAGCTGAAACAATCACTGATCTAGTCGTTGCTGCCAACGAATGCAACGATTTCAAATCGATAAAATCAAACTTCTTTGGCACACCTACAGAAAGGAACAACGGTACGCCTGCCGTTCCTGGCGACGATGGCACCCTTGGTACTGGCAAAGGAGAGCTCAAGCTGAAGCACTTGGTGAGCCGCTATATGTTAATCGCATACAACACGAGCGGTGATGGCGTCAATACTTGCGGATCGACCGGGATCGCAGAGTACATTGGAAATGACGCCATAATTTCTGTCCAGTGCCTTCTGGACAAATTCAATCCTGCGAGCAAGCCTCAGGTCATACTTGGGACTGTGATGCACGAAATGGGACACGCGCACGGACTGAAGCATGGGGGGACAGACGCCATTAACTGCAAGGTCAGTTACATTAGCGTGATGAATTATGTCAGGCAGGTGCCGACTACCGATATGGTAGTGATGGGTAACGACGTTTCAACAAACTATGGATGGTATGGCGACTACTCTCACGGACCTCTCCTATACCAGAGCGCCGCAGGGGTAAACGTTGACGGTGTTAATGGGAGAACAATTAGCGAGGCTACACTGACGGACAACAACAAGCTTGTTGTTACCGGAACTAACTGGAAAGCAGCCAATGGAGTGGAACTCAATTCACAAGGTCTCGCCACAGTAACCAAATTCAAAGTATTGTGGAGCGACACAACGCAAGGCGCTGTACTGCCCATCAAATCAGGATATGCTGCGACTACATTTGGCACATCAATAGCGATAAACTGGAATGGCATTACCGGCCTGACGGCAAATCCTCCAGGCCAGGATACCAATTTCCTGACCGTGACGGTAGGAAACAACCAATTACCGGCGTGCACCCAGGCTAGTGAGCTCACTAATATCATATCGCCGCAGGACGACTATGTCACAATGAAAGCGAATCTTGATGAGGCCTTCAACCAGTCCACGGATCTATTGGGTCTCTCTCAGAGCGGCCTTCAAGATCCAGATCGTGATCCAGAGATGAACATTGAGACGCTCGAGGCCTTGAACTCGGTCATCTTCCAATCGCCGGGCGTTCAACCTCCCCTGAACAACGTCGGATTTGGTGACCCTGGATTGAGCAAGATCAAGAAGGGGAGCACTGTAAACGTAAAGTTCGATCTGTTTGACCAGGATGGCAACCTCGTTGATGGAACGAATGCGCTTTCAATTTATAACATAGAGAGGATGGATCTAGTCATTGCCCTGATTACTTCAGGGACGCCGCCGGTTGATGGCGCTTACTTCTCACCTTCAACAAGCACGCAGCCAGGCAACGCCGACCACTTCACATACGACGGTTCCAAATGGAGTTTCTCATTTGGTACAAAGAACCTGCAGCTAAACGGCGAGTATGCGGCAAGAATTGTGATCAAATTCGATACTGGAGAGCTATTAGTGCTAGACAACAAGAATGACAGCGTTGACAACATCAGCTTTATCTTCAAGATCGTGAAGTGATGTCCACGGATATGGATGCAACAAGGAGGCGGGCTGCCATTATGATTAGCTTTAAAGCTAGAGTCAAGGTAGGCCTGTTTCTCGGATTGCTACTGTCGTTTCCGGCTCTAGCGATACTCCCTCAGAAAGCGACTGCGTTGGGCCCTGGTTTGAACCTCACACCTAACGACGGAGCCAATTCCGACATTCCACAAATAGCTGTATCAGGCAACAATGTCCACGTGGTCTGGCGGGATGCATCAGCCAGCATAGATGATATTTTCTACGCATCGAGCGAAGATAACGGTTCTACGTTCTCTGACCCCGTTAACTTGAGCAACAATGACGGGGCTTCGTCTTCACCCCAGATATCTGTGTCAGGCAGCGACGTGTATGTCGCGTGGTCGGACGACTCTTTCGGTAACAGCGAGATACTGTTCACAACTTCAGCCAACGGAACTAGTTTTACCACTCCAACTAATCTAAGTGGCAATTCCGGTTCCTCTGTTAACCCCCAGCTTGCTGTGTCAGGCAGCGACGTGTATGTCGCGTGGTCGGACGATTCTCCAGGGAATTCTGATATTCTTTTGGCTTCAAGCACCGACGACTATAACGCGATAAACATTAGCAACAATTCCGGAATCTCCCTCAACCCCCAGCTTGCAGTGTCAGGCAACAATGTCTACGTAGCCTGGTCGGACGATACTCCCGGCAGTTTTGACATTCTTCTGGCCTCAAGCACCGACGATTATAATGCGATAAACATCAGTAACAACTCTGGCTCCTCTGTTAGCCCACAGATAGCCGCTTCAGGCAGCGACGTGTACGTCGCGTGGCATGATGATACTCCCGGCAGTTTTGACATTCTTCTGGCCTCGAGCGCTAACAGCTACAATGCAACCAACATTAGCAATACTGGCAGCTCTTCTCCATCTTCTCCACCCCAGATAGCTGTCTCTGGGAGCGACGTATCCGTAGCCTGGCCAGACTCGTCGCCTGGTAACGAAGATATATTTTTCACCAGTTCATCTGACGGAGTGAATTTCGACGCTCCAACTAATATCAGCAACAACGATGGACCATCTTTTTCTCCACAAATTCTCAGCTCGACCTTGGACAACATACATGTGGCTTGGACTGACTTTGATATTGACGAAATCGACACCGACGACACCGAAACTTCGAACTTTGAGGTGCTCATGTCAACGAAGCCTTCTGGAGACTCGTTTGGCTGTCCAATCAATCTCAGTGCAAATTTCGGTAACTCTTTGGATCCAGTAATGGCCCTCGCTGATGACGGTAGCAGTGCATACGTCGCATGGTACGACACGGATCTCGCCACGTTTGTGTCGGAAGTCCTGCTTCAGGCGGACATTGATCCGCTCGCACCGACCATTGTTATTAATCCTCTGGCAACCACGTCGCCGTTGTGGGGTGTGGGAGAAATTACGGCTTCAGGCTCTGTGGCGAACGCAGACACTGGAGACAGGGTGATAGTGGAGTGGGGAGATGGAAATTCGGAAGAAGTCGAAATTCTGGGATGCACCTGGCAGTCTGAGTCTCACACCTATGACTCTACTGCTGTAAGTTCAAACCCTAACAACGTAGTAGCAACTTTGGTGGCTGCGGATGATACTGAAAAAGATGTGAGTGGTGAAATATCAATCAACGTGCTGAAACACCAACCATCTCTTACACTTGATCCCATTTCAACCGTCAAGCAGGGCAATAACGTCACCGTGACGGGTAGTATCCTCGATTCCGTCACTGGAGATCCAATATCCGGGGGTAACATTACTTTCCTCGGATCAGGCGCGACCGGCCTGGCATCTGTCCTTGCTGACCCTGATGGTTTGTTCTCTTCAACCGGCTCTACTCTAAATTCTACTGAAGACGATCTTGTCGTTGAAGCACATTTTGATGGGGTCTTGGCTTTTGAACAAGCAAGCGAGAGCGGGTTGTATGACATTGTAGACCTCAATGCGACAGAATTTGTCGTGACAAGCGGTGCGGGCGTACAACTCGAGCTGACAGGCTATAACGCGTCGATAGTGTTTGATGAGATCCTGGAGGATGGAACTCTATTCGTTTCCAAATGTGACACGCAGGATCCGACAAAGTTCGTTGCTCTGGACCTGTGCATCAGAATCTCCCCCGCGGTCCAGATGGGCCCTGAATCAACCGCGCTCGTGACCATATCTTTCGAAGATACAGTCATCCCTGACGGTTACACTGGGAACAATATCGATCTCTTCCGTTCTTCCGGCGGCGCCATCGTCGATGTCACATCCGATAGAGACCTGGCAAATGAAACAGTCACAGGCAGGGTATCAGACTTTAGCAATTTCATTGCCGGAATAGCTGTCCACCCTGTAAAGCCTGAGGGGGCGCACAGGACCCAAGTATTCGTAGGCGACGGTAACTCGGTGACACTCAGGGATATTAATAATCAGGAAAATACAACTGCTGTCATAGGGTTAGACGAGGAATCATACGACATTTCAGATGATCCAGTAGTAACAGTGGATGATCCTAATGGGAACGCTGATGCAACTGAAATAGACGTCGCAAACGTTGGGGTCATGTCTGATACGAGCGACCCGCTTGCCATCTGGGTTCAGCTTACCGAAACTTCAGTCGACTCGGGATCATTTGAGGGGACCTTTGGATTTGACACCGACAGTTCCAATCCGGCCGGCGGCCCGCTCAAGGCGGAGAGTAATGATGGACTGACGATTTTCTACACCTCAGGCGCCAGGTTTGCAGCCGAGATTGACGGTGTAACGGAATCTGGTCTGGTCGAGCTGTCAGATTTCTTGGTGGGAGACGAGTGCTTTGAACCAGTAGGCAGCGCAGTTAGACTCAAGTTGATAGATGCCGAGTTGGAATCGGGTGCTCGGATCAACGTCAATATGTCATATGCGAACGCAATAATTGGAGATTTGGATCTTTCGACGCTGCAACTCATTCATAGGGGAGATGACCTCAACTGGGTTGACATAACAGTCGCCGACTCGCTCAATCCAGCCGCGAAAACATTATCCGGGGAAATACAGTCCTCGACATTCTCTGAAGGTCTTTTTGTTCTAGGGACTGACTTGGACGTAGATTGCGGTGGCGGAGCCGGAGGAGGCTTTGGCAGGGGCCTTGTCGTTGACGCTGTAGCTTCCATCGCTAGAGAATCGTCAAGCAGCGGAGGAGGAGGCGGTGGTGGCGGAGGCGGCTCAGTAGCAGTATCCGCGCGTCCGTCAGGCACCGCAACGATCGGAAATGGAAATGATGTCAGCATTTCAGCGGATATCCAGCCGCGTTCTGGATACCTTGGAGGCGAAGTCACATTGAACTTTGATAACGTAGTGAATCCTGGCAGTATAAGGGTCGAGGAACACCAACTTGCAAGCATAACGAACTTGTTCACTAGCGTTGATTCCGGACACGGCACACTAGAATCCGCAGATGGTTCCTCATTCACCACTGCAGGCGCGGTATTTGACATTTCAGCAAGAGACGCTCTGCAATTCCAAGGGATGGTTGATGTAACTATTCCATACAACGAGGCGCTAGCAGCTTCGATTTTGAGTGGTTCCTCGTCTGAAGACAATATCCGATTCATGTACTTTGACGGAAACGCGTGGCACGACATGACAATCAGCAAGGATTCTGAATTGAACACTGTGACTGGAAGAATATCCGGATTTTCAGAAGTAGTTGCTGCCGTTGTGGACGACGGGACGTTTGGCAAGGAATACTTTACAGAAAATCCAATGGAGAGGTTGATACCGGTGATAGACCAGCCTGACGTTAGTGCAACTGGGATTACATTTGCCGATTCTCAGGGTAATTCTGTCATTACAGCCTCACGCGGTCAGGACATTACGGTTGTCACGACTATAAAGAATCCGCAGCGGGTTACTCAAGACTACGACTACATCATGGAGGTCTTTGACTCGAGTGGCGTCGTGGTGGAAATTGACATCATAAGCGGGAGCATAGACAGCACCCAGGCAGAAACGATACAGCAGGCATCCCTCGAAGTAGGAGGGGAAGCAGGCGCCTACACCATCAAGGTTTTCCTGATCACCAATGACGAAAATCCTGAGCTCTTGGCAGACGTTATGGTTGCGCAGCTTCCTGTGGTGAACTCATCATAGTGCTGCTTGCTCAGACATCCAGGCACTTTTCATTCCCTTGGCGCGTGGCCTATCTTGGGGCAGGAATGGCCGTATTCATGGCCGCTTACGCAGCGGGAGCAGCCAGCCCTCTGAGCGAAGAGGAAGCAGAGGATGTTCGAACTGGCTTTCTTGCAGACATTGGAAGTATCGATCAGAGCGGCATATTTCTGAACAATATAGAAATTGCTCTTGCGATGTTTGTCCCTGGGGCGGGAGTAGGCGTCGGAATTTTCTCCGGCGTATCCACGGGTGTCGTCTTCAACGCTTTCGCATTGGTCACCGCGGAACTTCAGGGCGTTCCCTCATTGTCTGTACTTGTGACACCGTTTGGCATGCTTGAAGTCTTTGGCTATGGCCTCGCAATGTCGAGGAGTGCAATGCTCGCAATCCAGCTCGCTAAGAAAAGTGAGCGGAAGAACTGGAGACAATTTGCCGTTGCCACTGGAATAGAAGTGGGGGTCGTAATCGCGGTGCTCCTTGCCGGCTCGCTCATCGAAGCGCAGGTAATCGCTTAACAAGCTATACGTAATTTTTGCCAACAGGTTTCAGAGTAAACATCACTAGGGAACTCGTGCATCGACTCCCTCTTGATCTTGAAATCCGAGATCACGACAAATGTACCCTTTTCATTGACAGTCATTGGCAGAGACATGGGGTAGCGCGGCAGAAAAGCCAAACAAAAACCAAAATTTCTGGCGCCAACCGTGGCTAACGCTCAAATACTGTTATCTGCGTAAAGATGCTTGATGGAGACGCCGGTTGCGAGCAAGCTAACTGACGGCCAGGAGATAATCTACCTTGATTGGAACAATGCCCTAGATACAATGGAAAAGGCGCATCGGTCAGGGCTTTTTGTGTTGATAATAGGCCCCAAGGGGACAGGCAAGACCACACTTGTCAGGCGGTTCGCTTCGGAAATGAAAAAGGAGCTAGACTCTGTCAATTTCAGCCTCCGCACCAGGGAATCCCACCTAGTCGGCTCCAGAACACTCGAAGAAGGCCAGATAAGTTTTGTCGAAGGTGTGCTGGTAAAATCAATGAAAAGTGGCACCTTACTTTACCTAGACGAGCTAAATGCTGCCGAGCCGGATGTCCTTTTGCGCCTTGACGAAGCACTTGATGACCGGCGCCAGCTGGTCCTCAAGGAAGCGGATGGCCAAATTATCAAGGCTGCAGACGACTGGTTTGTGGTGGCCACAATAAATCCTCTGTCACACGTGGGAACAAAAGAGCTGCCACCGCAACTTCTTAGCAGGTTTCCAGTGCGGATGAGGTTAGAATATCCGCCTGAAGAAATAGAGCTCGACATAGTCAGACGCCACGTGACAGTGGACGAAGCCATGGTCAGGGACGTAAAACATGCTATACAGCTTGCCAAGAACCTGCGGGAGGCTGCGGCAGTTGAAGAGCTGTACTACAGCCCTAGCCTGAGAGAAACAATTGCATTTGCAAAGATGCTGAAGACCGGCATGACCGCGCGCCTAGCAGCAGAAGTGGTCTACGCCAATGCCTATGACCAGTGGGGACAGGTCGAGTACCAGAAGGTTATGGACATCATAACTTCAATCTTTGGCGACAGGTAATGTCGGTGAAGATCTCACGCGGCGCGATGAGAAACGACATCCTGCTTGAAATCGCGACCTTTCTTGCAAGGAGGTGGTCAGGCAACGCCAAAGTCATCGTCATACTTATGCCGGAAAAACCTCCGGCAGCAAAGCCTGACAAGAATCAGATTATGCTTCCAATGCTCAATTACTACCCCGGCAGCGACTTTCAAAAATACCGGCAGTGGCGCGTCGGTCTCTGGTACGAGTCCATGAGGATGCGTCACTCGACAAAGGTGCAAAGCTACGAGCATGCCTACGGTTTTGTGCTCAATACAGTAGAGACAAAGCGCGTCGAGATACTCGGGCTCCGGCAGTGGGAAGGGATGGCAGACGAGCTCGTGTTCAACGAAGGGATATCCTGGATGTCGCGCCAGCTTTTGAATGCGATCTTTGGCAAGTACAAGGTTGCGGAGGCTTTTTCGCAATTCTTTTTGACAGGCTATGTGAAAGGCGAGCTTTTCGGAGGCGAATTTGAGCGGGTTACAAAGGCCGCCGAATATGCAAACAAAATAGTCCAGGAGGCTGTGGAGAACAGCTATGGCACCGACTGGATCGAGGGGCACGTGCCCAGGCTGATGAAGATGCTAGAACTCGATCCGCTCGTTTCGATTCCAATCATAGCTCCTAGGAGTCGAGCCGGCGCATCGCTCAGCCAGAGCGATCTCTTCAAGCAGGTGGAAAAGGTCGTGCGCATGCGACTTAAGAAAGACGACATTCCGGAAAAGGCAAGACAGATCTACGAAGGGCACGACATACTACACGAGTACGAGACCCTTGTCATGGAAAGCAAAAAGACAGAGAACAAGGGCTATGAAAGCCTCGAGAATTTCGGGCTCGCAGTCCCAGACAAGTTGGACGTAGACGAAACCGCAATCTATGACCTAGACCTTATACAGAAGGTCAAGGCTGCATTTCGGGACTGGAAGACTGGCTGGGTCGAAAGGCATGAAGAAAGGGGCGACGAGTTTGACGTCGAGACCTACGCTGAGGCTCTGCCAAAGCCTTTCCTTACCGACATGAAGCTGTCTATAAAGACCAAGGTCGCAATACTGCTTGACCATTCAAGCAGCATAGCAGACGTGGAAATGGAATACAAGCAGGCCACGGTGGCGCTGTGCGAAGCTCTTCACTACCTTGGGATCAAGTTTGCAGTCTATGCTTTTAGCACAGACAAGCGCCAGGTAAAGTGCTGGGTAGTCAAGCCCCAGAATGTAAAGTGGTCTGTGATAAGCGCAAGGAGGCTAGTCCAGATCAGGGCAAGCGGGGGAACTCCCCTCGCAGAAGTCTACGGGCTGCTCCAACCAGTCATGAACTCATTCAAGCCCGATATCCTAGTCACCCTGACAGATGGCGAACCCTCGGATTTTGACGCGGTCAAGAGCATGGTCCTTTCATACAGAAAGGCCGGGATCAGGATGGTCGCAATTGGAGTAGGCCGGAATGTGAACGACTCTGTGGGAATAGGCCACAACCTAAAATATCTTAATTATGAAAGGGCGATTTCGGTGAGCAGGCTGCAGGACATGCCAAAGCGAGTAATCAAGCTGCTGCAGACAGTCTAGATCTTTAGGCCCGGGTTGTCTTTTTTCACTTTTTCCCAGTCGCTGAGAAACGAGCTCAGGCCCCGGTCGGTGAGTGGATGGGACATCATCTTGCCCAATATGTCGGGTGGAAGAGTTACCACCTGTGCGCCGATCTTGCCGGCTTCTATTACGTGCAGCGGGTGCCTTATGCTTGCAACAAGCACGTTGGTATCAAACTGGTAATTCTTGAATATCTGAACTATTTCGCGAATTAGCGACATGCCTTCCTGGCCCGCGTCGTCAAGCCTGCCAATAAATGGGCTCACATACGCCGCCCCGGCTTTTGCAGCAAGAATCGCCTGGTTCGCAGAAAAACAAAGCGTGACGTTTGTTTCAATCCCCTCAGCTTTTAGCTTTTTTACAGCTTTTAGCCCATCTGGGATCATTGGAATCTTGACTACGACGTTCCGGCCGTATTTCTTGAGCCTGTGGGCCTCTTCAAGCATCTCTGCTGCAGTTGTCGCTACGACTTCAAGGCTAACGGGTCCCTGCACTATCCTGACTATTTCGCGCATAATCTCTGCCGGGTTCCCCTTTTCCTTGGAAAGCAGGGTCGGGTTCGTGGTGATCCCGTCCACAAGGCCCATGTCGTTGTATTTTTTAATCGCTTCTAAGCTTGCAGTATCTAAAAAGATCTTCATTACTTTCTGCTCCTGCTCCTCACTTCAATTACGGCCTTGGCGATCTCTGCCGCTGTTAACCCATACTGTTCAAGCAGGGTATCGATTTCTTCATCACGGGCAGATTCTCCAAACCTGTCGTTGACACCTACTCGTCTAATCGGCACCGGGTACGTCTCGCAGACGATCTCCGAAGTCGCACCGCCAAGCCCGCCAATGATGTTATGCTCCTCTGCCGTCACAATCGCGCCAGTTTCCCTTGCGCACCGGGAAATAAGTTCCTTGTCAATAGGTTTTATCGAAAACATGTCTACGACCCGGCACGAAATCCCCTTTTCTCTGAGAAGCCTCGCAGCATCAAGGGCTCTTCCGACGAGCAGGCCACAGGCAATTATCGTTGCATCCGTACCGTCCTGAAGAATATTCCCTTTACCGATCTCAAATGAGCCGGCGTTATCGGCGTAAATTACTTCGCTGGACGGCCTCGCAAGCCTCATGTAGAATGGACCAGGCGTGTTTACCATCGCCCTAATCATGTGCTTTACTTGAACGGCATCAGAAGGTATGAGCACCCGCATGTTTGGAATGGCCCTCATGCTGGCAATGTCCTCGATTTGCTGGTGAGATGCTCCGTCTGGCCCAACTGTCAGCCCTCCGTGCGACACCACGAGCTTTACGTCAAGGTGTGGATAGCATATCGTGTTGCGGATCTGGTCGACGCACCTACCTGGGATAAACGCCGCATAAGTGCTTGCAAAGGCGATCTTGCCTGCTATTGCAAGCCCGGCGGCAATTGAAACCAGGTTCGCCTCGGCAATCCCGACGTTGAACATTCGCTCGGGAAATTTGTCGCCAAATTTTTTCGTCTTGAGCGAATCGGTGGTATCTCCTCCAACACAGACAATTCGCTGGTCGTCCTTGCCAAGCTCAACCAGGGCATCGCCATAGGCTCCCCGCATGTCGGCAGTTTTTTTCTCGCTACTTGATAGCATGGAGCTCCTCCTCAATACCCAGTTCATTTGCGTACGGAATTAGTATGTGTTTGCGCGCTTTCATCCAGTCGGACCTTATCCCTAGGGTCGTAGAGTGGTCCATCAGCTTGCGCTCAAGCGCGACGGCCGCCTTGTGCCTCAGCTGTATTATCGCTCCGTGAATGTCTCCTCCCCCGTAGACGGCGTTACCGGCGACAAAAATTCTTGCGCCTGCGTCATAGACCTGCTGCAGGGTTGTTGCGTCAATCCCTCCGTCCGCTTCAATGTAGCCCTTAAAACCCCTTTCTCTCAGTTTCTTGTTGAGCGACACCATTTTTGGAATGACCTCTGGCATGAATTTTTGTCCCGCAAAGCCCGGATTGACAGACATTACGATAATGACATCGATATCGTGCAGGCAGGGATACAGCCAATCCGGCACGTCTGTCGCAGGATTTATCGCAATACCTGGGCTGATACCGTTTGCGATCAGCTTCTCCTGGATTTCAACGAACTCGTTACCGGTGCAGGCTTCGGCGTGCACAGTGATAATGTCACATCTTGCGTCAATATACTCCTGCACCTGTTCAAGCGGCCTCTCTATCATCAGGTGAGCGTCGAAAGGCAAGCTGGTTAGCCGCCTGAGTTTTTTTATTGTGTCGGCGAAGAACGTGGTGTTTGGTACGAACCTGCCGTCCATTACGTCAAGGTGGATCATTTCAACGCCTTCGCGCTCTACCTTTCTTATCTTGTCCTCATAGTTCTCGCGTTCGCCTGCAATAATAGACGGAGCAATAAGCATCTCACTTTCAAGCTCTTCAAGCAGTATCGGTGTATGCTTTCGAGGCGGTGCCTTTCCGTGCCACTGGGGATTGTTTGCCATGTGGCGTATTCCGTTGCCCTTGACCGTGTTGGCCACTATCATAACGGGTTTGTCATGAATTTGGGCCGCCCTGTTGAGCGCGTCAACCAGCTGCTCAACGCGGTGCCCGTCAACTTCAAAGACCTGCCAGTTAAATGCGGTCCACTTGTCCTTTGTAGGATCAAGGGGCATAATGTCTTCAGTAAACCCATCCTGCTGAATCCTGTTCCTATCAAGTATGGCAACAAGGTTGTCCAGCTTGAATTTGCCGGCCGCCATTGAAGCCTCCCAGATCTGGCCTTCGTTTGATTCACCGTCACCTATCAGCACATAGACTCGGTTCTCCTTGTCATCGAGCCTTTTTGCCAGCGCGATGCCTATTCCAACCGAAAGCCCG
Organism: Nitrososphaera sp.; assembly: GCA_036004585.1. Lineage (GTDB taxonomy): Archaea > Thermoproteota > Nitrososphaeria > Nitrososphaerales > Nitrososphaeraceae > Nitrososphaera. The sequence goes on along the minus strand of DASYRH010000132.1, from coordinate 14,138 downwards.
ATCCCTTCAGAGCCTCCAGAGTATTCTACCCCGGGGACACTGTGATCCTTCTGCCGCTCAGAAAATCTGACCGGGTGTCCCTGCAATCTCGATCCAAGTTTGCGAAGGGTCCTTAGCTCCTCGGGAGGAAAATATCCCGCCATTGCAAGGGTGGAATAAAAGCCGGGGGCAGAGTGCGCTTTTGAGTTAATGAAATAATCGCGGTCGTCCCACTTTGGGTTGGATGGCTCATGCTTCATCCTTCTGAAATACAGAGTGCCCATGATTTCAGCCGCAGAGAACGAAGCACCAGGATGCCCAGAGCCTGCCTCGGCAATCCCTTGTATTGCCCACATCCGGACATCTCTTATCCTCCTCTTGAGGTCGAGGTAACGCATGTTAAAACCCAATCTTCATACTCTCCGCGTAAGATGCGACAGGAAAAAGCTCTTCAGAGCAAGATAAAAAGCTAGCTGTGTATGAAGCGCTGATGGTTGGCTGGAACTGAACTCACTTTATGCTTCAAAACCTGCATGACCAAGATTTAATAGGTTCGGACACGGACTATACACATGTCGTCAATATCGTCGCTGTTCAACCGGCCCCTATTGATATATGACGACAAGTGCTACTCCTGCACAAAGTTCGCCAAGGTCGTGGGCATTCTGTCAAGAGGGTGGATAAGGATCGCAGGTCACTATTATTCGCAGGACGCAAAGGAAGCCAAGAACATTATTTTTCCGCCCGGGTACGACTCCGCCAAGATGTTCTGGCTTGTAAACAAGAACGGAGCATACGGAGCCCGCTCAGGACTGCCGCATGTGATAAAAGAAATTGCGTTCGGGCTTGTCGCTGGCCCGAGTACTCAGAGCTACCGTGAAGGCGCAGTCGCATGTGAGTACACAGTGGAAAAAATGTCGTGTTTTACTTCGACGAATATCCTGAAGAGAATTGCAAAGCTCCTGAGCCACGGAGCAACTTTTCGATTCTAATCTTGAAAATTAGAAATTGCGGCTACTGGTTGTCAGCCAGCTTTTTCACAGGTATGCCCCCGGGAAGGTCTGCTTTCCTGTCCACCTTGTACTTGAAAATGTCATTGTAATCCATTCCGATAATCACGTTTCTGCCTACTGCAATTATTTTGGATTTTGGTATGTCAAATCTCCAGTCATAGTGGCCATAGACTACAATCTTGTTTTTCGCCTCCATCATTACGTGTCCGACGTGCTCTTCGTCCTGCGTTCTGACCCCCTTGTTAAAGAGCGACTTTGGGTACCTGCCCTCATAAGTCGCCAGATCGACTGTCTGTGCCATGTCAGCACCCTCTGGTGCAGAATCAGTAGGCAGCGGCTCCTCCCTGCTAACCTTGTACTTTTTCACGATTTCGTGAAAGCGCATGTCTATCAGTACGTTGGCTGCTGCAAATCTTATCTCTGACTTTGGGATATCGTATCTGTCGTCTCCTTCGCCGAAGACTATTATCTTGTCTGATGTTTCCCTTACTACGTGACCAACATGCGGAGAATCTAGCGCCTTGACGCCTTTGTTAAAATATTTGCCCGAGGCCATGATCTAAACAGTTATTTCATATTCTGACTATTTATAGCTGTTCTCTGGTCTGAGCCTGCTGCCAGACGTTCCAGCTTCTAAACTTAAAATAAAGTTCCTTCTTTTGTGAATACATCATGGTTCAGGTCAAAGTTGAAAAGGCAAAGATCGACCAGAAGCAGACGTCCCTTCTTGTGATAGGCGTTTTTGAAGGAGAGCACGATTTTTCGCAGTCAAAGGAATTGGATCCGGCGGTTTTCGCCTCCATCAGAGAGTCTCTTGAGACCAGAGAGTTCCGGGGGACATTTGGCTCCAGCGTGCTGGTATACACACTTGGGAAGGGGCCCATGAAAAAGTTAATGCTTCTCGGCCTGGGCAAGCGCGAAAAATTCGCTGACGAAGGTGCACGGATTTGCGCAGGCAAAGCCGCCCAGAAAGCAAAGGAGCTGGGAGTCAAGGAATTTTCGATTCTCCAATTCTCTAATCTTGATGAGGGGCTGATAGAGGCCATGACAGAGGGGGCATCACTTGCACTGTACGCGTTTGACAGGTACAAAGCAGCTGACAGCAGCAAGGATCCTCCTGCTCGGGTGCAAGAAGTAACCATCCTTGTCAATTCTGATTCGCCAAAATTCCAGTCTATTGCAGAAAGGACAAGCCTTGTAGTTGATGCGGTTAATTTCTGCCGCGATATTGGCAACATGCCCCCAAACGACTGCTCACCGGCGCATCTGGCGGGCATTGCAAGTTCGCTTGCCCAGGATACCGGCATAAAGTCCCGGATTATCGACAGATATGAGCTGGAAAATATGGGAATGGGCGGGATCGTCGCAGTGGGCAAGGGGAGCAACAATCCCCCAAAACTTATCATTTTGGAGTATAATGGTGCCCCAAGCGATCAGAAACCGTATCTGCTTGTAGGAAAGGCAGTGACATTTGACACTGGCGGCATCTCGATAAAGCCGGGTGAAAAAATGGATGAAATGAAGTTTGACAAGTGCGGCGGATGCACCGTGCTCGCAGTCATGCGCGCCGCCGCTTCGCTGAAACTCGCAGTAAACATTGTCGCGATCGTGCCGTCAGTAGAGAATATGCCATCCTCGACATCGTACCGCCCTGGCGATATCATAAAGATGTACAATGGCAAAACGGTTGAGGTTCTTAACACAGATGCAGAGGGCCGGATGATACTTGCAGACGCGCTCGCATATGGAATAGCGAATTACTCTCCCAAAGCTGTAGTTGATCTCGCGACCCTGACAGGGGCAGCCATAGTCGCGCTTGGCTCAAACGTTGCCGCGCTAGTAGGGACAAGCAAGCAACTAACAGACAGGCTGCGCAAGGTATCGGACAAGACTGGAGAAAAGATGTGGGAGCTACCGCTCTACGAGGAATTCCACGAGCAAATCAAAAGCACATTTGCCGACATTAGAAACATCGGCGGCAAGCCTGGCGGCGCCATCACGGCCGCGGCATTTCTTTCCAATTTTGTTGACAGCGTTCCCTGGACACACATCGACATTGCTGGAACGGCCTGGACCCAGGATGGCACCTTTGAGAAAAGCTACAATCCAAAGGGAGCCACCGGCTTTGGCGTAAGGACACTTGTCAAGTTCTTGACCGAAGACGAAAGGCCGCAGCAGCCGTGATGATGAATGCCTCTTTTTGAGTTACATGAACTGGTGAGCTCCCTTCAGGAGAAAGGCTATAGCTCAAGAATAGGCAATATGGACCTGGATGTTCATCCCGTCAGAAGGCCGTACTTTGAACGCTGGCTTTCAAACAGGGACGGCTTTATCAGAATGTTGAGCGGAAATATCGACTACATAGGTATCGAAGAGGTGGTCAGGATGGGCCCGTTTTTTAACATCTATTGCATTGTTGAAAATGATTTTATCGTCGAAGCAGATGACAATGCGCACAAGCTCTTAGACGCGGGACCATACTATGACCTTCTTGCAGGCAAGGTTACCCGGCTTGGATGGAGTGGTGGTGTCGTTGCCACCATTCTGGCAAAAGACAATACACTGTCAGAAGAATTTTCGAAATCAATCATGAAAGAAGAAGTGAAAAGGATAACCCTGAAAGCATCAAACTATTGCTGCATTATAGAAACCAGGGCGTGGGATCCCGAGGGTGTGGCCTCCACATTTAGTATTTTCGACCTTATCGCCCAAGACGTCAGGAAGCTGATAAAGGCAATTCACCTTGGAGAAAATGTCAAGTAAAAGGTGCCAGCACTGCTGCTTCCCAACCGCTCACGCAGGTCAGTAACACAGCAGCGACAGCAGGTTTGACTTCCGGGTTCGGAATGGGACCGGGTCGCACCCTGCCGCTATGACCGGCTTACCCAAGCATTGACGAGAGGGCTAATTTAATCTTGCGACCCGCTGAATTTCCATAGTACTGTCGGATGAGGCATTCTTGTGAGACAACTCTGGATCGAGTCGCAGAGCAAACTGTTTTCAAGGAAATGAGAACGGGATAAAAAAGTGTAATGCCTGAGATCAATTGTTCTTAGCTTAAATGGTCTTATTGGATTTTAGAATCGAAATTTCAGATGTTCAAGGTATTTGGGCTGATATTTGCAGGCATACTTCTAGCGGCATCCGGCCTGTTCGTGCTCAGCACCGTTGGTCTGCCAGTAATACAGTTCCCATATGTCAACTGGGCAAATGTCGGATTCGTGATGATAATAGGCAGTGCGCTGTCATTCGGAACTGCGTTTGTTGCCTCTCGAATAAACTAACTGTTTCGTTCCCTCGGGCAGATATCAGCATCGGTATCTATATAACGCATTATTGCAAAATTTACATGTAATTGGGCAATTCTGAAGCAGAAAATACTCATAGGGTTGCTGTACTTGACGAAGAGCTCTGCCAGCCAAGAAAGTGCGGGCTAGAGTGCATCGTCTACTGTCCAGTAAACAAGACTGGCGGCGAGTGCATCATCCAGAGGCCGGAAGATGGCAAAGCCGTCATATCAGAAGACCTCTGCACAGGCTGCGGAATCTGCATAAAGAAATGCCCTTTCGATGCTATTGTAATTGTAAACCTTGCTCGTGAACTTTCTGTGGACAAGATTCATCAGTACGGCATCAACTCATTTCGCTTCTACCGGCTGCCAACTCCAAGGAAGGGTTCAGTAGTGGGGTTGGTCGGAAGGAACGGAATGGGCAAGTCCACAATCGTCAATGTCCTTTCAGGTAGTCTAAAGCCAAACCTTGGTAAGTATGACTCTGACGTTTCGTGGGACCAGGTCTTGAAATATTTCCAGGGAACAGAGCTCAAGTCCCATTTTGAAAAGATAGCTTCGGGGACAATGCGCGCAAGCATCAAACCCCAACTTGTATTCATGATTCCAAAGGCGTTCAAGGGCACTTCAAAGGAGTTGCTAAAAAAATATGATGAGCGCAAAGTCTCAGACAAACTAGTCCTGCAGCTTGGACTTGAAGCCATACTTGACCGCGACATTGCTCAGCTGAGTGGAGGAGAGTTGCAGAGGCTGGCAGTCGCAGTAGCTGCGGCCAAGGATGCAGAATACTACTTTTTTGACGAACCATCTTCGTATAACGATGTTTACCAGAGGCTAGCAGTTGCCAAGGTAATGAAAGAGCTTGCGCAAGCGGGCAAGAGCGTCATGGTGGTAGAACATGATATGACTCTCCTGGATTACCTCTCAGACTATGTCCACATCCTTTACGGTGAGCCTGGCGCCTACGGCATCGTCTCGACTCTCCTAAGTACAAAAGTGGGAATCAACGCCTTTTTAGAAGGCTTTCTGCCAGCAGAGAATGTTAGGTTCCGCGATAAGGCCTTCAAGTTCGATGTCTATTCGGCAATAGATGACGTAATACTCGATATTCCAGTCGCCAGCTATTCAGACCTAAAGAAATCTTTTCCCTCATTTGCTCTTTCCGTATCTTCAGGAAAGGTTCGCAAAGGAGAGATTGTCGGTGTCGTGGGAGCCAACGCGCTTGGCAAGACGACGTTTATGAGAATGCTTGCCGGAGTCGACAAGCCGGATTCTGGGAGCATAGACATCGGGGCAAAGATTTCATACAAACCGCAGTACCTAAACCAGGATTTTGACGGCGATGTCAGATCGCTACTTTATGCTGCATACCAGAACGCAATCGAAGGCTCGAGTATTGAAGATCAAATAATTATCCCAATGGGAATAAAAAAGCTCTATGAAAAGAATGTCAGGACTCTCAGCGGCGGGGAGCTGCAAAAAGTCGCAGTTACTGCCTCGCTTTTGCGCGAGGCCGACATCTACGCCCTTGACGAGCCTTCTGCATTTCTCGACGCAGAGGATAGAATAGCGATAGCCAAGTTCCTTCAGCGCTTTGTAAGGGCACAGGGGAAATCTGCAATAATCATAGAGCACGATATGCAGCTTATTGACCTAGTCGCGGACACGCTTGTGATTTTTGAAGGTGATCCGGGCAGGCAAGGATTTGCAACTGCCCCGATGAGCAAAGAAGAAGGGATGAACCGTTTCCTCAAGGCGCTTTCGATAACATACAGGAGAGACGAAACAACTGGAAGGCCTCGGGTCAATAAAGAAGCAGGCAGGCTTGACAGAGAACAGAAGCAGGCCGGTAATCATTACTACGTGAAGAATCGCTAATGCCCCATATGCTAAAAGAGGTCCTAGAAAGTGTACTCTCACCTGAGGAGACATCGCAAGTCTATTCAGCCTTTGACCAGATAGGCTCTATAGTGATCATCAAGATCCCGGATGCCTTGATTTCCAAAAAAGGATTGATAGCACAGGCGATCCTTGATAACATCAAGACCGCAAAGAGCGTGTTTGCACAGGTCTCGGCGGTTCAAGGGGATTTTAGAGTTCGTGACCTTGAGTACTTGGCTGGAGAAAATAACACGATGACTGAATACAAGGAACATGGCTGCAGGTTCAAAGTTGACGTTGCAAAAGCCTACTTTTCTCCCCGGCTCTCGACTGAGCGGAAAAGAATAGCGGAAATGGTGCAAGACAATGAGATAATTGTAAACATGTTTGCCGGAGTGGGCACGTACTCTATTTTGATTGCCAAGGCGAACAATACGTGCAAAATCTATAGCATAGATTCGAACAGCGCCGCTGCAGAATCATGCGCAATAAACGCCAAGCTAAACAAGGTTCAAGATCGCGTCGAATCAATATACGGAGATGCGGCTAATGTGATCAAGGACCGGCTTGCAGGCAGGGCCGACAGAGTGCTCATGCCTCTTCCAGAGCGTGCAAAGGAGTTCGTGAATGACGCTGTTCTTGCCCTAAAGCCTGGCGGTGGAATAGTCCATTATTTTGCACACGTCAAGGCAGACAACAAGAAAGCCAGTCAGGATGCGGGCCTCGCAGATGCAAAAGAGGCGTTCTCAAAATACAATTACGACGTCAGAGGCATCAGGATCGTGAGAGAAGTTGGTCCGCGACTGTATCAGATAGTTGCCGATGTTTTTGCTACCCGCTAGGCTTTTCTTCTGATCTAGGTGCAGTCAGCATTGTGTAGCCTATCCACCCAAGGACTGTCAGAAGCACCGCGACTGCGGCAAGTACGGTCAGCTGTACAATTATCATGCCGTACTGGGTTCCAATTAGAAAGTATGCGTAGATAATGAATGCCGCAATTGCTATAATGAGAAGGGCGGCGCCAGTTCCCCTGTTGCCCTTGCCTTTGACATTCATGATAACTGAAAATGGCTCTTGCACGAACTTTATAATGTTTTAGTTGAGTTCCAGCGCCATCAGGTACGCATCTTCGCCGTCCCTGTAATATGACCGCAGCCTTGACTTTGTTTCAAAGCCAAGTTTTTCGTACATTACAACGGCGCCGGTATTGCTGACCCTCACTTCGAGATATATCTCATCGCTTCTCCTGTGCATCGAGCCATTGATCCCCTCAAGCATCAGAGCCTTGCCCAAACCCTTGCCCCTGTGTTCCTCTAGTACTGCTACAGAGACGACGTGACCCTTCTTGACAAAGCCAAGTTTACGGAAATTGGAAAATCCAAACTCGATCTTGCACATGATGTAGCCAATTATGCGGTTATCCAATTCTGCGATAATGAACGCCTCAGGAAGTTCCCTGAGGATTGATTCAAAGAAATAGTCAGAGTAGTGCTCCGGAAGGGCGGCCATGTTTATCTCGATTACCGCGGGGAGGTCCTGTTCCTCGCACCGGCGAATGACATAGTCGCCCATTTTTCGCAGAGCGGTTTGCAATAGAAGATAAAGATAAAAACAGATTATTTAACGTTATAGGTCTTTGGCGCGCCCTTTGGACTGATTTCCCTGCACAGTAATTGCTAGGATATGCTTTAAATTTGCTTGGCGCCCAAAATAGCATTGCTGTGGCGAGTATTCTTGGCGGCGATTATACCCGAGCAATGCCGATCGTCTCATCGCTGTTCACCGTTAAGGATTTTCAGCATAATGCGAAAGACGACTATGTCCAGATTCTTATAGCAGAGTCAGATGTTCGCCACAAGTTTCCATCACTTCTAAGCCAGCTTGGCAAGATGGGTTTGGTTGCGACTGTTACCAAGAGGCAATACATTCGTTGGCTCATGCCCACACTAAAGTCTGCAAGGCTTTCGATAAGTGGCGGCACGGTCCTCACCGTACACCGGCTCCCCCAGCAGAAGGCAAAACACACTCTGCTTCGCTTTTTGCCACTCGGACTTTTTGTTGTGACGCTCACCGTTGTCTTTATTGACGGCATGATCCGCTCTGACTCGATATTTGCAAGGATGGGGATACAGGATCCGGTAGTGCTCGCTGTTGTCTATACCATGTCTCTTATGGGTATTCTTGGAATCCACGAGCTCGGGCACATGATAGCTGCCAAGCATTATGGCATTCGGATGTCGTGGCCGTACTTTATCCCCATGTATCCTGGTTTCTTTTCGCCTACTCTGGGAGCCATGATACGGCTCAAGAGCAATATGCCAAACCGAAATGCAATGTTCGATGTAGGAATATCGGGGCCAATTGCCGGTCTGATAATAACTGTAATAGTGTCAATATATGGCTCGTCGATATCTGTACTCATACCGGCCGACGAGGCACAAAGGTTCATGGATGATAGCCAGCTGTTCCAGCTCAGTACAAGCGTGCTCATGATGGGCACAATGCAACTAACGGGAACACTGTCAGACGACATGGTGCTTGTCATGTCGCCGGTCATGTTCGCAGCGTGGCTGGGATTTCTCCTTACGTTTCTTAACCTGATCCCTGCAGCGCAGCTCGATGGGGGACATGTCACGCGGGCAACTCTTGGGGCAAAGTATCACCGACTAATGACGTTTGGCGGAATCGGCATTTTGTTTGCTCTTCAGTACCCCGTCATGGGTGCCTTGGTACTGATTATGGCGATAAAGGCGCCGGAAAACCCACCTCTGGATGACGTGACTCCACTTTCAAAAGGAAGAAAGATCCTGTTCATAGTTGCCCTAGCTCTTGCCGGGTTATGTGCGCCCCTTCCGTCATATCTATTCTAGATTCTGGGCTTTAGCAGTGTAATGTCTGCGTCAGAGAGAACAATCGCTCTATAGCTCTTGCCAATCTTTTCAGACAATTTCTGCAAGACATCATTCATACCAGAGTATACGGTAAAGCCGAGCCGGGAGCTTGCATAGTATCGCGGGAGTGTCGACACGAGTCCCAGCTCGATTTTTTGTCGTAGTTCGTTGGCAAACAAGAGGTGCTCAAGACCTTCGATGTACGGGCCTTGGCTAGCCTTTTCGGGATTGAATCTTCCTTCCACGACCATCTGCTGCGCTCCGCCCCCTACTCCATCGCGGCACTCCGCCAGAAGAATTGCCGTCCCTCCCTCCTTTACAATGTGCACGTTGTTCCAGAGGGAGTTTAGCGATGATGCAAGTGAGGTCTGCAATCCTGGTTCACCGCTAGCGCTCATGACCGCACATTTTGATGGTTCTTCTTCTACCACTGATATCGATTTGAACTGTGTCGATGCCTTGCCGAATGCATCTTGCAATGACCCAGAGTGGACGCCGGCGATGCCAGAGCTGTTTGCAACGAGTTCAACGGAAATGCATGAAACGCCATCCATCGCAGAAAGGGCTATCCTTAGCGGCTCCAGTTCTTCTCCAGGAGATGGCAAGTTGTCCCGCCTTGCGCTGAACGCTTCAGCCATTTTGTCCGGCATAAAGTTTCTGAGAATTCTCGTGGGCGCTCCGGCAAATCCAAAGAGTGGGTCATATGATATTACAGAGACCACAACTGTTGACTGAAAATTGCTGATTCTTTCCTGAAGCGAGTGGTAGTCAGCCCGGTTAATGGGAACGTTTTCCCCGCCTGCCAAGGCAGTCAGGTTGGTCCGCAGCGTCCCAGCCATCCTGGCGGGCACATCGACTGTGACACTGAAGCCTTTGGCACGCGCCGATTCCACTAGCGTGAGAATAGTTTTTGACACGGCCTTTGAAGACGACAGCGCCATCACCAGCATGTTGTCCGTCAGAGACACGCCGTCAATTGCGGCCCTTACTTGGTCTTCAGGAAGAATCTGAAAATTAGATGATATCTGGCTTGCCAAATTATCGAACTTTATGTCCAGCACTACGTCGGTTGTGCCGTACTTTAGCCAAATCTCTGGCATCCAAAGGTGTGCGCAAGGATAAAGATAAAAATGAATCTCTGTTAGGTTCATCGTTGGATTCTGATTTCACGCTAGAGTTTGCTTCTTTTCTGCTAAAGTCAAATGCCCTGCGATTTGGCGCGTTCACCTTGGCCAGCGGCAAACCCAGTCCCTACTACATAGACTTGCGCATGCTACCCAGTTTCCCAAAACACTTCCACCTTGCGATCGACGCGCTGAAAAAGACAGTAGTGGCAAAAGTGGGCACCAACTTTGACGCACTTGTATCCATACCCACATCCGGTCTCGTGTTCGGATCTGCTCTTGCATATTCAATGGAAAAGCCTTTTGCATATGTCAGGAAGGAATCAAAGGGCTACGGGACCAGCAAGCTGATCGAAGGCCATCTCACATCTGGAGGGCGCGCCGTAATAATCGATGACGTGGCCACCACTGGCAATTCGGTTGGTTACGCGGTCGACGTCATCCGGGCTAACGGTGGAATAGTGGAAGATGTAGTCGCCCTTGTCAACAGGATGGAAGGCGCCGACGAGCACCTGAAAAAGATGAACATCCGCCTCAACGCAGTTGCTTCCGTCAACGACATTGCCGGCTCGCTCCATGAAGCAGGCCTGATAGACGACAGCACGCTAGAGTCGGTCATTAGGCAGATGGCGTCAACAGCAGACTACGAAGAAGACTAGTCAGCCTTCGTAAATCATCAGGTTCTTTTCTTCCAAAAGCGTGTGCAGGTTGCTCACTGCGCGGTAGACTTCGCTTTCCTTCTTTGCGCCCGTGCATACCAGCTTGCCGCTTGCAAAAAGCAGGATGACTGTTTTCGGATCCAGCATCCTGTGAATAAGGCCAGGGAACTGTTCCGGCTCGTACATGCTTCTGGGGAGCACCCTTGCTGCAAGCTCCAAGTGGATTTTGCCGCCAAGGCTAGCCGATGCCACAATGTTTTGAATCTCTATCTGGGGCTCGTGTTCAAGCGGAATGCCGCCTTTTTTCAGCTTTAGAACGACGTTTTTGACTGCTTGGATAGCCATTTTCTCCGACTTGGCGCCTGTGCAGACCATCTTGCCAGAACTAAAGATTAGTGTAGCCGTCTTGGGAGACCTCAGCCTAAAGACCAAGCCGGGAAACTGGTCAGGGTGGTATTCGACGTCGGGAAAAATCTGGGTAATTAGATTGAGATTGACCGTCTGGTTTACCGTTGCAGAAGCCACAACGTTTTCAATGCTCACAATAGGCTTGGTTTGCGGCATATATAGGCGCTTTATATAGGCGTTATATATATACCTGCTTGCCTCCCTATTCCGGCAGAATTCACCTCAGCAGGCTATTCGCCAATCACTTTAACGAGTACGCGCTTGGGTCGCTGACCGTCAAACTCTCCATAAAAAATCTGCTCCCAGGGACCAAAGTCGAGCATTCCATCAGTTATCGCTACCACCGTTTCCCTCCCCATAACCTGCCGCTTCAAGTGCGCGTCGGCATTGTCCTCTCCTGTCCTGTTGTGTAGGTAGCTTGACGGAGAGTACGGCGCGAGCTTTTCAAGCCACTTTTCAAAATCCTGGTGGAGGCCGTGTTCGTCATCGTTGACAAATACGCTTGCGGAGATGTGCATCGCATTGACAAGACAAATCCCTTCCTTGACGCCGCTTGCGGCGACTATCCTCCGGACATCCGGCGTGATGTTGATAAATCCCAGGCGAGCCGGAGTGTTGAAAGTTAGATATTCAGTCTTGGACTTCATTGCCTTTTCGGTTTGGATCACTCGGAGGATTTTGCTCCGTACTTTCAGTGAAATCGCTAGTAGGAGGATTCTCGCCCTCTAGCGGAGCAGTGGAAGTGTCTGTTGGTTTGACGTCTGTGGAATCCGGCTTCTCTGCTGTTGCGGTTTCGTGCGCAGGATGTTTGCTCCTTTTTCCCATCCTATTAAGGAATAGGATCGCAAGTATGATAGCGATAATGATATAGTTCACAGGCGGCGCAATTGCCTGAGTGATAAAGCCAACGCCGGGGATAACATACACAACCTTGCCGATATAGTCGTCAATTGTAATTGGAAAGTCTGTTCCCGGAATGGAAGACGGGTTGGCGTCGCCTTTTGTTCGTATGATCCTGTCGCCGTCTCTGTCCTCGAGTATCTCGATAATTCTATGCACGATGACCCTGTCGCCTCCCTCTGGCCGGTGGAACACGATAATCTCGCCGACTTTGAGTTCGTCAAATGATTGGCCATCGCGAACAACTAGGATATCGTACTGCTTGAGCACCGGTTCCATGCTACCGCTAGACACAACATAGAACGGGTTTGTCCCAAACCACGCCCAGACTATGGCCCAAACTATGACCACGCCGGCCACAACGATTACGATGTCCTTTATGGCGACCGGTAGCCTGGCCTTTTTATCTAGCAACGGGAAAATTGATCGAGCCGCACGTTAGATAAATGTTTACACCCTTTTATCGCATATCAAGGTGTTTCTTGATGGACATCCGCAGCCGCGGCATCTTGGCCATCAAAATGGAGAACAAGTCCGCTATTTCGTCCCTGTCAAGCTCCCTGCCGTTTTTACTCTGAAACTTCGCGAAAAAATTACCCAGTACCATTCCTGATGAAAGGCCATAAGCGAAATCATCAATATCGCCCTGGGTTGGCACAAGCCTGCGCGCGATGCCTACCGGGACCTTGGGGTCGAGACCGGCGGCTTTGATAAGCAATTCCAGCTCCTTCCTATCCGCAATTGTTAGGCCCATCGCCAAGTCTCATTATGCATGCACTTATTACCTTAATGCTTAGTTTTTTAATCGGCATGCCCGTAGGGGTCTTGAAGAATGGCAAATAACAGTTGTTCCGTAGTCCTGACAGAGGTTGGCGTCGCAGCATTTGACGAGGGCGGCCGTCTGGTCGCGTCAAAGCGATTTGACGACGCGACAAGGTCGTACAGGCTACTAAAGAGCGGTGCCGTCCCGGACGAAGTCCGCCAGTTCATTGAAAAATTAAGATCATTTAACCTTGTAACCGCAAATGATGCAAGCGTCGTTGCCGTCCTAAGGCAAGCCGGGTTTATCAGCTCGCTCATGCCTGAAGACCAACAGCAGTTCATTCAGGATAGCAAGCCGACTTATATCGTGAATTCAGGTTTTGCGAACAACGAAGCCGAAGCGCAGCAGGCACTCCGTGATTTTGCGATAAGCCTGTCATCGTCAAGGGTAAAAGAAGCGTCAGAGAGGCTGGACCTTCACATTATCCAGTCGATTAACGCGCTGGATGAACTTGACAAGATAATCAATACCGTGGGCGCAAGGCTCAGGGAATGGTATGGCCTGCATTTTCCCGAGCTTGACAACCTCTTGCAGAGCCTGGTAGCCTACGCCGAAATCGTAAGCAGGGCGGGACTCCGTCAAAACATCACAACTGAAATACTGCAGGCTGCAGGGATGCAGGACAAAAAAGTCGAGGTGATGCTTGACGCGGCGGGACGCAGCAAAGGAGGCGATATGACACCGGAAAACCTTGCGATAGTAAAAAGCCTGGCAACCCAGGTAATTTCCCAGTCGGACCTTCGCCGGGTCCTGGCAGACCATATCGAGGTATCGATGGAAGCCGTCGCGCCTAACGTAAAGGAGATGCTTACCGCAACGGTCGGCGCAAGGATTGTAGCAAAGGCCGGCAGCCTTGCAAGGCTCGCCATGCTCCCAGCCAGTACAATTCAGGTGCTAGGAGCTGAAAAGGCTCTGTTTCGCGCGCTCAAGACCGGTGCCAGGCCGCCAAAACACGGCCTGCTATTCCAGCATCCACTCATACACTCTGCGCCAAAGTGGCAGAGGGGCAAGATCGCGCGGGCGGTTGCATCCAAGGTTGCGATAGCTGCAAGGATCGACTACTACAGGCACGCAGGCAGGGACTCGACCATCAGCGACAAGCTGAACACCAGAATAACAGAAATCCGGGAAAAGTACAAGGAGCCAGTTCCCGAGAAAGACCGCGACAGAA
>DASYRH010000131.1:0-19523 GCA_036004585.1 Nitrososphaera sp. | reverse complement strand
CTTAGCGAGATAGTACTATTCATAGGCACAAACCTCACTGTGATTGTTATTATGCATTAGTCATCGTAACCTGTAGCTGACGGAAACTTGCAAGCGTATCGGAAACATTTTCTGTAGATAACAGGCATCGGTCGCTGTGTTCACTGCAAGTATGCAAGATTACATATTTACGCTTTAATTTGAATTTGCACTCCCGCTTTCTTGCGGAAGCCTGATGGTACAAGTACTCCCAGAATCGTATGGCTACTTCATAGTGCTGGGCATTGGGGCTCTCATGGCGCTAGTAGTTACGTTTCTGATAAAGGCTGAGACAAAATGGCTAGGAACTAGACAATCCCTTGAATGGTTCTCAACAGCGGGTCGAAACGTCAAAACTGGATTGATTGCCTCCTCAGTTGTTTCTGCGTGGACTTGGGCCGCAACTTTGCTCCAGTCGTCCACCGTAGCCTATGAATATGGGATCGGCGGACCCTTCTGGTACGCGGCCGGAGCCAGTATTCAAATTATTTTGTTTGGAATCCTCGCCGTCGGATTGAAAAGAAGGGCACCTAACGTACATACGTTTCCAGAGATAATAAAGAACAGATTTGGAAAAGGCGCGCACAAGGTTTTCTTGACATTTGCGATCCTGACAAATACGGTCGTGATTTCGATGTTAGTCCTGGGTGGTGTAGCCGTCATTAACTCGCTTACAGGAATAAACATTTACCTTGCGGCATTCATGATACCAATTGGCATAATTGCCTATACCTTTGTAGGAGGCCTCAAGGCAACTTTTCTTGCCGACTATGCAAATGCAGCATTTCTTTTTATCGTAGTTCTCATTTTCGTATCACTGGTATATTTTTCAACTCCGGAAATCGGCGGGATATCCGGAATGTACGATAAACTCACTGCCGCAGCCCAGCTTAAACCCGTGGAAGGAAATGCCCTTGGATCCTACTTGACCCTTGCATCGATGGGCGCGCTCGCATTTGGCGTGATAAACATTGTTGGCAATTTTGGGACCGTATTCGTAGACCAGTCGTACTGGCTTCGGGCTATAGCAGCAAAACCATCAGCCGCCGCGAAAGGATACATGATGGGCGGCCTCGCATGGTTTGCAATACCTTTTGCTCTCGCGACGACGCTCGGGCTAGCAGCTGTCGCAATGAATATACAACTTTCCAACGAAGAAACGAGTCTGGGATTAGTCGCGCCAAGCGCCGCATACGCACTTTTTGGAGATCTTGGAGCGATTCTACTTTTGGCTATCTTGTTCACTGCCGTGACGTCTGCCGGGTCTGCTCAGCTTACTGCAGTTTCGACATTAGGAGTTTATGATATTTACAGGACATATCTAAGACCAAAGTCATCTGACGAGTCACTTCTTAAGAAATCCAGGCTGCTCATTGTTGGTTTTGGCCTCGGAATGGGACTGCTTGCAACTATTCTGCTCCAAATCGGAGTCAGTCTCCAGTATGTTTATCTTGTCATGGGAATTCTGATTGGTTCAGCCGTTGCTCCAATCGCTCTGACTCTGCTTTGGAACAAAACGGACAAGAATGCAACTGTTTTTGGGGCAATCGGAGGACTGGCAGCAGGATTGGCCGTCTGGTTAGGGTCAGCCGTATTCTTGTATGGCGAACTCTCTATCCAAAGCACAGGTAGGGACATTCCGCTTTTGCTAGGAAACATAACATCCATATCGACCGGAGCGGGTGTCTGCATCATAGGAAGCCTGCTGAGGAGTGTGAGGGGCAGTCTTGAAAAATCTGAAGTACAAGAAAAGTCATCGGATGAATCTGACAGTGAATTTCTGTTAAGAGCATCACAATTTGCCAAGAGATATGCGCTCATTTTCTCAGTCATCCTAGTTATTGCGTGGCCACTGCCGCTTTCATTTTCTGGATACGTCTTTTCAGAGGTCGATTTTCATATCTGGATAATAATAGCTACGGCATGGACGCTTGTTGCGGCGACGTCAACAATCTGCTTACCCATATTGGAATCGAGAGCCGGGATCACGAAAGTGCTGCAAAACGCAGCTATTCCTCTGGTTCTTGCAGGTGTCATAACGGTTGCAGTGATCGTCTCATCCTACCTATATGATCTAGAGAACCAGCTCAGAACTACATTGCTGCCACTAATCCAGGATGAAATTGAATCGGGAACCGCGAGCCCTGATATCATCACTGCAGTTGAACAGCAGGGCTCCTACTCTTTGAAATTCATATTCGTTGTTCTAGGCATTGTGGGGGTTTTCTCTGCAGTCGTCGTCGCGCTGAATTCAAAACTGCGCAAGATGGTTCGAGTTCAAACTCTGGAACTTGAGAAGGCAAACGACGACCTTGTCACTAAAGGGAAACTCAAAGACGAGTTTCTCAAAATAGCGTCGCACGAGCTCAGGACGCCCATTCAGCCCATTCTGGGGTACAGCGAACTCGCACTTAAGGGGTTAGTTCCGTCTACAAAGGCGCTAACTGAAATATACAGGGAAGCCAAGAGGCTCCGACAACTTACCAATGACATTTTAGATGTTAGCAAGATTGAAACTAATAACATCGAATACCGCATGGAAAAAATTGACATCGTGGAGCTATTGACCTCGGCCGTTGAGAACCTGAAATTGCAGACCCCAGTCGACGTAAAGCTCAACACTAGATTTGATCCGCGCGTTTCGCACATTACGGCGGACAAAGAACGACTGGCTCAGGTTTTTACGAACATCCTCGGAAATGCCGTAAAATTCACGTCCGTAGGTCAAATAGACGTGGAGACCTTTTACGTTTCGTCAACTGCGTCATTGAGAATAGAATTTCGCGATACCGGACCGGGCATTCCAGCTGCAGTTTTTCCCAGACTGTTTGAAAAGTTTGCGACAGTGGACGTGGAGGGCAGGAATCGGAATGGCACAGGGCTCGGGCTATATCTTTGCAGGAGGATAGTGGAAAGACATGACGGGACGATCGACGCTCAGAACAATAGAACCGGTGGGGCAATCTTTGCCGTAATAATCCCGATAAATCTCAAGACTTCTGAGCGACACACTGCCGCCCAAGCATAGTGCGGCGAAAAGTCTAGAACGCCTGCTCGCATTCATTGAAGCATGAACAGTCAAAACAATATCACATTTATTGTCGCAGGGCTGGCAAGGCGCAGGTCATAATCTTATAATCAACCTGTCACTTCTCGCATGATAGGAACTGGGGACTTTTGGCGGAAAATGGCGGGGTAGCCTTTATAGTTCGACTAAATAGCGATGGGTCGGCAAGGAGGCTCTTTGTTCGCAAATGGTTGTATGTTGGGTTAAAGCGAGGATGGAGTAAGGGATCAAGAATCCTGTTTGCTAGTAAATTAGATGCCTTTCTCGGTTCTGGGGTTATTGCAAGAGTGCAGCCGCTAGAAGAGCTTGACGAAAACGAAAGGACATTGTGTCTACAAAGAAACTGGTCTGCAAAATTGCTCTTTGCATCCCTGGCAAGATTCATCACGCCAGTAGCTATCAGCGTAACACCTGTCTCCTTACAAAATCCGATAACGCTGCATGGATCTGAGATCGCTGAGACTGTGGCTTCCAAAATTGAGGAGCTAGCCATAATCAAGATAATTACATGAAATCTACGATTAATTTATTACCGCCAGATTGGTAGTGTGCTCGGCAATGTCGTACAGAACGGACAAAGATTCCCTTGGCGAAGTCAAACTTCCTTCTGATGCTTATTATGGGCCGTTTACGGCTCGCGCGATGAACCAATACAAGGTAACGGGACAAAATGCGCACATCAACTTGGTACGGGCCTATGCGATGATCAAGCGATCTGCAGCTCTTGCCAACAAGCAGCTGGGGTCACTTGACGAAAGAAAAGCTGATGCCATTGTAGCGGCATGCGGCGATATTCTGGATGGAAGCCTTGCAGATCAGTTCAAGGTCGATGCGATCAACTCGGGGGCGGGCACTGCCTTTAACATGAACAGCAACGAGGTAATAGCAAATAGAGCCCTGGAAATTCTGGGCGAAGCCAAAGGCAAGTACGAAGTCATTAGCCCAAATGACGATGTCAACATGTCTCAATCAAGCAATGACACTTTTCCAACAGCAATGAACATCGCAGTCCTGTTGAACCTCAAAGAAGTTATTCCGGCAATCGATAAGCTAATAGTTTCACTTGATAACAAGGCCAGAGAGTTCGGCGATATCATCAAGATCGGTCGCACACACCTTATGGACGCGATCCCGCTTACACTTGGTGCAGAATTTGGCCAGTACTCCTATGCACTCAAGCAGGCTCGCAAGGCCCTCGAACAAACTATCGCAGGACTAGAGCATGTAGGTCTTGGCGGGACTGCTGTTGGTACAGGGGCCAACGCGCCAAAGGGCTACAGAGAGCTTGCGATCAAGCACCTCTCTGAAGTCTCTGGGCTTGTCCTCAAGCCGTCAGGGAACATGTTCTACTCCCTTCAGAGCAAGTTCGATATCGCAAACTGCTCTTCGGCGCTTCGGAACCTAGCTGTAGAGCTGACCAAGATGGCAAACGACATCAGACTAATGGCGTCAGGTCCCACTGCTGGGCTTGCCGAAGTTACGATTCCAGCTGTCCATGCAGGGTCGTCAATAATGCCAGGAAAGGTGAATCCATCGCTTGCGGAATGCCTCAACATGATTTGCTTTAACATAATGGGCAACGATGTCGCCGTCGCAATGGCCGCACAGGCAGGGCAGTTTGAGCTCAATGTGATGCTGCCTGGAATGCTAAAGTGCATGCTCGATTCCACCGACATGTTGAAGAACTTTTTGCCGATCTTTGCCGCTAATATGATTGACGGCTTGCTGGTAAACAAGGGCCAGCTTGGATCGTACATTGATAGGAGTCCGGTGCTTGTAACCCTGCTCACTCCCTATATCGGCTACCTAAAGGCAGCTGAAATTTACAAGGAATCTCTCAAGACAGGTAAGGGAATCAAGGAGCTCGTACTTGAAAGGCGACTCATGACTCAAGAACAGCTTGACAAGACGCTTTCGAGGGATAATATACTTGGTTCCGGCTAGTTGATTCTTTTCGTAATTCCCCCTCGCAAGGGCCGTGACAGTTCAATCGCGGATGCAACGATTAGCGCGATCTGGAGCAGGTAACCTCCCACTATCAGCAACACTGCATTAAACGGCTTTGAGAAAGTAGTCATTATCTCCACATGCGGCGGCGCGAGGGAATTGCCTACTATGACAACGATTGCAATTGGAAAGCAAGCGTAGAGCGCTTTTCGGAAGCCCTTCCATGTCAGCACTGTAAGCGCCACGAACAATAGTTCAAGGGCGATAGCCCTGTCTAGAAACTGTGGGTCGCCAAATGGAATTGCGATTCCGCCGACGATGCTAACAGCAGCGAGAATGCTGGAAACAAGCCGCAACATTCACTATTACTGGCCAGAAAATCAGATTAAAGCATTTCACTTTCCCAACTTTTATTAAGACAAGAACCACCACCCTCACAATATATGAAGGCTGCAAGAATAATGAAGACAAAGGAGCCTCTTGAGATAAAGGATGTCAGCACTCCAAAGCCGAGAAACGATCAAGTTCTTGTAAAAGTAGAGAGTGCAGGTGTTTGTCATAGTGATCTTCACCTTTGGGAAGGCGGATACGCCGGCCCCCAAGGCGTATTCATGAAAGTGGAGGACCGCGGCGTTCGATTCCCCCTAACTCCAGGACACGAAATTGCAGGCACAATTGAAGACATGGGCGAGTCAGTCACGGGTTTTCAAAAAGGCGACAAGGTTCTTGTCTATCCTTGGATTGGCGAAGGCGTCTGCCCTGCTTGCAGGGTAGGCGAAGAGAATGTCTGTGACACCCCAAGGACTCTCGGGATATATCAAGACGGAGGGTATTCCGAGTCCGTGCTTGTACCGAGCTACAAGCACCTGGTAAAGATCGGGAGCATTGATCTAAACGCAGCAGCTTCACTTGCATGTTCCGGCCTCACCGCATATACAGCGGTCAAAAAGGCAAACGCACAGCCAGGTGAAACTATCGTAATCATTGGCGCAGGAGGACTTGGCCTCATGGCAGTTCAACTTGCCAAGGCCGTCACTAATGCAAGAATAGCCATCGTGGACATTGACGACAAAAAGCTGGCAGAAGCAAAAAGACTCGGTGCTGACGAGATCATCAACTCAGGCGCAGGCGATCCTGTTAACGGCGTCAAGGCGATCACTGGATCGCTCGGAGCCGAAGCGGTGATTGATTTTGTAAACAATCAGAGGACTGCTCCTAATTCGATAAACATGCTGAGGAAGCGGGGGAAACTAGTGATGGTTGGCTTGTTTGGCGGCTCGCTGGAATTGAATCTCCCGCTCGTGCCCTTGAGGGCGTTTACTCTCACCGGAGCATACACAGGCAAATTTGCCGACTTGGTAGAGCTGGTCGCGCTTGCTAGGATGAACAAGATCCAGTCCGTAGTATCACGCAAGTTCGGCCTTGATGATGCAAATACTGCACTTGAAGAGCTAAAGGCCGGCAAGATAGTCGGACGGGCAGTGATAAATCCGTAGGTCAGGCTGCCACTGAAAGGCCCTGAGCCATCTTGTTGAAAAAGTCCCAGACCTTTATCCCGTCGTTTCTTTGAATATGCGCTAGCAGCGTGGAGTATCTTGGTCCTGCCACATTTTCGATAAGCATCCTGACGGGCTCTTCTCCCTTGAACATCCTTATCCATTCGTCGTAAACAACTCTTGGTTCTGAAAAAAGCATAGCAAAGGGGTTAAGACCGGTTTTCTTGATGTAGTAGTATTCGGTCATGCTGAAGAATCCGGGGCCAAAGACAGCGTCTGCTGCCTCGTAGAACTTTTTCCTTACCGCTTTGTAGGTTTCAAGCACAGCCTCCTCGGCGACCTGCGATTCCACGTCCTGCGTTGTCGCGACTTCGCTATTAACGGACTCGCATATTTCTTTACTGACATACTTATAGGGAGAAATTTCTTACGCCCATCTGTACTTTTTATAAAGTTTAGAGGCATTGCTATTGCAATGGCTAGCGACGAAAAGTCTGACATTTTTGAAGATACGGTAAGCAAGACTTCTGACCCAGAAATAGGGTCCGAGACAACGAAGGTAAGGAATGTTCCGGCCTCAGAGGAAGAAGAATCGGTTAGCGCAAAGGCCAAAGAAGCCGGAAGGTCATTGAAGGACCTCGTCTACTCGCTTGGCAGGAAAACAAAAGAAATAACTGAGGAAATGGCCAGAGAACTAAAGGAAAAGTCTGTAGACATCGGCGCCACGACTGACGCAAGGGATATTCAGCGCTTGGGAGGAAACGTCGATAAACTCATCACCGTGTTTGAAGACACTATGCCGGAGATCCGAAAGGAACACCATGACAACCAGGAAAGGCTGCTGGTGGGATACCGCAAATTGCTTGAAGAGCAAATAAGCGTAATAAATGCGAGAACGGAAATGGCAAGGCGCCTAAAACCTGGCGCCTGACGCTCTTACTCCACCAGCAACTTGCTTGTGATGTCTTTTACTACTATGGATTTTATGTTCACAAATTCCTTTATCCCAAACTCGGAGAGCTCCCTACCGACTCCGGACTTTTTAATGCCACCAAACGGAAGCCTCGGATCGGATCTCACCATTTCGTTTACCGATACAATTCCGCTCTCTACTTGACGCGCAAGTTTGATTCCTCTTTCAATATTGTTCGTCCATATGCTCGCTCCAAGACCGAATTCAGAGTTATTGGCTTCCATGATCGCTTGCTGTTCATTTTCAACTACGATTATTGGAGCTGCGGGACCGAATACCTCCTCCCTGACAACATCCATTTCGTGATTCACATCTGAGATAATAGTAGGCGCATAAAAGAAACCATCTCGATCTACAAAATTTCCGCCTGTTAATATCCTGCCTCCCTTATGTTTGGCATCGTCAACTTGCTTTGCGAGGGCCCGCCTTTGACTTTCTCGCACGAGAGGGCCTACTGTCGTCTTGGCATCAAGTGGGTCTCCGACGACTTCAGCCTGCGTGTTTTCTACGAATAGTTTTGTGAACTTGTCAACCACATCCTTTACGACGATAAACCGCTTTGCAGCTATGCAGCTCTGGCCCGTATTTAGGAGCCTAGACTGCGTCGCCATGTAAGCCGTCTGGTGGAGATCGGCATCCTCAAGCACGATAAATGGGTCGCTCCCTCCAAGCTCAAGAACAAATTTCTTTAAATCCTGCGATGCAAGCTCTGCGACTCGCTTTCCGGTGTTGACACTTCCGGTGACTGAAACGGCGTCAATGTCCGCTTGGACAAGAGCCTCCCCGACTCTGTAGTCGCCAATTACCGCTTGGAAGACATTGTCTGGGAACCCGGCGTCAAGGAATGCTTGCTCCAGCTTTAGCGCGCTCCCGAGGCAGACGCTTGAATGTTTCAGTACACCCACGTTTCCTGCGGTAAGCGCGGGGACTGCGAACCTCATGACTTGCCAGAACGGAAAGTTCCATGGCATGATGGAAGCTACTACTCCGAGCGGCTCAAACGATACAAAGCTCTTGCGGAACTCTGTGGGGATAAGCTCGTCGCGCAGAAATACTTCGGCGTGATCTGCGTAATAGTCGCAGACCCACGCGCATTTTTCTACTTCTGCAAGCGACTGGCGTATGGGCTTGCCCATCTCTTCGGTGACGACGCGTGCGTATTCCTCCCTGTTCTTTCTCATGACCCGGCCCAGTCTTCGCATCAATTCTGTGCGCTCGGAGAGATCCCGCTTTTTCCAGCTTGCAAATGCTTCCCTTCCGGCCTTTACCCGCTTGCTAACTTGATCTGGAGTTTCATTATCGTAAGTCGCGATGACTTTCCCAGTGGCTGGGTTGATGGTTTCTATCTTTGACATAGAGAGTCTCTGGGGCTCAAGGGCTAATAAGAAATTATGGATATCCCGCGGGCAGGATTTGCTCCAAAAGGGCTTGGGGCCATTTTGTTTGAGCCTGCGACTCTTCGGTTACTGCAAGTTGTGCGCCCGATAGGCTGCTTCACGTGGTCAGCTAATGACAAAGCCGACATCTACAGCCGAAAGCTCTACCAGGCTGAGCTACCGCGGGACATCAGCGTGTGCCATTGAAATGATATATAATTGTGTTGTGGTTTAGAGATATTCTGCGATGTCTGTAGCAAAATAAGAGATTATTCTATCCGCGCCGGCCCTCCTAATCGATCCAACAACGTTTATCTTCCATTCTACTTCGTCGATCAGACCTTTCATCCCCGCCGCTTTTATCATCGCGTACTCTCCGCTGACATTCTGAGCGGCAAGTGGAAAACCAAATGTGTCCTTTGCCTTCCTGATGAGATCCAGATACGCCAATGCTGGTTTTATCATTACCATGTCAGCCCCTTCTTCGATGTCAGCTTCGATCTCCCGCATGGCCTGCCGAGCATTTGCATAAGATATTTGGTATGATGATTTATCAAGCGCTATTTTCGATTTGGCAAACGCTGCAGATCTGAAAGGAGCGTACAATGACGACGAATGTTTTGCAGAATATGATAGGATCCCTGCGCTCAAACTTCGATCGTCTAGTGCAGTTCTAATTGCCAGAACTTGCCCGTCCATCATGGCGGACGGCGCGACAATATCTGCGCCAGCTTCAACGTGACTCGCAGCAACCTCGACTAGCAACTCAAGTGTACGGTCGTTGTCAATCTTGTCATTGTTTTTTACGATTCCGCAATGGCCGCTGGTATTGTACTGGCATACACAAACATCGGTTAGTACGGTCAACCGAGACCCGAAATTCGCTTTAATCTTCTTCGCTGTTTTCTGAACTATGCCAGCTTTATCCGCTGCAATCGACCCTGTCGCGGTTCTGGAAGTTGGCACGCCAAAGATAATGACCGATCTAATGCCCCTTTCGGCAATCCTTTCGACATGCTCTTCTAGGTTGCGAATTTGGGCGATAGAGATGCCGGGCATTGAACCAATCTCTACTGGATTTTCCGAAACGAAAACCGGACACGTAAGATGTTGCGATTGCAGACCGCAGAGCTTGAGATATTCACTGAAATAGCTTTGCTGTGATTCGGGCTGCCGCAGCGTCATACCACCTGTCAGTCTGCTCAAGAGCTATGAATAGGTTTCAGCGACTTGGAAGTCCCCAAAAATTCGCGGTTCCGGAGCAACTAGGGGCTGCCAGAAATGGGTATACTATTTTATGATACCCTCCGGTTAATACTTTAGAAAGACTCCTGAGAAGCTATGATTGTGAACTTTAACTTGGACTTGGGCGTAATAATCGGACTGGTATGGATGTGTTATGTGTCAGTCCAGATAATCCTGGTGCTGGTTCACAAGTTCCCCAAGAAGGATGTTCTTTACAGACCATTTACGAGCGTAATCGTTGCGTCGTGGAAGGAAGGAGACCGCGTAAGAAAATGCATTGAATCACTCATGGCTCAATCCTATCCAAAGGACAAATTCGAGATTATAGTCGTCGGGGGCGGAGATGCGCAGAGTGTTTCGATACTTAACAGATTTGCCCAGGAGCGCAGGATCATATTCATCGAGCGGCGGGACAAAAGCCCAAAATGGGAATCGGTGAACATTGGGGTAAAATTGGCCAATGGCGGGGTGCTCGCATTTATCGACGCCGATTGCACAGCGCCCGTCGATTGGCTGCAGCGCCTTAACGCAAATTTCTGCGGAGACATCATGGGTGTTGTGGGTTATGCAGTGCCAATGTCTGATACCAATTTTATTTCAAAAGCACACTGGATCAGTTTCCCTGCACTGATCTTTTCAATGAACGCGCTAAGGTTTCCGGTGCATTGCGGGGCTTGCAGCGCCTTCAAGAAAGAGGCGTTCACAGAATACGGACTTCGGTTCAGAGATAGCTTCATAGAGGATCTCGTGTTCACTCGGGAGGCACGAAGAAAAGGCGTAAAGTACGTGTTTGATAACAACTCGTTTGTCCGCCACGCCTTTCCAACTACACTTCTGGAATACGATAAAGGAGTCAAAAGAATTGTCGCCGGCATGCTCAAGGACCTAAGATTCCATCCGATGATTTTCTTTAATCTCATGATGCCAATGATATCAATTGCATACTTTACCATAACTTCACTATTGTCTCTTCAGCAGCAAGCTGAAGTCTTCTCCATCCATCCGTTCTCGTTCATCACTCTGCTACTAACGGCAACGTATGCAATAGTAATCATGAAGAGGCTAGGCATACGGAAATTCAAGTACCTCCCTCATTTCTTTATTTTGGCCTCTCTGGCCTCACTTCTCTACTTCAAGAACACGATACGGTTCTTGGTAGGAAGAAAGACCCAATGGATAATCTATCAAAAGGCCTAGACCTCGTCGCTGCCCCAAGTGGGTACGGTGGAGTATGTCAGTTCATGAACCGAAAGCACTGGATCCCTTGAAGGCAGCATTGATCCTTGACACACTCTTTTATAACCGCTTATTCTGTTACGCAACTGTCAATTGGCGTGAAAATGTTTGGTGTCCGAAGAAGGTCGACTTGAATCCCTGAACAATAACGGCATACTTTGGCTGAATATTCAAAAGCCTAGCTATGCCGACATGAACGCCCTTGGACAAAAATATCCATTTCATCGGTTGAACCTTGAGGACTGCCTCTCAAAGATCCAGATCCCAAAGATCGATCGTTATGAAGATCATGTCTTTGTCATACTTCATTTTCCAACTCCAGACAAGGAAAAGGGCTTTCTCTTCAGTCAGCTCTCAATCTTTATGGCAGCTGACTATCTCGTTACAATCCATCATGGCGACTTGAAGCCACTTGAAGAGCTCTTCCAGATTTGCAAAAACGACGAAAGGCAGCGACAGGTGACAATGGGGAAATCCACAGGATTTCTACTCCACAAGATAATCGACGTGTTAGTTGACGACCTCTTGCATATTCTCATGAAGGTAGTAGGTAACATTGACGACATCGAAGACAGCGTTTTCGATGAGAGGATTTCGATCCCAAGGCAGATTTCCCTTTTGCGTAGGGAGATAACTACGCTGAGAAGGATCGTGATCCCACTCAGGCGTACCGTCGTCGACATCACGAAGGACGTGCAGCGTTTCTCAAAGGAAGACTTGGCGCTTTATTTCAAGGACGTGCAAGACCACATTGAGAAGATTTTTGAAGCCCTTGAGGAAGCGAGGGAAACCGTCGAGATATACAAAGACACTGACTTTATGCTCAGCCAGGAAAAAACAAACAAGATTCTCGCTGTTCTCACGATCGTTTTCACACTCTCAATTCCTGCAACTGTGATTGGAACGTTCTATGGAATGAATGTGAACCTGCCTGGCGGAATACAAACGGGGATTTGGGAACAACTGGGACCCTATACAACCCTTGTCTTTGTCTTGGTATTGTCTGCAGCCGCTGCCCTTTTCATGGTACTAAACTTTAGAAGGCTCGGGTGGCTGGGACGTTCTATGTGACAAGCACGTATCAAAGCCCTGCGTTTATCCTAAGAGCATAAATACTAGCGACCTTACCCTGTGAACGGGGTTGGCGGATTCCGCAAGCGACGCCGTACAGGGATATGTATGCACTCCGCACGATAAGCAGTCGGCGTCTTTAATTGAGCGTTGGAAAGGAGAGGAGAATCTTCTCGACATCTACTTTGTAGCCGCGACGTTTTCTGCAGAAAGTACTCCATACTTTCCAAACAAGGCCAATACCTACATCCTTGCCTCCTTCCGAAATATGCAAGAAATCCTTGACGACATTAGGAGCAGCGGTAGAGACAGACTTTCATTCTTGTTCAGCTATTCCGGCCCGCTTTTTGAAAGAACCGGCGACAAGCTAAACTATGTTTCGCTGTATTTCACAAAATACACCAATGGTGACTTAGAATTGGGCGACTTGGCAAATACTATTGCCAGACGGGACAGGGTTACAAAGGCCAGTCTAGCGCAGATGGAACTCTTTGCTACAGAGCAGCCTAGGTTCACATTCCCGTATTCAAAGAACGTGGTGATTCTGGAAGTCGAAGGTGACAAGACTCACCAGACCGACCACAAGTACTGTGAGCGGACAAGGCGTGACGTTGCGAGGAAAGGAATTTCGCTTAACAACCTTGTCAGTTTTTCGATTCTTGAAAAACTAAAATAACAAAATACCCGGCTCTATAATGAAAGCTTAAATATGCTTCATCTTCACTAGCCTTTTGATTTATGAGTAAGCCGATGGATCTTGGCGCACTAAAAATTGGATCATACATAATTATTGACAATGAGCCGTGCCGGATAGTCTCTTATGATCACAGCAAGCCTGGCAAACATGGATCAGCCAAAGCTAGGATCACGGCGGTGGGTGTCTTTGACAACAAGCCACATCCTTTTGTGGGCCCAGTCTCTACCAAGGTCGACGTTCCACTCATTGACAAGCGCAACGGCCAGATAATATCAAAGCAGGGAGACACAATGCAGATAATGGATCTAGAAACGTTCGAGACGTTTGATACTACTGCTGTTGAGGAAGAGATCAGAGAAAAACTTGCTCAAGGCGATATTCAGGGCCGAGAAGTCGAATACTGGAAGGTTCTCGACAGAATCAAGATCGTTCGAGTTAAGGGCTAACGGTTATACAGCAGAAAGGCAGACGTAGCTTTGGATGCTGATGAAGTGTAGGAAGAGCCGGCTGATAGATTTCTCATCGTGTGATGAAGATTATGAGACCTGAGGCATCCTTTACTTTCTTGACCTAGGATTAACGATAGTGTCCAGCGCATTTCCTATCAATACGAATGCGAGACCCGTTAGTGCGATCATCAAACCCGGAGGAACCACCCACCACCACAACCCACGAGCCGCAGCGCCTGCCGTATTTGCATCGTGCAGTATCTGTCCCCATGTTGGAATTGATGGATCACTTAAACCCAAGAAGCTCAAAGTGGCTTCGCCCAGTATTGCACTTGGAACAGAGATTGCTATTGAAGCAAAGGTAAGCGGCAACAGCTGCGGTATGATGTGCTTGAAAATAATCCTCCAGTCGGATTGGCCCATGAGCTTTGAAGCTTCAACATAAGGCATATTCTTTAGCTGTAGCGCAATGCTCCTGCTTATCTTTGCCATCCCGACCCAGCCAAAAATTACCAGAAAGCCGGTGATAAGAAATAATTTGCTTCCTATGGTTACGGAAAGGATAACCAGAATTGGAAGGGTGGGAAGAGAATAAAAAATATCGTTTACCCTCATTAAACCTTCGTCTGTCCTGTTGCCTTTGTAGCCTGCGACAACGCCATAAATCAGACCGATTATGACTCCGGCGATTGCTACCGTGAGCCCAATAAAAAGTGCAACTGGGGCCCCCCAAAGTATTCCTATCGAAAGGTCTCGTCGAAGATCGTCAGTTCCCATGACTCCATAAACCTTACCTCCTAGTATTACCCCCGAGTTTGTCACCGAGTCTTGCTGATCAAACAGCAGGAACGTCTCCCGGATGATGTATGTACCTTTCAAGACCTTCCTTTCATTGAGATCGGAAAATATCATTTCTTGAGGCGAAGATGGATCTGCGGGATATGAAAAAAGCGACGAGTAACTCCGGAGGTTGGCCGCAATCGATCTGTCTGTGGAGAAGAGCCGCCCTGATAAATCGTTGACTACCTGTCTCGAGGGTGGAAGCGATGCATAATACACCTGAAATTCGTTTCCGTCCGGTCGGACGACATCAATTTGAAGGACAGGCTGGGTCTCCCCGTACCTGACAGAGTAGAGCAGCATAAAGTCATTAGGATAAGTGTCATAGTTGAAGTCGATCTTGTATGAATGCACTGCTGTGGTTACACCTGCGTCCGAGGAGCCGGAGATTTCCGCGTCTGCCTGCCGAAGGACGATGTGTTGTGGAACCTTCGGTCCAAAACCAATGTTGGTCCAAGCAGGTGCGGCAGACTTTGGCAAGTCGATCCAGATCGCAGGATTATTCCACTGCCTGAATGATTCCAGTGGAACTGCCGTCCCCGCGTATATTGACATCACTATCAGAGCAAGTAGAAGCAAGACTCCGGCTACGCCGCTTTTTGATCGCCTAAATTTCCGAATGATTTCTGACCTTGAAGAAACCTGTACTGCTGTCATCCAACTTTCACCCTGGGATCAAAATATGCATAAAGGAGGTCAGTAATGAAAACGGTAATGACAAAAATGAGTGTCAAGATGTACGTTATCCCAATTATTATCGGTATGTCCAGTGTCCCGATGGCTTCATAATATAGGCTGCCCATACCGGGCCATCCAAAGACTGCCTCAATTGTAATAGCTCCGCTCAACGATCCTGCAAGGCTAAGTGCAACAACGGTGACAATGGGCGGCGCGGCATTTTTGAGCGCGTGGGAATAAATTATTTTGCTCTCCGGAATTCCCGCGGTTCTCTTTGCCGCGATATAATCTTCTCTAAGTATTCCAATGACAAAATAACGCACAGTAAATGCCCATGCACCAAACCCAACTAGGACTATTGTGACTAGCGGAAGTATCATGTGGTAGAGCAAATCAGCAGCGTAGGCTGGGTCGGACGGTGAAGTGAGGGGGTTTGCCTGAGACGGAAAAATATGCCAAGCAAATGCAAACGCAAAGATCATCAGCATACCGACCCACCAGGTGGGAAAACTGCTGCTGAATACGGCGAATGTAGAGTTGATCCTGTCCCAGATTGAACCAGTCCTGTTCCCAACGAACGCGCCAAGATACAGCCCGATTACAGTAACTATCAGAGTGGAAGTTGTAAACAACAGTACAGTCTTGGGCAGCTTTTCCAGTATGATGTCTTGGACCTTTGGCGACCCGCTTTCGCTGGTCAGGGTGTTTGATTGACCCAAGTCGAGCACCATAACTCTCAGAACTGTGTTTGTGAAACGCTGCGGAGAGTACCATGGCTGATCCAGTCCGAGTAGCATTTCCCTCCTATCTATTTCCTGGTTAATGTATGCCTGGCGATCGGCGGGGGTCGGGAATTTTAGGTTCTTGTTGTTATTTACCATCTCAATGACATCGAACTTAATTGCATTGCGAAGAATATTGTCCATGGTTGGTCCTAGCAGGGCGATAGTAAGGATAAGCGTCGCAAAGAGAACGATTACCATGTTTATAATTCGCTTTACGGCAAAGCGAGAGAAGGCCAATTGCGTACCCCTAGAAGTGTTTTCTATTAAAGTCTGCTGTTAGTAATTCTGAACTTGGCCTGTCTGGCGAGCCAGCCTACTACAAGGGCTCCGCCAGCTGCGAGAGTCACTACAAAAATGGGCGTACTGATGGCAAGTATCGACGCATTGTTGGCAATTAGCCCTATCGCAGTCATGATAATCGCTAAAGATAGTATCGCGACAAGAACCTTGCTGGCAAGTAGCAACCTATTCTGAACGCGCGCCGACAATGCTGCAGGCCACAAATAAACTGCGCCCAATAGCATGCCAGCGACGGCTCCCGAGGAGATAGCACCCAGCTCTCCTCCACCAACTCCAAAATGAGCTCTTTCTGACAGGGTCAATATTCCAAACAGTGGGTACATGCCCGCTCTTACAATCGATTGCAACCATGGCTGCTCCCTTTCATAATCAGCTACCTGTGGGCTGAATGAATAGTATATCGAATTGAATGTGTTCATGAACGCCGAGCCCGCAACAGTCGACAGGATATATTGCTCTCTAAAGTTGCGCAAGTACTGGACCTGCGGAGTAAGTTCTGATCCAAAAGCCGCCGTTGCGATCAGGCATCCAGATGGAGCAGCCGGAGTTGTCGGATTACCTCCAGTGTTATTGGAAGTCTGGTTATTGGAAGAGGATGTAGCCGTCGCAATCAGAGTGCTGGTGGAAATATCGTATCGGATCGCGTCCTTGGCAGTCGCAAAAACCTTTAGCTGGTTTGGACCAGGAGTCAACTTTTGGCTTGCTTCCGCTGGCAAGCTAAACTGGAACTGCCCTATTCCCACAGGGTCTGCGGTCCCTGTCGCAATCAAAGAGCCGTCTCTTCCTGAGACAAAATATACAACATCAGCGTTGCTGCTTGGCTCCCCACCAACTGAAATGTCGATTGAAACTTCTGATGGCTGACCTATCGTGACAGACCTAGGCACATCAACCTTATTGATACGGGCTAGCTGTGGATCCTGGAATATTGACCAGTGTCCCTGTTCAAATGGGTATGACGGATCTCTGAACGCCTTTATGGTTATTGTCTCTCCTGCGCTATTGTAGTTGTCAAGATAGTACCCTCCGTTGCTTACAACGGCATGACCATGACTTGATATCCATGATATGGCTGCATCATATCGTTGAGCGGCTTTTTCAGGAGTTACGACGTCTCTAAGCGGAGCCGGGACAAAATTCTCTGCCTTCATCTTCTGCAACTCCTCCAGTACCATTTCAGCATGGTCCTGGACAATCGGATCGTACCAGCTTGTGCCTTCAGCTGTCGCAGCGCTTCTTGAAAATGCAAGTTTGCCATCAATCACCAGCCTCTCTGTGGCTGCAGTTACTTCCCACGGTTCGGTGACCCAAAAGACGCCAGAGTCAGCTATCTCTGTTTCGTCGTAGTGCCAAATATCGATATAGCTTACAATTTCGTTAGGCGCAAATTTTACGCCCTTCAGGTATTGAAGTGCGACCTCGGCCTGCGGCGTATACTCGGGCTCAACTGTAGTGTCGGACTCCCCTAGGTTAGTTCCCCATTCGGATAGAAAGTACTCGGTGTACATAAAGTCCGAGATATCCATAGGAACACCGTGGTGCCAGTTCGAGTAAAGCGGAGTAAAAGTCACTTTGCTTTTTGCCGTCGAATTGCTTCCCACCTGTTCCCACTCTTGGGTTGCCGGGTTCCAGAGAATAGCCTCGGGGTCAATATGCAGCGTTCCAACGGGCCCTTCAGTCGCGACGTCAGTCCACTCGGTTCTCATGGGAATCACGACGCCGCTATAGGGGTGCCTGAACGATCCGCTGTCAGAGACCGAGGAATAAATGTCCCTGCTGTATGTGTCTTGCAGGCCCCCGATGATGTTCCAGGAGCCTTGATGAATCTGCTTGACACCGATGTCGATTTCATTGTCGCCACCGGAGTGTCGAACATTCGCAAGCGCGTATTTGCTGGTTATCCCTGCTCCAAAGTCGTTCACCAATCCCTCCAACTGGACTGATGCGACGTAAGGATCAGTTTTTTGTGCGACAAAGAGCCTCACCGCTTCCTGCATTCCCATCTGCACAGAAGCGCGCACAAGGTTGTTCCTTTCCTGTTCGGAGGTGAAGTTAAAGAACAGAATATCTTGTGAAAGTTTGTCAAGAGTAGTGTTCTGATAATTCCAAAAATCTGGGTTCTGAGCCCCTGGCATCCTTGTATACCATGGGCTATACATCTGAGCAGGAATGACAGGGTTGTACTTTACGAATGCCGCAGTGCCCGCGAAGCCTTCTGTGTACAAGTGCCATTGAAGTTCCCCGGGATCCGATCCATACACGACTGCATTTGCCTTGTTGAGATCTCCAAAGTCCCTCTGAACGGTGAGGCCTATCTTTTCCAATTCTGACGCCATCAGTTCTCCCATCGATTTTCGAGCGGTGTCATCCTGCCTTATTACAATGATGACCGTCACAGGATTTCCCTTGAACATCCACTTGCCGCCTTGTAATGTGGCACCTGAACTGATCAATTCCTTCGAAATAATAGATTCCGCGAGTGCCGGGTTGTATCGAATGCCAAATGACTCTACGATGTCAATGATGTTAAGATATTCCGGAGAAGATGGGCCAAACGCATCGAACATTGGACTGCCATAGCCCCTGAGTATTTCCTGAACCATGAACTCGCGGTCCAAAAGATAGTTCAGTGCAAATCTTGCCTCCCTTGATGCGAATGGGTTGATCTTGGAGTCTGTGGATGGAGCAGGGTTCACAAAGAAGCCCATAGACCCAGCACTTCTCTCGTATACATTCAGCCGGGGATCTCTCTTTGCATCATCAGCGGCCTCTAGCGGGATTCTGAAAAAGTACATGTCTAGAGCGCCTGACTTTACTTCCTCGAGCGCAAGGTTCTCGTCCGTGCGTGCGATAAAGCGCGCCTGATCAAGGTATGGTCCCGGTTGCGTCTGGGCATAGGAAGGTGAAACTATTGCAAACGCAGAAAGGCAGAGCAGAAAAACCATGAGACAAGCCAGTATCGGAGGCTTTGGCAACGTGTAAAGTCAAAGCTGCTTAAATATAATCTTCATGGTAGATTAGCCCATCTCAGTATTGGCTTATTTCAGGAATGGCGCTGATAAGATCCTTGGTATATGGGTTGTATGGGTCTGATATGACTCTGTCGATAGGGCCGATCTCGACAATTTTTCCAGACTTCATAATTGCCAAGTCGTCGCCGACATACCTGGCAGTGGAAAGATCGTGTGTAATGTAAATCAACGATATGTTAAACCTCTCCCTCATGCTCTGCATTAACCCGAGTATTTCACCCCTGACAGATACATCCAGCATGGATACCGGCTCGTCGGCTACGATGATCTTTGGCCGCAATACTATCGCCCTTGCTAATGCAACCCTTTGTCG
>DASYRH010000130.1:0-24799 GCA_036004585.1 Nitrososphaera sp. | reverse complement strand
TCCTTGGTTTACCTCCGCGTTGCTAAGCGAGGTCTGACAGGACGGACAGTAGGCAACCACCCTGAACCACTCTCGGAGGACGCCAGCTTCCCATGCCTTTCTAAGGTACTGCCATTCTCTTTCGATATAGTCATCCCGGTAAGTCCAGTAGGCCTTGTCATAGTTGAACGACATTCCGAGCAGCCTGTCCCCTGCAACCCACTTCTCGTTATTGGCTAGGATGAGTTTCTTGCATGTCTCAACTATTTTCTCGATTCCCACTTTGGTAATGTTTTCCGCCTTGCTCCCCGTAAGGCCCAGTTCCTTTTCAGCAGCAAGCTCCACCGGAAGCCCCTGAGTATCCCAACCTGCGCGAAAGATTACTTTTCTTTTCCGGAGAGTATTATAGCGGTACCAGAGGTCTTTTATTATCCGACCCCTCAGGTGGCCTGCGTGGGGCTCGCCGTTCATTGTTGGAGGTCCCTCAATGTAGCCTACAAGTTCCTTGCCGGCAAGCTCGTTTTCTAGGTGCGCCCTTAGGTCAAGATTGTCCAGAAAGCCGCGAATCTCATTTTCGATCGCCTTGGCGTCGAACTTTGTAGAAAACTCCATTGATATCTATGCGGAACTCGATGGCGAGTCCTGTGTTTATGTTTTTGGCTAGCTGAGAATCAATAGAATTATATCTTAAGAATGGAGCGATCACTTGCGAAAAAGAATTGACACTTGTAGATAGTCTGAAGGCCGGCAAGAACCCGCCAGATGAGATAAATGTCGTAATAGAGATTCCAAAGGGAAGCAACATAAAGTATGAAATAGACGATGAAACAGGAGCAATTTTTGTGGACCGCAAGCTATACACTGCAATGTATTATCCGTGCAATTACGGATTTGTTCCCCAGACAAAAGAGAAGGACGGAGACCCCGTTGATGTCCTGGTGCTTGGCAATGACCCCATTGTACCGGGTGCCGTAATCAGGGCCAACCCTGTTGGGATTCTGCTAACTGCGGACGAGGAGGGTGAAGATGCAAAAGTAGTTGCGGTGCCCGTGGCCAAAGTTGATCCGTCATTCTCGGAAGTCAAGGACATAAGTGGCGTTCCGCAGCACATACAGGATCAGATAAAGCACTTTTTCGAACATTACAAGGAGCTGGAAAAGGGCAAGTATGTCAAGGTAAAGGGCTGGGAAAACAGGGAAACTGCAAGAAAAAAGATAAGCGACGCGATGAAAGCCTACGAGAAGTAACTAAAGCGCCTTGAACTGATCGCTCCATCGCATGTAAGCCCTTATCATGTCAACACTGACGCTGGGCTTGCGTATCTTTAATATCTCCGTAAAGTCCACCCCGACGATAGGCCTGGGGTTGGCAGTCGAATCCATCGCCTTGCCGCTTTCAAACAATTCATTTACCACCCTGAGCTGAACCGACTGGCAGATGTCCTTGATGTCGCTTGCGCTGTAACCCTCGGTTATCTTTGCCAGTTGGTCAACCTTAAGCGCGCCCTCCACATTAAGCGGCCGGGTGTACTGGCTAAAGAGATTCGTCCTTGAAGCAATGTCAGGCAATGTAACGTAGATTCGCTTCTGGAATCGCCTTAGAAATCCTGCTTCGAGGCTCCAGGGCTTGTTGGTTGCACCAATTATGTACAGCTGGGACTCTTTGGATTTGCCGTTGATGCCATCCATTTCTGTCAGGAACTGGTTCTTTACTCTGACCTCACCACCCACCTCGCTGTTTCGAGTCCCAAGAAGAGAATCGATTTCGTCAATGAAAACCAGGACTGGCACGCCTTCCGTTTCATTGAGCGTTCTGGCCATCTTGAATAGTTTAGAAATGTTCTTTTCTGCTTCACCGAGCCACTTGCTCATCATGGACGCGGCATCTACGTTGATAAAGTAGCCGTCGATTTCTGCCGCGCACGCAGCTGCCAGAAGAGTCTTGCCGCATCCTGGTGGCCCGTATAGTAGTATTCCTCTAGGCCAGCCAAGCGGAAACAGGTCAGCCCTTTTCATGGGATATACAATTGACTCTCGTACCGCCCTCTTTGCATCCTCTAGCCCGATTACTTCAATCCAGCTTACCTTTGGCTTTTCTTTTATCACAAGGTCGTCAAAGTCTGCCTTTAGAGTCTCTACATTTCCACTGGACTTGGCTCCCGATGCTGGCTTGTGGCCATGGCCGTTCAGCGGTTCTTGCTTGCCATTGCTTCCAAGTTGCTCCGAACTCCTTTCTTCCTCAAGACCGTGTGACATCTGGAGCGCCTTTATCCTGTTCTGGTAGGCGTTTGCCCTCTCCATGTATACCTTGTTTAGTTTGTAATCAGGATAAATTTGCACGAGTTTGACCAGCGCCTCAATCGCGCGCTGGTATGACTGGATTGCCATGCCTCGTGATCCTTGAGAATCCTGCTTGATCGCCTCAGCAGCGTATTTGCTAGCGCTATTTTCTAGTTCCTGTGGTGCCAGACTCATAATTACAGTTCAACCAAGAGTTTCTCTCTAGGTTTGAATTACCCGTGTGTAAATCTATGTTGCCTAGCAAACGAAATTATTTGCACCTTTCAAATCGCGACTTCTTCCAGTTTTTCCTGCGTCTCTTCTGGTGACGCGACTTGTCCGGGATCAATGACCTGTTGCTCTGTCGTTAGTTCCGCAACGTGCCGTTTCGAAGCAACGGCCATTTCTGCTGAGATTTGAGCTAGAATTGAGGGATCGATTTGCACCCTTGTATCAGGGAGCAAAACCTTTGAAACATGAGATATTGCATCTTGCATTTCCCCAAGCGCGGCTTCTGCCATCGGTACCAGCTCCTCTACGTCGCCCTTTATTTCATTTACAGATTCGGTGGCGCCGTTTAGTATGTAGACAAACTCTTCCAAATATCGCGCTGATTCCACCTTATCAGAGACCTCTCTTAAAATCAGCTCTCCGTTCTTCACCAGCTCCAAGAGGCGACTCAGCTCCTGAGTGCTATTAGCCTCCCCTCCGTTTCGGAGAATAATGTCGATCCTTGACTCAATTCTAGAGCGCAGTATGCTCATGGCGTACGCTTTTCGCTGAAGGTTGGCAAGCGCAGCGCCTGCTCGGTCCTTCATCGTACTGCCCTTTTTGAGTAACAAGATTTAAAGCGGTGTGGTAGAAAACAGCGAAAAAGAGCAAAGTCAAAAGTAGTTGTTTAATTTATGAGCTCATGCCCAGCCGGACATAGCCGGCAGTTCACTTTAGGCGGCGGGCACCACAGCGGGAAGATCCGGAGTGCCAGGGAACTCCTCTTTCATTTTTTGGTCTACCGTTGCGGCTGCCTCGTCTATCATGCGAACTGCCTCTTCGTTTGCGGTTTCAAAGTTGATGGTGTACCCCCCTACCTGTCCTGCATCAACCAGAATTCCACTCAGGAGCTCAGAAATCAGTCCAAGCTCTTCTTCCATCTCGGGTACTAGGGGCGTCAGGGAGGAGCGGAGATTCTTTACGACCGCCATTGCAGGGCTAAGCACAATTACTAGATCCCCAAAGTCATTAGCCGATGACAGCTTTATTTCAATTTTTTCGAGTGCAACTCTGGCGAGAAATACCCCCCTGCTTAGTTGCCTCGCCCTATCCAGGTCGGTCGAGAGAATAGTCGTATAGGGGGCATTGTTTTCCTTGATTGAAGTGACCAGCTTTTGAAAAATCTCGTCATCTTTCTCTTTCATTGATTTGTGCATCTCGTCGAGGCGGGAGACTTGAACCTCTATCTTTTTCTGGACAGCGTCAAGGCGTGGCTTGAGCGGGCCCCCCGGCTTTGGAGAAGATGCCTTGTCAGCGTCATTGAGTAGTGACTCGGACTTTACCCATCTTGAATTCATACTTGATCTTTGGCTTGAACTGGATAATACCATCCGTGTGCCAAATGCCGGTGTAACTGCGGTAACAACGGATGGTGGTAACAGCTTAGCATTTTTTCGAACTTTGACGCAATGATCTTGACCTATCGTTTTACCTTTCATTTCAAGTTTCTGATGACGTGCCAAGCAAAAGCAATCAGGATAACGATCATTCAGGCAGTCTTGAAGAATTTGGGCTCTCCAAGTATGAAGCGCGGGCCTACCTTACAATGATAGGTAAGGGCTCGCTTGCAGCAAGCGAAATTGCCTATTATGCAAACCTTCCTCGAACAAAGATTTACCAGACGCTGAAGAAGCTGGAAAAGAAACGCCTGGCAATAGTCTCAAGGCAAAAGCCGCTCATCTGCAGCGCAATTCCACCCGAAGAGGCGTTTTCAGAGCTCGTTGGTCTGCACGAGCGCAGGGTAAAGAACATGAAAAAGATAATCGAGCATCTCCAAAAATTAAGTGACGAGGGTCAGAGGCCCAAGGGATCTGAAGAGAGACGCTATTTCATACTCGACGCAAATTCAGCACTTGAGAGGATAGACACCCTCATAGCTCATTCCCGGTCCACAGTTTTCGCCACCCTTGACGAATGGGGTCTTAGGCTTCTGTCGCAATGCAAACCTTCACTAGTAAAGGCACTGACAAACGGCTCCAAAATCCGCCTGGTTTTGGGATCGCAATGCTTTGGCAATGAAAGCATGTTTTCCATTCCAGATGCCGTAGAGATGAGGCTGTCTGGCAACGGCGACGCGATGACAAATCTGCTAATTGTGGATTCTGCCCACATGGTCTCTATAGACAGTAGCAATGGCAAGGCGGCGTTGTTTTCTTCTCAGGATTCATTTGGGGCGTTCCAGTCAAAGAGTTTTGAAAACGAGTGGCAGCGTGCGACTGACCTGAAGCATGCAATAGAATCAGACCCCTCGGTTGCTGCAAGAGCTGTCCAGCTGACAAGGGCACTTGATAACGGTCTGTCATCAAGGATGTTAGAGTACGCATTCACTGTGAATAATAGTGAAATGCCCGCCGAGCTAGTCGATCTAATCGATGAAAAATATGGATTGAGTCTCGGCAACCTGACTGCTCCAGAAATGATGGATCTTGTGGATTCCGCACTCAGGATAAGCTGCCTTGGTGGCCTAAAGCACGACAGGGCCAACAATATCGTGATTCTGCAGTCAAGGGTTGAGGGCAAGAATGCGCTTCCATGGGCTCTTGTCCTGGCATCATACTTTCAGCGAGCAGGCAATGACGCTAAAATAATTCAGCACGGTGGCAAGAATTTGCACCAGGTTCATCTGAGGCTTTCAAAGCTACTTTAGTCATGAATTAAATAGAGAAAAGTGCGTACAAGGCTAGACTTGCGAGGTATGACTATTATCGCTATTGCTGCGGCAGCTGCAGCAGGAATCATTGCTCTAGTCATCATGACTTATGTTCCTGTATCCAGGACCGTCGCCGAAGGAGACCCCTCTCAAGTGCAAAACGTGACGCAACCGGTTCTGGTTGACGACACCGCAACTGGAGGGTACAAGAAGATCAATATCACAGTCAACGGAGTTCCTCTTGTTGCAGATCTCGCAATTACTGGCGAACAGAGGACAAAGGGTCTTGCAGTCAAGGACAGCCTGGCTGAGAACGAATCGATGCTATTTTACTTTCCCAAGGCAAACGAATATGCGTTCTGGATGAAAGACATGAAGTTCCCAATCGATATAATTTGGCTAGACACCGATAGAAAAGTGATCCACATCGAGTACAGCCTAGAGCCCTGCGATTCTGATGCCTGTCCTCTTTACAAGCCCGAGGGCAAGACGCAGTATGTCCTTGAAACGGTCGCAGGATTTGCGCAAAAATATAACGTGATTGAAGGCACCGTAGTGGAATTCGACCCTAGTCAGATAATATGATTTCCTGGATACGAATTCGCCGAGTTGGAGAATGATCTCGACATCCTGATGATTAATTTGCTCTGAACCCTAAGCTAGATGGTTATCCGAGCGCAAACTTGGCCCACCAGGCCTAGCATGAATTATTTCCTTTACCACATGCAGCTTGTCCAGCGACTTAGCCACTTTTGGCGCGTCGCTGGGGTCGCAAATAATATGGACGTTAGGACCTGCGTCAGTTCCAGCGAATATCGCAACTCCTTCGCTTCTCAACTCTGTCACCGTATTGAAAACATCGGCTGTAGACTTTGACCAATAGTCCAGAACAGGCTCGGTATTCATGCAGACCTCCCTGAAAAAGGCGCTGTCAAATTCGTAGACTTCACCAAGTTTAGGCAGATCCCGAGCCACTATCGCATCTTGAGCGTCTTGCACGTGATTATCCGCTGAGGCAACAAATCTTGAGTAGATATCCCGGGGACAGGTCTTGGTGGACATACGCATGCCATCGCGTGACTTTATCTTTTTCAACCCGGGATCCACCACCGCAATTACATCGCGAAGATCCCAGTGGTTTTCATCTGAAATTTGAATTGCAATTGATTGCTCATCGCTCCCTATGGCCAGTTTGACGAATCCCCCCAGGACGGATCTTGCGGCGGAGCCACTTCCTCGCCTAGCCATTATGGAGATCTGTTCTTTGCTTAATTCCTCTTTTACAAGGCCCGCGAATGCTTCCGCAAGCGCAGATGCGGCTGCCGCGGATCCGGCCAAACCGCTGCCGATCGGAAACGTGGTCTTTGTTGAAACAATTAGGTTTTGTTTAAAATGGGTTAGTTTTCGCATTTCATCCAAGTGCCTTACAAGTTCGGAATAAATCTCGCCCTTGTCCTCTTTGCCGTCGATTATTACCCTGTCCCTGTCAAGCCCCTTCGCTGTCTGCAGCGTGGCGGTATAATCCAACGGTCGCTCCACTCCCTGGAGCGTCATCGAAAGGCTCGTCCTCGAGGGCAAGTTTAGCTCGTCGTCGCTGTTTCCCCAATAGATCACGATTGCCTTGTTCGGGTGAGATACAGCTGTTGAGATCATTTCAGTTGCCAAGTAGTGGATTAGACTAGATGTGTATTGCCTCTCTTTTATTCACTAGCCAGAAAATTGCCAACTAGGATAATCGCCCAGTCACTCTTCCATTTCTTCTTGTTCTTCCCCTTCTGGCGGCGCTTCAATGGCAGGATTGTCGTGGTCTTGCCTTTCCACTTTTCTGGCAAATACGAGATACGTCGTATGGCCAATCATCCTCATCGAAGGCCGAGTCATACCCTCTCTTGCTTCCATGGTGCGGATCATAAGCTCCACGCAGTCTACATCTGTGTATCCTGCCTTCTTCAGTTCGGTCGCAGTCTTTTCTATTTGGTTCATAGTGGGGCAGATGGCCACAAATGCTCCGCTGCCCTTCAGCGCGTCATGAACTTGCTCAAGAACTGTCCACGGGTCTCCAAGATCAACTACTGCAACATCGGCTTCACGGATGTCAACTCCTTGGTGAGGGTCATGCTGGTTCATGGTGACGTACTCTATCATACCTGCTTTCTCAAGATTGCGACGGGCTATCTGCATAAAATCAGGGTTGACATCGTAGCTGTAGATGTGACCTTCAGGCTTTACTATCCCGGCCATGAAAGTTGCGAGCGCCCCAGACCCGGTACCTATTTCAAGAACCTTTGAGCCATTCTTGAGTCCCGTCCTTGCAGCGATATAGCCAAGGTCTTTCGGATACACTATCTGAGTCCGGCGCTCCGACTTCATTATGAAGTCGTGGAGGGTGGGCTCGATGAGAAAAATGAGTTTACCTTCTGTTGTCCGGATGGCAGATCCGTATTCCGCGCCTATCGTTGCAGAGATATCAATTATGCCAAGGTGCGTGTGCAATTTTTTTTCTAAAGTGACCTTGGCCAGCCACTTTTTGCGCGGGGTATGAAAGAGAAGGACGTATGAGCCTTCCAGGATCTTTGCCAATTTGATTAGGCAGCAAGAGAGTCGGGATAAAAATCAATCTCGAAGAGCTACATTCGATCGAGAGCCGTAATTCCCAACAAATCTAGGGCGTTCTTGAGTGTGATGCCAAACGCCTTGACAAGGGCAAGGCGGGCAGTTCTAGTGGCAGTGTCCTGCTCTTTAAGTACAGGCACTTTTTCGTAAAAGAGGTTAAAGGTTGTGGCAAGAGAATACGAATAGCGTGCCAGCGTCTTGGGAGAAAGGGATTTAGCCGCGTCCTCTATTACAAGATCCAGTTTTGATATCTCTTTTATCAGGGCCAATTCAGCTTCTTGTGACAGCGTTTCGAAGCTAGCTTTTTGCACATCCTGCCCCGATTTTTCCAGTATACGCTGAGACCTCGCATAAGCATACTGCAGGTACGGCCCCGTGTCTCCTTCCAGGCTAAGCGATTCCTTGATGTCAAAAGTGATTATCTTGTCTAAGTCCTGCCT
Organism: Nitrososphaera sp.; assembly: GCA_036004585.1. Taxonomy (GTDB): domain Archaea; phylum Thermoproteota; class Nitrososphaeria; order Nitrososphaerales; family Nitrososphaeraceae; genus Nitrososphaera. Next base: position 16,568 of record DASYRH010000130.1, on the reverse strand, counting down.
GATCATGTTGTATCTCAGAGCCGAGATCGCGACCTCTTCTGCAATTCGGCGGAGCGTCTTCTCGTCAAAATCTGGGTTCCTGATCTTTACTTCTGTATATGCCCTAGAATGCAGATTATCCATGACATAGTCCGCGCTGACATAGATTCCTTTTCTGCCCGACATGTGCATGAATTCCCTATCGCCGATATCGATCCCCAGTGCCTTTGCAGTCTCTGCGCTTATTGTGACTGCCTCGTAACCAAGGTGATGATACTCCCGGCTGCCACCGTCTGTCGCAATCTTTGAAAGGACCTGAGAAACTATTCTTTGCAATCGAGCCTGTCTTGAATCGATTACGGTGATAACCCGCTGACCGTCGTTAAACGACCGATCTTCTTTCTTACCACCGAGTGCAGTCTCGTATAGCGGTGAGCCATCCCATTGAACTGCAAATTCCTGGTAAGAAAATGGGTCTTTCACCAGTCCCAGCTTCCAAGCAGCATATGGTATGTCCTTTGCCACATAAGTCGCAGTTCCATCACTTCTAACGATAACCTTGTCTTCTTCGTCCTTTGCTTCGATGACCCAACAGCCTTTGTTCTTGCCCTCGGTCTCGTATCTTGTGATGCCATGTTTTTTCAATAATTCAAACGATTCGCTCCACAACTTTGAAACAACAATATGTGACTCAAAGTTTAGAAGGTCATAGCGCGCCTTCATCCTCCAGCAGGTCTTTAGCTGCTCGGCAAGGACTCGCAATGTAACTTGTGATGCAATCTGCGCGATTTCCGACTTGCCTTCCTCTATTTCTCGCAGCACAGCTTTGCGCTTTTCTGCAAGTAAAGGATCCCTCTCATACATTTCATTGATCTTGACGTATACGTCGTCTCCGCAGTACTGGTCGAATTTCTTGCCAGCAGGTGGCTCCTGTGAAAAGCCTGCGAATTTGAAAGCAACCACAATGTCAGCAACCTGGAGTCCGGAATCGTCAATGTAATTCAGCACGGTCACCCTGTGGGTAATTGCACGGAGCAGTCGAAAGAGGGTGTCTCCAATGATGACGTTTCGGATATGGCCTACGTGTAGAGCCTTGTTTGGATTTACGCTGGTATGCTCTATCAAAATGTGCGTGCCTGCTTCCGGCTTCTGGTATCCGTACCTCGCAGGATCACCTAGAGCGAGGCTCAGAGTTTCCGTTGAAAGCATCGCGTAGTTTGCGTTAAAATTTACATACCCGCCTGGATGAGCCTTAACTGAAAGAATGTATCCCTTCCTCTCGAGTAGACGAGGCTGCATATTTTCTGCGAGCTCCGCTGCTATCTTGGCAGGAGGCTTCTTGGCATGTTTTGCAAGTTGGAACGCTACGTTGCATGTCAAGTCACCGAACTCTTTTCGTGGAGGTTCTGACACGTCAAACTCTACTTCCGGAAAACCCATTTCCGATAGCGTAACAGCGACCAGCTCACGCGCCGAATCCTTCAATAATCTAAAAGTCAGGACGATTTCACTCCAAGGTAGTTGAGCCCGACCAGATCAATCGCTTCAACAAGACCTGCACCCTCTCTCCCTCGCACCACATGTGTCGCCCGCGCCTTGACATAGTCTTCAGCATGGCCAAGTGCGATGCTGCAGCCACAGATATCGTACATTGGAATGTCTGTTTCGCTGTCGCCGATCGCTATGGCCTCTTCAGGTTCTGCTTTAATAATCTTCAGTGCTTCTTTCAGACCGAAGGCCTTATCCATGCCTTTTTCGTTGATGTGGTAGGCATATTTGCTGTCAGAAAGGTAAAGATCAAGATGGTTCTCGTCAAGTATTTTCTGTCCTTGTTTCAGATCAAATGTCCTCATCATCACGACCTCAGTCAATCGCGGAAAAACCGGCTTTATCTGAACACCGTCTAGGTTCTTGCGAAGAACTTCGAAACCTTCCACACACTTGTCTTTGTTCGCCAGCAGTTTGTGTTCTTGCGGCGCCAGCGTTATCGCGCCACCATTTTCCCCAACAGCTATTCGAGTAGTGCCCCCGAATACCGCAAGGACGTATGCTTCTATCGACGATCTTCCCGTGACATATATGACATTGTACCCAAGCTTTTCAAGGTGGCGCAATTTAGAAAGTGCCGCCAGGTTGATGGCTCCGCCGCCGTTCTCAGTCAGCGTTCCATCAATATCCACCACAAACACCTTGAACTTTTTCAACTCTAGCTATGCATATTCTGTTGTCTAATAAATTTAATCTAGTGAGAAATTGTCTGTCACTATGTGGAAATGTCCATCGTCAGCGAACCCTTCAGCATTTCTCGGAATTCATTCATGTCTTTTGGAGTCACTGTTGTCAAAGTGTTTGCAGAGGCTACCATTTGTGCGGGGACTTCCACTTGTGCTTCGCTAACCTTTGTGGCAGGAGCTGCGGGCTTTACCTTGCCTGGACCTCTGATTCTCCTGTCAGTCAATGATTTCTGCTTCTTGACGTCGAGTTTGAGCTTGAATCCATATCGCCCCTGGTTGCTCCACTTTTCTACCTCTACGACGTCAGCCGTGCCGACCAGCCTGTCGCCCTCTTGCGTGACAACGGTGAATTCAGTCCTGTCACCTTTCTGAATTGTGGATACCTTTTCGTAGAAATGCTGCCAGTCAAGCGGGTTTGTAACAAGCGCGTGAATGGTCAGCATGTCGCCCATGCTCACTTCCTTGATGTAACTCTGCAGAATTTCGATGTTGCAAAGTTTTGCGTACATGGCAAAGAGAAGGCGCTTCTAAAATATATAACTTTTGGATAATGCGACCTATTTATGCGAAGCAATATGTGACTGAATAGTAAATCTGGCATTTATTACATGAATTTGTTACATTCGTGCAAATTCTTCATCCTGTTTGGATTGCTAATCTCGTTACTTTGCTTCTTCATGATAATGGGGCATGATGATAGACGAATGTATTTTCGCAGGATTGCAAAGCTACGTTTCATATATGACCTTCTTTCCTTGTCTGCTAGGGCCCGTCGCCTAGTCAGGACAGGGTGCTGATTTTACGGAAAGCACAAGCCTCCGAAGCCAGTTGTCGTGGGACCGAAGCCCACCGGGCCCGTTTCTTTTTAAGGTCGAGTCCTGGAATCTTGATCCAGCTTTGCTTTGAGCTATACCTTGTGATATTTCGTCTTTAGGTCACGCTCTGAATCGGCAATTTTATTGGCTGTGGCCGTTGCAGCTGGTTGAACCTTGTCTAAAGCGTTCGAGATTCATTTCGGTTTCACCCATACGCTCTATTTTGTACTCGACTTTTTACTTGATTACATATTCGTCTGATACGTCAAAGCAGCCGAAAATATCGATAATTCCATTAGGCGATGATTATTCTAGAGCTTTTCCAGTGCAACCACGACATAGTAAATAACACCTGCTTGCTTAACTTGCATTCGTTCCTGATATACGCATGATTTGGAAAATTGTCTGGGCGGTACTTGGCATTATAGTCTTGATAATACTGCTGAGAGTTTTGTTTGGCCTCATCTAAGTACCAGTTCACTTTTGACTTTGATCTAGAAATAGGCGAGCGCAAGGCGTTCGCTAGCAACAGATCTTTTGGTGATGACAGGCAAAAGCTCAGTCATCTTTTCAAACGTTGCAAGGTACTCCATCCCTTTCGGCGTGGCATAATACTTGCGTTCCAGAGTATCATGCTCGACTAAACCTTTTTCGATTAGCTCGGCCAAGTAGAGCTTGACTTGCCCGTGCGTCATGTAGGCATGGAACATCACTTTTGTAATTGCCGCGCCACCATTGCATACTGAAAGTATGTCCCTTGCAAGTTCGTCCTTTTGCCTGTTTCGCATGTCTAAAGCACTCAACATAATACAAGAGAGTCTCTTTATATAAAACGCATGATGGCATGTTATAGAAGCAGATAGCAATCGTCGCTCAACTAACGCGGCATCACGGCAACTTCGACCGGTGATTACCGCGAGTCCTTCCTACAATTTTTTCTTGGTCTAGCGTAGTAGAGTTATTTCACAACCATTACGGGGCAGGATGAGTAAGTTACCACACCTGATGCAACACTTCCGAGCAAGAGTTTTGTAAAGCCTGACCTCCCTTTTGTTCCAGTAACAATGAGATCAACTTTGTTTTTTTCTGCGTAGTCTACGATAGCTGGAACTACAGAAGTCGGACTCGCAATCATTTCTGTTTTTAGACTGATTCCTTCTGCAGAGGCTCGAGCTTCGATTGGATCAAACCACTTGTCTGCTTCCTCCCTGGATTTCTCCAAGAGTGCGTTTATCGCGCTAGGGGTTGAAAGGCCGAACATTCCTGACGAATAAGAATAGCCAATTTGAGAAACGATGACATTGATAGCGATGAGTTGTGACTTGTGGCTCTTTGCTATTTCAATGGCAAGCTCTGCTGCTTTGATAGAAGATTCAGATCCGTCAACGCATACCAAGATCGTCTTAAAGCCCATTGCCTAATATTCGACTGCGACTGATTTAACTCTTGAACTGTTCCGCCAGGAAGATACGAGCACCTCCGATAAATTCGCATCACTTTCTTTTCAGAAAGAGGACGTATACAAATACAAATGGAATCGCGGCAAGCAAGAACCCAAATTCATTGACAAGCGATGATAGAGCTAGTTCCAAACATAGGTATAATGTAATTCCAGTAGGTATGATCCCAAAGATCATGAACCTGTGTACCCGCCTCTTGAATTTCTCAAGGTCCCTGTAGGGGTATTGCAAGTGGTGGTAAATGACGGGCAGGACGAAGAGGGAAATCGCCACGGTGATTGAAAAGATGGCAACTAGAATTGTTATCCTGTTGATTATGGAAAATTCGCTTGCAGAACTTACCGATATGGTCAGGAGAAAACCGAACAGAATTCCTGTAAACGTTGTAAGAAGTGCACTTTCCCTGATGACAGAGTCATAGTCTCGCAGTAACCTATCCTTGTCAGCATCATCGCTTTCGAACGGCCGAGAGTCCATGGATGAATAATACTTGGATTTTCTTGCCTTTAACTAGACGCTATGAAAAGCTAATCGTAATGTGCAAAACGATTGCTCTTTAGATTAACTTCCATAACGATGATTGGGCTTTGATCTTTTTCCAACCTTTCTCTCTAGATTCCAAGGGTTTGACTGTGAGGTTTTCATAGTATCTGTCTTGGACGCTGTCTCTTTCCATAGTAGGGCGCCGTGAACAGTGATTCTCGTCTACCCAGTGTGCAAAATCGGGTTCTGTCAAATCTACGTTTGGTGCCCTCCCGTCAAAGTCGTTTGGTGTACTGAAGGGGATAGGAATAGCAACAAAATGCGAGCGGGCTCGACTAATTTGCTTATCGTTAAACAAGAGATTAATTCAAGAAAGCTGATCCTACGTTGTCTTGCTCCTTCCGATATTAGGCACTGTGGCATCTTTAATTGGGGTAGGGCTTTTTGCGTTGATCGCGAAGTGGGGTTTTCAGGCTTATGTTTTCGCGTTTGCCATTATCTTCGTGATAATAGGTGGCACATTCCTTATACTAAGTCTCAGGCTTTGGATGCAAGAAGAGCAACCATCACAAATGTGAATTTCATGACCTAAGCATCTCACCAAACGAATTTTGACAGCCTATTTACCCAATGGCTATTGGACAGAACCCAAAATCGACATCTCTATAAGCGGCCCGAGGTCATTTTATCATGCTCAAATGATGACCTGTTATCCGTGGGAGCATTGCGCGATGAAGAAATCACGACGGTCTGATGAGTTTAGTCAATTAACAAACCATGCAGCTGTTTCATGATTCTCGCTGTTGCTCCCCAGATTATGTTTTTCCGGTAGGTGAATTTGAAAGCATCGCTAGCAAGACGGTGGTGCTCAGTGTCTGGTGCTATAGTCTTGAGTGTTTCTATAAGGGGCGCGTCAAGTACAGCCTCTACCTCGCTTGGGGCTACTCTTTGCTCAGGTAGTTTTCCCTGAACGGTTAAGAAGGGGACGATAAAGTGGTTTGACGTCATAGTTCTGACCGCGCGGAGGCTGCCAATTATTTGATCCGGTCGGAATGATATACCTATCTCTTCTTCAGTCTCACGCAAGGCTGTCGAGAGCAAGATGCCGTCCTCCTTGATGAACCTCCCTCCGGGAAATGAGATTTCTCCACCATGCGTTTTCAGAGATGAACTTCTCTTTGTCAGAAAGATGTGGGGAGAATCACCATGGTAATGGATGATTACAAGAACTGCCGAAGGAGTTGCGGATGCAGCATCATCAGGCAGATATGCCTGGCCCGTAACCGCGGGAATCAGCAGAGATAATAATTCATCCCTACGCAACGTCGAAACCTTTGTCCTTTGCCAAATAAATGCTGTCAGCTCGTAACCTTGCACTTAATAATGCCAGTGCATGACTTTTTCTCAACCGATGAAGATATCATACGAACTGAACCCGCCCAAGATAGTCAAAGGGGAACAGTTCGACATCTTACAGCTGCGTAGGGATATTCAGGTCATGGTCGACAGAGCATCGCAGCTTGCAGGCGTGGCTTGGGGATTGCACCTTACCGATTCTGTCCTGGGAATCCCGAGGCTTTCCAGCATTACGGCTGCCATTCACATTCAAAAAGTTCTAGGATCAAGATGTCCGTTGCTCAGCTGCAGCCTGAGGTCTCGTGACCGGAATTTTGCTTCCTTGTGCCAGGCCGTCTCCGACGCCATTCTTGCTGACGTTGACAGCCTGTTGATCCTCCTTGGCGACGAGCCAACTAATATGCCGGGTAGCTCGGGCCTAAGACCAAGCGAAGCCGTCAGCATGTTGAAAAAGGATGGATATGACAGCAAGATAAAGCTCAACCTCTCGTTTCCAGCAAGAATCAAGGACTGTCCTGCCAAGGCCGTTCAGAAAAAACTGGACGCAAGGCCACACTCTTTTGTAACTCAGTCAATTTCTTCACTTTCCGACCTGGGCGAGATAGTTGACGCAGCCAAGCCTCACGGCGTAAAAGTAGCAGCTGTAGTCATGGTGCCCTCAGAAAAGAATCGGCAGTCTGCCTCGATCATCGGATTGGATTGGTCTGGTTACGAAAAGAATGCGGTGGATTTTGTAAGGCAAGCAGCATCGATTGCCGACAGGGTGCTGCTTACTTCTCCCAACAGCTTCAAGTCAGGAATTGAACTCTTGCGCCAGCTAAAGTAGGTCTAGCGCTCCCGTTTTTCTGAAGTAATTTCGCCCTGCATCGCATCCACCACTTGCCTGTGAAAAGAGCGCAAGCTGTCGTCTTCAGGGAGCCGGGGCCTTCTGTAGTTGATGGGTATCTCTTTCTTGACCCTGCCGGGCCTCTTGCTGAACACAACCACTTTGTCACCAAGGCAGATCGATTCTGTGATGTTGTGAGTGATAAACACGATTGTCTTTTTCGTCTTGGCCCAAATCAATTGGAGTTCTACCAGCAATAGGTCCCTGGTCTGGCTGTCAAGTGCAGCGAAAGGCTCGTCCATCAGAAGCACCTCTGGATCCATCACCAGGGCTCTGGCGATTGCGACTCTTTGCTTCATTCCACCTGACAATTGGTACGTGTACGCCTCTGCAAACTTGGTTAGCTGCATCATTTCCAAGTAATTCATCGCCTGGCTGTGGCGCTTTGATTTTTCTACGCCTTTCATCTTCAAGCCAAACTCCACATTGTCGATGACTTTGAGCCAAGGAAATAGCGCGTTCTCTTGAAAAACCATGCACCGGTCCGGGCCAGTTCCAGAAACAGGACGGCCATCCAGAATTACCTCGCCCTCCGTCGGCTTGTCAAGGCCGGCAATGATATTCAGGAGCGTTGTCTTGCCGCATCCGGAGGGACCGACAAAGCATACGAACTGGCCTTCTTCTATTGAGAGGTTGATGTTCTTTATCGCTATCGTGTCTTGGTTTTCTTTTCCGTCGCTTCCCACAAACCATTTTCCGATGTTTCTTGCTTCTAGCTTTGCCAGCCCAATCACCTATACCAAGTCACTCGTGTCGCCAAACTGCTTCATCTTGCTAACCCGCCTCTTGTCCATGATTGTAATGACGGTGCCTGCGACAATGGCTCCGACGCCTGCAACCAGCATGAGCCCAAACGCTACCGTGATAACCGTCGATAGTGCGCCGGCCCTGCTCAAGACCGCCTCCTGGCTATCCATAACTACTGCCGCTTCTAGGGTCGACTTTGTATCAGGATTGGATAAGTTCAGTGAGTAGACGCCGTCCTCAACGACCGGAAATGCCTGTAGAACTATGAGTTGATCAACCGGGTTTTGAAGCACTAGCGTGTCAGCGGGTCCGCGGATAGTGACAATGGGCTTGACTTCGGCAAGTTCCTGGAAGGCCACAATATAGGCACCTTGGCCTGCTGAGGTAAGATTTTGGCTGATTTCGATGGATTTGCCCGGCTCAACAGAATATTTCTCTTCAAGTGTTTCGACAAGCCTCATCCCATAATAGCCAAGAACCGACAGGCTGACTGCTACCGCAGCTCCTCCTGCGATGAGCAGTATTTGGCCCCTCCTTAGCAACCAGAATGCAAGAAGTTCATCAAATAATATAATCTTTCTAACTGTCATTATCTGCATCAAAGAGCCTTCATTCTTGGGGTTTTTCGATCAGGGCGTTTTGCTGGTGGAGGGAAAACACATAGACGTCAGAAAGTTTGAGCTTTGAATTAGCCAGTGGGGAAAAGTTCAGAGTCTCTAAAGTACAAAGTATTCGGCACTAGGGTGATGGACTACCATAGCGGCAGTCGACTGATCTGGGATTATCTGGCCGGCTTCGGTAAGTGTCATCCCAGACTTTGTTGGGTCAAGGATTTGCCAGACCAAATGATGCTGCATGATGTCCGGGCAACTTGGATAACCCCAGCTGTACCGCAGCCCAAGCTTTGGTCCTATCTTTAGCTCGTCTCTGATGCGAGCGTTTACCCATTCTGCCATTGCCTCTGCAGTCTCGACTGCAAGTCCATGCAAATAGTAAGCATCGGTGTAATTGTCCTCCTTGTTCCATCGGTCAACTGTCTCGGTGACTTTGTTTCCAGCAGTCACGGACTGGAACGCAATAATGTCGTTCTTGCCAAAATAATCAGCAAGGCAAAGATGCTTGTCCTTTGAAGACCGCGGGAACTCAAATACGACGTCCTTGCCGTTCGGAAGGTTGACTGACAGCCGGCCAGCACCGCCTTGTCCAGTCGTTAGGTTGTGGCAATTGAAGTATCCATACACTGCCCGTGGCTCAAAGAGCCTGCCTCGTAGCACGTTCCGCTTCCATTGCTCAAACATTTCTTCGGGGTCCTGCTCACTTGCACCTTTTCCCCTTATTCCCCACTGAAGAACGAATAAGGACTTCTTGTTGACGTAATTCCACACCTCTTCAAGGTTTACCTGTGATGGTTCGATTCTTACCTGCAGCCCGATGTGGGGCGGTGTCGGGGGTTCTATTGGCACTATGCCGCTGTGGGGCAGGTCCGTCTGCTCTACTTGAAGAGCCTGTTTGTCGTCCCACTTTTCCAGCCTTTGCCTCCATTCCATTACGAATCTTCCTCGGTCAGGAGACATCAGAGTATTCATTAACTTGAGGCCGTCGAAAGCTGTCTTGCAGTAGAATGCTCCGGGTTCGTAGGCACTTCCCTCCTTTGCTATCCTGTTTACATAGGTGCTGTTGATGGCTGCTCCGCCGCAGAGAACGGGAATCTTGATCCCGTTTTCTCGCGCGTGTTCCACAAAATACTGCATCTGCTTTGAAGTGGAAACAAGGAGGGCAGAAAGCCCTACCGCATCAGCATTTACTTCAGATATTTTTTCGAATATCTTTTGCATCGGAACTTGCTTTCCCAGGTCATGGACGGTGTACCCGTTGTTGACAAATATTGTCTTGACCAGATTTTTTCCAATGTCATGTACGTCTCCGTATACGGTGCACAGCACGAGCTTGCCCTTGCTTACGCCTTCCTGCTTGACCAGGTATTTTTCGAGCTCTGCTACTGCAGCCTTCATGCATTCAGCCGATTTTAGCACAAATGGAAGTATGAGTTCACCAGCTCCAAATTTGTCTCCCACTTCTTTCATGGCCGGCAGCAGTACCGAGTTCAATGTTTCCACGGCAGCTTCGTGCAACGCTTCCCTTGGCGCCCCAAGGATTGTCCTGCCGTCTTTGGTCCTCACAGCCTTGTCTCCCTTGACGTGGTCTGCTATTGCCTGCACTACGTCCTCTTCAATTCCGTCCTTGAGCCGGTTGACTATTCGGAAGTGGCAGCGCCTTGCAGGCTCCCACGCAGGATCTACTTCAACTCGCCTTGTAGCTGCCCCCGATGAGGCCTTGGAGCCTTCAAAGTGGGAAAGCAAATCCGCAAGTGCATTTGGCTTCCTGTTGAGTATCAAATCTTCAGCCAGCGTTCTCTGTGTGTCGTCGATTTCTGGATAAGGAATGATGTCTCGCGCATTTATTATCACGGCGTCCAGCCCTGCCTTGAGCGCATGATAGAGGAATACAGAGTTGACAATTTTCCTGGCATTCTGCGGCAGACCAAAGCTGACGTTGGAAAGTCCAAGGCTGACAAAAGATTCCGGGAGCCTTTTCTTTACGAGCCTTATGCCATCAAGCGTATTTTTCGCCGAGTCGGCGTATTCGGCTTCTCCCGTCCCCAGAGTAAATGTGAGCACGTCAAAGATAAACTGCCACGGCTTGAGGCCATACTGCTTTGTCCCGATGTCATGCATCAGCTGCGCGACTTCTGCTTTTTCTTCGGGAGTCTTGGCCATGCCTTTTGGCCCTATGCATAACGCGATAGCCGGGACTCCGTATTTTACCATGAGCGGAGCCAAGGCATGGAATCTGCTGCCGTCCCCTTCGAGGTTTATGGAATTGATTATTGGTCTGCCGGGGGTCTGTCGAATGGCAGCCTCGATTACTGATGGAACAGTAGAGTCAATTACGATCGGCGCCTCTACTTCAAGGCTCAACCGCTTGACAAGTGTAGTCATCAAATCCCGCTCCTGGGCATCAGAGCGTTCAGTAAGTGCTACGCAGACATCAAGGCAATGCGCTCCATCTTCTACCTGCGCTCTGGCAAGGTCAATAAGGCCATCTATGTCGTTAGCAAGAACCAGCTCCTTTGCCTTTCTAGACCCCAAGGTATTCAACCGCTCGCCTATTATCAGAGGTGGCGGCTGCTGCTTGATATCTACGGCCTTTAGGGAAGAGCTAACTCGCGGAATCAAGTTCCTACACTAGTCCTCTTTTCGCCTATATTTTCTATCGACTCTCCAGAATTTGCAGAAAAGTTCATTATACGCAGCAGCACCCTTGAGAGACTGGGCGTACCATAAATTATCTAATGTCAGAGGTCAAAAAAAGTAAACAGACTACCGAAAATTCTACCTAACCCGTTTTATAATAAAAACGCAAGTAACGAACATGGCTACAATTCAACAATACAAATTCAAGGGAAACGGCTCCGCCGGCCTCATAGAAACGGTGTATGCCATTATAAAGAGCCGGAGTGGCAAGGTCACGAGCAAGGATCTTGATACTGCGATAGGAAACAAGCAGGACGTTAGATTTGCCATAACCCGGTTGACGGTTCAGGGTAGGATAAAAAGAATCAGGGGATTTGGCAAGGTGGGCATTGAGTATTTTTACAAGGACATTGCTTCTGGCCCTTCAAAGCCCAAGCTCGTTGAAGAAGCCATGCCTAGCTCGTCTTGGTACTGATCGCATCCAAAGTTTTCCTGAGCTGAGCTATATGCTGCGGATTCGTGCCGCAGCAGCCTCCAACCATCCTGACGTTTCGATACTTTGTGACAAAGTCGCCCAGAGCGTTTGCGATATCCATAGGTGCCATCTTGTAGACCGCCCTACCCGCTTCATTTTGGGGCATGCCTGCATTTGGCATTACAAGGACCGGCAGCTGCTGCTCGCCCAGCCACCTTACGCTTGGCACCATTTCATGAGGGCCAGTAGAGCAGTTTAGGCCAAAGACGTCAATCTTCATGTCGCTGACAGTGGTGTATGCAGCCTGGACGCTGGTGCCGAGTAGCATCTTTCCATATTGATCAAGAGTAATGTTGGCTATTATCGGTACTCGCTTGTTCAACTTGGCAATGGTCATATGGCAAGCCTCAATCGCCAGCTTGACCTCCAAAATATCCTGGCTTGTCTCTATGAGCAGGGCGTCTACTCCGCCCCGAATCAGCCCTTCTGCCTGGAGCATGAACGCATCCCTTATCTCTTCCAGAGGTTTTTGGCCGAGGTCAGGATCGTTTGAGCTTGGCAGATAGCCGCTAGGGCCCATCGAGCCGATAACAAATCTGGGCCTGTCCTCGAATTCATCGCATACTTCTCTGGCAAGCCTGGCAGCTTTTTCGTTAAACTCTACTGTCCTGTGTCCATACCCGTACTCGTCCAGCTTTAGCTTGTTTGAGCCAAATGTATTGGTCTCTATGCAGTCGGCGCCGGCCTTAAGATAGCTCCTGTGGATTTCCTGTATCCATTCAGGCTTTGATAGAATGAGGCCATCATTGAATCCGTCCTTTCCTTTGGGAAAGTCTGCTGGCTGAGGATTCAGCAGCTGGATCTGCGTGCCCATCGCCCCATCAAACAGAAGAACCCTTTTTTGCGCTGCTTCGAGAAATGTTTCGGCCAACAATTATCATCTTCCGAGAGGAGTTTAAAGTCTTTTGAATTAACTCATTTGGCAACAACTCTTGACATAGGCGGTCTAAACCGACACCGAATATGAGAACCGCATGATGACATCTATCGCACAAGAAAAGACTGAACCTGTCTCGAACATTCGCGTCGTGCCTCCTTCCGTCCTACTCATAGGCAAGAAACATGCGGTTAATTATATCGCGCCGGGGCTCTTTAGGCTCAACAACACCGGGGAACTTGTAATAAAGGCAACTGGGAGCCTTAGCATAGTGACTGCCGTTGACGTAGCAGAGCTGATAAAAAGAGATGTTGAAAACGTCCTAACAAAGACAATATCGCTTGGAACGGATTCGCTGGTGGTTTCAACCGGGGAAACCAAGCGGATGTCATGCATTGAAATAAGACTATCAAAGGTGGCCCCGGCTCAAGAATCAGTCGCGCCTGTCGAGATTGTCGCGCCAGGTCCCGACATTAAAGTTCCAGCGGCTCCAGCAAAGAAGACAAGGACAAGGAAAAAGACAGCTGCAGCAACGAAAAAAAAGACTGGAAGAAAGAAAAAGGCTTAGCCTAGATTCCTCTTTACTTTTTCATAAATCACTGCAACATTGCTCGTAACGATTATTATTCGTCGAAACATACAGCACTGATATGACGCTAAAATGTCCAAATTGTTCGGGCTCGATGCAGGAAGTACAAAAGCATGGCGTCCACATTGATTACTGTCCTACCTGCAAAGGGATTTGGCTTGACAGGGGAGAGATAGATAAACTCCTTCAATCTGCTGGCGCCCCATCAGCCAACTTTGCGACACCATCGCATGACAGCGAACTTTCGAAGATACTTTCGGAGCTTCGAAGAGAAGGCCGCTTCAGCTAATACACACCGAAATTCTCTGGCGTGATGAAGCGTGTTTTTCTGATGTTGTGAGTGATCTATATGGGCAAATATTTGACGCGACACAATGCAAACAATTTTCCCTAAAAAAGTAACAAAAGAAACATCTGGGTAAAGCCTTATGTACAGTGACATCGGAAATCACGGCACGGATCTATGGCTGGAAAAAAGAAAACTTTGGCGTGTCCGAAATGTCGAAACATAATCTTGATTGACGAAGATTCTAACGTCGACTTAATTTGCAACATCTGCGGTTCGAGGTTCGCAGAGCCAGAATAACTCAAAATTGGGAATAGAGAAATCCAATTTGCATTCAGACACTTGCCCAACGTATGAGGCAGGAATTAGTCAAAGTACTTTTTCATTATCCGCTGCATTTTCATTGTTTTCAAGTCTCTCTCGAGAACGTCGCCGTGTTTGTCTCTAAGATGCTTGAGTGCGAACCTCACTTCGTCGCCGCAAATTTTGCATTTTGCCTTGCCAAACATACAGATCCTTGCAGAATGATCTAGTTATTCTTATTCTGGGTATTCTAAAAGGCATGACTCTCAAGGATATGCCCGCGACATCGTCCTTGGAAAGAGCACCGTGTCTTTGATGTCCTCAACGTTTGATATCCAGCGCATAAGTCGCTCAATTCCCAGACCAAACCCACCGTGCGGAACGGACCCGTATTTGCGCAAGTCCAGATACCACTCATAAGAGCTGGGGTCAAGTCCTTCTTTTCTTATGCGCCCGGTTATCGCAGAGATGTCGTCCTCCCTCATGCTCCCGCTCGTGATTTCCCCAAAGCCCTGCGGTGCGAGCATATCTGCTGCAAGACCTATCCCATTGCGATCGGGGTCCTCCTTCACGTAGAATGGCTTTACAGCCATTGGGTATCCTACCACGAAAATCGGTTTTTCAGAGTTCCTTGTAAGCTCTCGTTCAGAATCAATTGAAAGATCATCTCCTATCCTGATTTCCCTTTTGCTTCCGTTCTCTTCGGTCACCATGAACCCCTTCGAACGCAAAGCTTCGATCGCTTTTGGGTATGGCATGCGCTCAAATGGAGGCACTACTTTTTTCAAGGCAGATACATCCCTCTTCAAAAGCGACAGCGCTTCGGCGCAGTCACTTATCGTGCTTTGAATCACATATGAGACAAGCTGCTCTTGTATTCCAAGGATGTCTTCAAGTGAAACCCACGGTGCTTCGGCTTCGAGATGCGAAAATTCCGCTAGATGCCTGACAGTCCTCGATTTTTCCGCTCTGAATGATGGGGTAAGGCTCCATACAGGACCAAGTGAAAAGATCATTGCCTCGAGGTAGAGTTGCGCGCTTTGTGAAAGGAATGCCTCGTCGTCGAAGTATTTTAGTTTGAATAGAGTAGACCCTCCCTCCACTGCGCCTTTTACAATTGTAGGAGCGGTGACTTCCATCCAGTCATTTTTCACAAACCACTGCCGACAATGGTTAAGCAAAATGGCCCGGATTTTTGCAATGGCGACCATCTTGCGTGTACGCAGCGCCAAATGCCGTTTGTCAAGCAAGAGTTCGTCGCTCTGATATTCGCCTATTGGATAGTCAGTTGCTGCGACATTGAAGACCTTGATGCTACTTCCCTTGATTTCATATCCGCCTTCGGGGGCTCTGGGATCCTGGCTCATGGTACCCGTTATCTCTACCGAAGACTCGATCGTGAGGTCGGCTGCCTTTGAAGTTGGAATGACACACTGGATGACCCCGCCCCTATCATCGCGCACAAGTACAAAAGAATTCTCTTTTTGCCTTCTAAGCCGGTGAACCCAGCCGCGGACAGTCACTTCTTTTCCGATATACTCTTGCGACTTGGCTTTGCTTGCGCGGAGGTACAATACCGGATTTTACGGTTGTTAACTAGTTCTTAAGTGTATTCGTAATTTGCACTCTCAATAACAATGATGACTTTGTGTAAAGGGACTGATTTGCCCCAACTTCTTATACACCGTCTTGACTTGTCAAACAGTGCACTAGACCACATTTCGCAAATGTGACCAAAACTAGCCGTGCAAACTTCTAGTTCACTGTTTTAGATAAGCCTAATAAGAGACTATACGGTAATAATTCTAAGGCGAGCATGTGCCTGCTACAGGTGTCGGAAGCAACAAGGATCATGAGACCTATTCAAAGCAAAATATCGGCATCCTAATTGCGATTGGAGCGGTAGCAGCGACGCTCGCGATGGCGTCATTTTTGTATATAACATATTTGGCTGACTCTATTAAGGGTCAAGAAATTGAAAATCTACAGCACAATTCTGAAGTTAAAGCAAGCGATGTAGCAAACATAGTGGCAGAACAAATCGAATCGGTAAGAGCTAACCTGGTGCTAATATCTAATGCTAATAGGGTACAGGTGCAAGATATTCAGGGGTCGTTGCCTCTTTTTTCTACTGCTCAGGACTTGACGAAAGAGTTCACATTTTCTTACTTTTGGTTGGACAGAGATGGCAAGGTTCTCTGGGTGACCACATTTTCCAATCTAACTACTTTCCAGCAGTATGCAGGCTTTGATAATAGCCAGAGTAGCTTTTACACAGGTCCCTTGCAAACCCACAAGTTTTTTGTCAGCGAAGTAATATTGGCTCCTGATGGCATTCGGAGAATTATCTTTGCCAACCCCATACTGGATAGTGGGGATGCATCTTTCAAAGGGGTAGTTGGCGCTTCGTCAAACCTGGCCGATGCTGGAAATCTACTGACCGATCAGCTAGTTAGTACGCAAAGCAATCCACTATTGCTAGGCATCGATGGAACAATACTTTATTCAAAGGATCAACCGATGATTGGCCTGAATGTTTTCGATGGACAATTTCAATCTAGCCTCCCAGCCAGCGTGAAAAGCGATGTGATCTCGTTCATGAGGAGATCGCTTGACGATAGCATACGCGGTGCTACAGCAGGGGGCAGTGCCAATTTCGAGGATCTAGGCACTGATGGCCAGACTGCGACTCTAGCCTATCATGCTGTAATGGTAGACGGCAAGGCGGTAGCAATCTTGTTTATTGTAGCACCTAACACTTTTG
>DASYRH010000129.1:0-18277 GCA_036004585.1 Nitrososphaera sp. | reverse complement strand
TTGTTCACCAGCGTATTGTGTGCGATGAGTATGTTCCTTGGCTGCGAGTGCTCGCTGTTTGAAGTGGACAGGTCATTTTCCACCGTACCCTTGCCAATTACTATCGGAGCTAGAAGCGAGCTGACAGTCATTGGGTTGTTGGCAAAATAGTTGTTGACTATCCTGTGGTCATGTCCGTATACCCTGATGCCGTTATTGCCGTCAATGAAAATGTTTCCGTCTGCCGTGTTGGCGTTGCCATGTCTGAACGTAAGCGAGCCTTCGTTGTTGCGGAACGTGTTGTACCTGATAATGTTGTTGGACGCCTTTATCGTGATTGCTTCCCTGTCACCGTCGCAGTGCTCAAACGTGTTGTACTCCATCACCATGTTCCCTGGCGCATTACCGAGTGCAGAGTTGCCTATCCTGAAGCACTCGCCCCCGTTGCCATGCTGGTAGAGCTGTCCCGAGAACAGGTTGTGGTCAACCAGGGTGTTCTGGACTACACGGCCTTCCTTACCAAGCAGGAGCAAGAATGCTCCCTTCGTATTCTTTTGCATAAACACATTGTTATCTATTCTATTTCCAGTACTGTAACCAGTCACACCCAGCCAATCGGCCATGAATTCTCCTGCTAACTCTTCGTCAGCTTGACCATCATAGTTGGAGGTTAGTGCAAAGGTATTACGCGTAATACGTACGCCATTACAGTCATTACACATGAACACGATATTGTCAGTTGATGCCGAATTATCTTGACTATGTGCGAATTTGAACCCGGATATTATTAGATTTCGTGAGCCATTTACACCGAAACCATATTCGCCTCTGATTTCGACCGCATTTTCATTTTCCGACTTTATTACGATAGGATTTGCCTGAGTGCCCTCCACTTGAATCAGGGTGTATTGTCTGGATTCGTATACCCCTTTCTTTACGATGATATGGTCTCCAGGCCTCGCATCATCTATTGCAGTGTTAAGAGCTCCCAAAGAGTCCACGTTAACGATCCGTAACGGCTTTGGGTACTCTTCCGGTACCTCCGGTGAGGATGAAAAAGGAAAGACAATAGCTATCAGCCAAGTAATTATTCCAGTGGCTATGGTAGCTCCAATGTGCTCAGCTTTTAGGTTCATCACGATTTTACCTGATTTCATTATGTAGTGTAAACATGCGCGCGCTAGTGAGAACTCTTCGACGCGGCTTATTTTCAGGCAGACTCAACCCTTGCCAGGTTCGCCGGTTCATGCTCGACCAGCTCTAGATTAGACATTCGGAGCAAATTTTCTGGCTCCACTTACCCTTCCAAAGATGACAACTGAGGCAGCCGCCAAACCACCGAAGACTAGGAGAATAGCTGGAAACTCTGGCACTACTCGCGCTCCCATGATTGTTACCGACGGATTTTCATTCAGGGGCACTTCGAAACTTATTCTTGTATAGGTGTCGGTTTCTTCTTCCTCGGCGAACGTAATTACCGTGCCATCGGCCGACATCACAGAATTTATTCCCTCGATCATGTCTGAAGGCAAGTTCAGCTCCACTTCGCCAGATCCGGAAAGCTGTACCATGACGGACAGTCCTGGGTTGATCGTCACGCTAGTCGCCCTAATGGATCCGGTGCTGATGCTTTTCACAGAATATGTTCGATCTTGATAGACAGTTTCAACAGTAGCCTCGGTCTTATTCTGAACTGGGGCTTCTGAGACTTTGACAAGCCCCACCATAGTAGGATGGGCCATGCAAAAATAAGGGATATCGCCTGTGCCACTGATGACGACTTCAGCCGACCTATTTGGCCCAAGATATCCGGTGTCGAAAACGCCCGAGGCGACTCCTGATGAGCCACTAGTTGCTGTATGCAGAACGGTATCGCCGTTGAAAAACACAATAGTATCACCATTCGAAATTTCTATCGGGTTCGGAGAATACGACTTGTCTCCCAGCGTAGTAGATCCCTTCATTATCTCCACATCGTGTGATTCGACAAAAGCACTAGCAGGTACGCCGATGCCGATAGCCAGACTGACAATCAAGGACAACAACAAAATTGAAATTCCGCGCACATAAAGTAACACTCTCATAATGACTGGAGAAATTCGAATTGATTTAAATCGATTATGGTTCGTCAGTTACTCATTTGCAAGTTTATTGTTTCTTCATGTCCGTGAATGATTACTTGAAGATAGATATCCGCATATTATGATATGTATCTCTGAAAGGCTTCTAACATCATGTCAGGCTCGTAAGGGATCCCGATTTCCATCGAAATCAATGTGCGGTCGTCAGGGAGCACCTGGACCCACACCTGAAGCAACCAGAGGGCCTATCTTTCTGGTAGAGGTGCTGTATTCGTCAGATCCAGTGTCTTTCATTCCAGAACGAACTTGGCCGTCCATGTCGGTGGATACGACCAAGAATGCCGAAGAACTGCCCTGGTTGATTGCGGGGCTAGTGCTGCTAATCCCATAGGTGCCGTCTGAGCGTGCTGACAGTTGGGGGTTCAAGTATGCGTATCCACCTGAAGGAGCGTTGCCCCTATTCGCTGATCCATAAAGAATATTCTTTGCCCATACTATGTCCTCTCCTTCGTCAAAATTCACTAGGGTCCCAGCGTTTCCCGCAAGTATGTTGTGAGCAATCGTGACGTTGACAGGAGCTAATGGCCTAAAATCTTCACCTACCCGCAGGTATGTACCCTGATTGTTGTAGAATGTGTTGAAAGCGACTATGACGTTTCTTGTCCTACTGTGTTCGCTGTTAGACCGCGTCAGGTCCATGTCAACGGTTCCGCTTCCGATAACAAGTGGCGTGAGCGAACCGGAGCCTGAGAGCGACCCGAAATAATTATTTACGATCACGTGGTCATGGCCGTACGTCCTTAAGCCATTTTCTCCATTCAAGAAAAAGTTGCCATAAGCGACATTGTCGTTCCCGTGCCGGAACGTGAGCGACCCTTTATTGTTCCTGAAGGTATTTGCTTTGAAAGAATTATTGGACGACTTGACAGTGACAGCTTCCATGTCGCCATTACACCGTTCAAACAGGTTGTATTCTATTCTAGAGTAATAGGGGACATTGCCAAGTTCGCTGTTGCCTATTCTCATGCACTCTCCTCCATTTCCACCAGAGAAAATCTGGTTATAGAGGTAATTGTGATCCACGGCAGTGTGCTTTCCGAAAACTAGGACGTAGACTCCTTTAGTCTTCTTGTTCTTGAAGATGTTGTGGTCGATCCTATTGTAGTCACTCTGCCCGGAGCTAATGCCCAACCAGTCAGACTCCACGCTAGTTGATGTTATCAATTCAAAGTGATTTCGGGTAAATCTAACGTGATTGCATAAATCGCACTGGATGGCATTGTCGCCACTCGCCGGTGAATTATCCTGGCTATGAGTGAACTTGAAACCCCTAATCACCACATGACTGACTTCAAGAAGTCGAAAACCGCCAGCACCTCTAATTTCCGCACCTCCGATTGTTTCGGCGCTGATTACTATTGGAGCCGTTGCGGTCCCCTCAATACCTCTGATTAGCATGTTTTTTGCAGAGCGCGAGTTTAGCCAATTAGTGTTGTCGTATACTCCGTTTTTCAAGAAAATATGATCTCCAGGTCGCGCAGATGCAACTGCATTCATTAGCCCGTCAATGGAGTTGACATTGAGTACCCGAATTGGTTCTGGTATACCATCATTTGACGGAGGTGGGGTGACGTCTGTCTCCTGTTGGACATTCACAGAAACAGTGCGCCATCTCTCGTTACCGCTATTGTCGCGCGCTTTTGCCGTAACGTTATGAGAACCCTCTCGCATATTCAGAGTGATAGACCATGAAGACCAATCATTGACTGCTTTTGGAATTGCGGGATTGAACATGTTCCGATCTATTCTCACCCACACTTTTTCGATCCCACTTCCAGCATCGAATGCAGTGCCCCTAACGACTACCGAGATTTCTGGGCCAGATCCTGTAATGGTTGCTCCAGCAGCGGGATTAGTGATGCTAAGCTGGGGCTTTGTCGTGTCTGTTGCGGCGAATGCAGACAAAATGAAAGGGTTGTCGATCGGATTGAGCAGTCCGGAGAGTGTTATCGAAAGTAACAGGGAGATGGCCGCAAATATCGAAAAACATTTTCTTGCGACTGGTCTTGCCCAAAGGACGCGCGCCCGGTAGGCCGGATCATCAAACTCGTCCTTGCACATCCGATATTCTTCGGTCGCTGCGGGCGCATTATCTTTAAGGATTGAGGATGTTCAATATAGAGGGAGCACATGATAATATCATGTGGATAAGTGATGTCATGTGCTACTAAAAATAGATTACCAGGACAATTATCAAACCGCCAGCTTTGTCCGAATAAACTCTAGCCCCGATTTGACCTCCTGCTCGTAACCTCCTTGGGAAATGTTGGGCTCAAAACTCACAATTCTATCGTAACCGATTCTCCTCATTGCTTTGGTCAATGCCACAAAGTCAATATGGGCGAATCCCGGCATCCTGCGATTATTGTCGGCAAAATGCATGTGATGCAAATATTTTTTTGCATTTTGAAAGGCCTCTTCGAATGAATCCTCCTCAATATTCATGTGGAAGGTATCAAGCAATATTCTAAATGAGCTCATGTCGACCAGTTCCGCAATACGCGCCGCATCTTTTGATGACGCGCAGTAGGGTGTGCTGTAACGGTTTAGCGGCTCGAGCAAGAGTGTCACTCCAAGATTCTCTGAATAGTTGCACAATTCTGAGAGTAGCGGAGCTATCTTTGACGTCATTTTTTCTTTTTCAGAATCAGGCGTTGTTCGGTGAGTCCTATCTGTACTTGAATTCTCTTCCGCAAAGAGGCAGACGTTGAATTCGCTCCCACCGAGCGCGCTACACAGCCTTACACAATCCCGAACGTATTCCATTGCAGATCTCAAGATTCCAGGATCCTGACTTAGTAGCCTCCGCTTCCACCCTTCGCTGCTTATTCCACCCCACATTCCAGTTACACCACAGACAGGAATGTCATAGCTTTCTAGCAACTCTGTTGTCTCGTGGATATCAATCTCAGTCGGCTCGCCATACATTTCAACTGAATCAAATCCTAGCGTGGATAATCTTGACAGTGTCTCGTCCAGTGACTCCAAGTGCCTAAAGGACGAAAGAGTAATCGCATACTTCATGCTCTCATCCGCTCTTTATCGTATTAATCAGACTGGTGCAGTGCGCTAGACCCGAGACTGCTAAGTCGTGTTTTCTATTGGATGCGTAGAAAGCAAGCCCTTCACCAGTCGAAAGATTCGCCGGCCGGCCGTGGGAGCCCTTTATCAACGAGGGGTCGGTAGGGATTGACCGCGTTTTTGGATCAAAGAATAACTCTACAGGGTCATAGCCCGGTTTTCTATGGATATCAACCTTATGTGCAAAGTCAGGTGCAAATTCCTCCTGGTGCCACCAATAGTAGCTAAACCATTTGTCACGATCCGCAATTGCGACAAGTTCTCCACTCCTTTCATGGTCAACGTGGAATCTGGCCTTTCCTTCTTTGTCCAGAACCTGATCGATACCGGGTATCATCTCTAGCATTTTCTTTGTCCCTTGCTCAAAACCCGTCTTGACGTAGACGTGAGCTACTTGATGATCAACCATAGCGAATGCCTTGCTATATTCAAAATCGAGATACTCTTTTCCCCCAATATTTCGGACTGAAAGCAGGCCTTCATTGCGTAATGCTACGTTGATCGGTACAGCTTTTGTAACGTCGTTGAATCCATATTCTGATGCTATCACGATATTCGTTTGGTCTGCCAGATGCAGACTAGAAACCTTGTCCACAAATCTGCCGATGACTTCATCCGCCTTACGAACATCGCTTATCGTCTGAGGAGCATTTTTGCCAAATCTCTGGGCAGAATAATCGACATGTGGAATGTATACAAATAACTGATCTGGCCTGTATTTCTCAAACGTGTATTCTGCGGCCTTGCCTATCCATTCACTTGATCTTGGAGATGCTAAAGGACCCCAGTAGCTGGTCAGATCAAATTCTCCGAACTGCTCCTTGAGCTCCTCATAATATCCCATCGGCTTTGAATAGCACCACATCACCATATTGTCGTCCAGATGTATTGGGCGGGGAGTAACCACGATGTCCGAATTTGCGTACATGGTATTCTGCCAAAACAGGACGCCTGTTTTCAATCCATTTCGCTTCGCAATGTCCCATGCCCGCTCACGCTTGACAAGAGCGCTTGGTTGTTCCCAGAACGACACGGTATAGGTTTCCCTGTCATAGAGGCCATTTGAGATAATCCCATGTTCCTGTGGATATTTTCCAGACAGCATACTCGCCTGAACGGGACAGGTTACAGCTGGAAAAACTGGTTCCAGTCGGGCTTGTTCACCTTGCTCCGCTAGCCTTGCAATATTTGGTACAAGGCCCGCTGTCAAATGCTCTTGTTCGAGTCCAACTACATCTATCAGGATTGAATATTTCGGCGCGGCCATCAATGATACAATTCCATTCTGCACTTTATTTGCGTAGACATTTTCATCGGCTCCGCTAGTCGTTTATCCTGAGAATCTGGCGATCGGGATATTTGGCAAAGTTTCTTGAAAGAGAGTTCACGTAAGCATGGAGTAATGACCGCTATAAAAGCGAGCATGGAACTTTGTGTTACTGCAAGAACTATCGTCATGTTACATACATCTTCCTTCCGAGCATGACGGCAGGAACCAGAAGCAGCAAAATCGCGGAACCAAATATGATTCCTGTGGATGCTGTGATGAATACCGAGTCGAGAATAATTATTGACAGGATCAAGTTCCGTATGATTTTCTGAGTCGATTCTGCTGACTGGAGGTTATATCTTTTGAAGGTAAGGACTACTACAAAAGCAAGGATCCCCAGAGTCGGGAAGAACCAGTAGTCCCATCCTATCAAGTATCCTGTGATACCGATATACGTGATCGTCGTCAAGATGATTCCCATCACGACGTTATTGCGAGTCTTTGGGGCTCCCTTCTCTTCAGTTCTACTTAGGACCATGATGCTTGCAACGTAGAAAAACATTGATGTCGTCGCGATTGCCAACGTTTGGAATCCATGATCTGAAATAATTCTTTCTTGTGAGACTGATAGCAGAACAAACAGAGCCGGCGATGCTCCCAGAACCACATTGAGAAACCTAGCGCCCGCCATTGCGATGGTTCCGGCAATCGCATTGGACTTCAATACATAATCATAGGCAAGTATGATTGCAGAGAGGCTCACAGTTACCCAGAGTGCGGCTATGCCGGCAGTCATTAACGCAATGACATTGGCTCCAAACAAGGTCAAGACCGCTATTGCGAGGGCATTCCTCTTGCTTATTTTTCCGGATGGCAGCGGCCTGGTTGAACGATTTTTTCGATCTTGCTCGATGTCAAAAAGGTCGTTAAAAATAATGCCAGAGATATATAGCAAGACTGACGAACTGATCAATCCTGCTAGCTGGCTAGTCGAGCCTCCCTGCAGCGCCAGATAACCGACTATTACGTTAGAGGGGACGGTGAAAATGTTTGGCAGCCTAATTAGCTGCAGATAATGCCAGATTTGTAACGAGCTCACATCCCTCTTCTCGCTAGATGCTCTTGAGATAGTCGTATGCCTGCTGTGCTGCGAGTGAAGGATTATCCCGGTATGGATAGAGTTCCACTGTAACGAATCCTTTGTAACCTATACCGTCTATCGCGTCAAACACCTTGCGAAAGTCGATGGCGCCTTTGCCGGGTATCAAGTGATTGTGGACCCTGCTATGGGCAATGTCTGCCAAGTGAAAATGTTCGATAAACTCAGAAAGTTCGTGCACCAACTTTGCGGGGTCTTCTCCAACGCAGTAGAAATGTCCTATGTCAAAATTTAGCTTGACAAAGTCAGAGTCTATGCCTTTCATGAATTGCCTGAATTGAATGGAATTTTCCAAGAGTAGCCCTGGTTCGGGTTCTATTAGTAATTTTACACCTTCTTTCTCGGCTACCTCGGCGGCCGCCATTACTCCCGATGAAAATAACTTGGAAATGGTCGGCAGATCCCCTGATGTAGGCATTGGCCCACCTGGCTCGGTTGAAATGTTTCTCGCACCCAATTTCCTAGCCATTCGCAAGCAATCGATCGTGTGCTGTAATCGGGCCTGCCTAGCGTGAAGTTCATTCTCAATCCAAGAAGGATGGTGAACGTCCCCGATCGCATAGAGCGTAAAGGCATTAAGGTTTGAGATTTGCATGTTGCATGTAGAAAGGGTATTCTGGGTGGTCTTGAGTTGGTCATCTCCAAAGCTGGGAGGATAGGCATGGGGGATGTCGCCAAGGATCTCTACACCGCTGTATCCAATCCTCTTTATTTCCTCTATAGCTCCTACTAGAGTGTAATCCTTGAATGCGTTTGTGCTAAATGCTAACTTCAAGTAATCATGGCTTCCAAGTAAACCGGGGGGATTGCTTAAAGAATTCATATGCGTTGTAAAATGTTACGCGCTCGATTTCATTTGTATGGAATCCGGACTTTTTCATTTCTCTTGCCGTCAAGGCTACACTAAGCGGATCAGAAACCCCCCAGTCGGCTGCGCTGTGGATCATGATCCTATCTGTCCCGTGTTTCTTGATTATGCCCATTGCCCTCTCAGGCGTCAACTTTGTGACAGGGTATACCGACAGCCCAGCCCACATGCCAAGCTCTAGAGTCTTCTCGATTGTTTCCTCTTCGTTGTGGTCAACCAAAATCTTGCGCTTATTGCAGCGTTTTCCCAGCTCGCTATCAGTCAGGATGCGCTCCATACGTTTCATCCCTTCTGCTTTGTTCTTGTGGGGCAGGTGGACAGTCATGAGCATGTCCTTTTCGGATGCAATATCCATTTGCTTTATCATCATTTCTTCTTCCAAGTCGTTGATCAAGTTGTAGCCAATCTCTCCTATTGCAACAACCCTTTCTCTGTCAAGATATTTTTTCATCGCCTCGAGCGCATCAAGCGCCAATGGCCGCTCTGTTGATTCTTTTGGATTAACGGAAATACATACAAAGTGTTCAATCCCATACTCCTTTGCCCTAGTGGTTTCGAAGGTTATCATGTGCTCCCAATAATCTTGGAAGGTCCCGACTGACGTGCGTGGGCTGCCTAGCCAGAATGACGGTTGTACAATAACTTCGATTCCTGCTTTTGACATCGCATCGTAGTCGTCTGTCGTTCGAGAGTACATGTGAATGTGGGGTTCGAATAGCCTTGACATTGATAGGAATACATACCTGTGAGCCTTTTTATATTTGCTAAGAGGAGTTACGCCACCAAGTTTGGAATTTTCGAAGACAATGCAGGCGGCAGTCTTTTCAGGCCCGAACGATCTGCATGTAAAAGTTGTGACATCACCCAGTGGAGGTGTAAGGACACGAGTTAAAGCTTGTGCAGTGTGTGGATATGATGTCCGAGTGTTTCGCCACGGCCATAAAAAGGTCAGGCCGCCGGTGATCCTAGGGCACGAAATTTGTGCGGAACTCCTTGATGCCGTCCGAACTCCGCAAGGCAACCTCAGCGCGGGTACCCGGGTTGCAATTTATCCTCAAATGCCATGTCTAGAATGTCGCATGTGCAGGTTGAAACAATACAACATGTGCCTAAATCTCAAAGAGCTTGGCTCTACAATTAATGGAGGTCTTGCAGAGTATGTCCAAATTCCGGAAAATGTCGTCAAGATTGGGGGGCTCGTCGAGATTCCTCCAGGCCTGACTGACGAACAGGCCGCACTCTTGGAGCCACTTGCGTGCTGTCTGAACAGCGTGTCAAGGATGGACTATCAAAGACCCGAACATTCGAACGTTGTTATCATTGGCGATGGGCCTATAGGCCTAATGCATTTGCAGCTCCTCAAGCAAATTCAGAGCCGTAAAGTTTGCGTAATTGGAAGGATTGATTCAAGAATGCAAAAGGCGCGGGAGTTGGGTGCAGACATTGTCATGAAACGCCAGGATGATGACTCTACGATTCAAACGATTATTGAAAATTTCGGAGGTGCATCTGCTGATTCCGTAGTCATTGCGACCAGCAATCCGCTGGCTCTGGAACTCGCTCAGAAAGTCGCCGGCAAGAATTCCCTGATCAACTTGTTTGCAGGAATGTCCCATGATAATTTGCCGCAGATAGATGCTGATCGAGTACATTATGACCAAATCTCGGTCATTGGGAGTTTTGGCTGCACTCCATCTCTGATGTCCAAAGCGGCTAACATCGTTTCTGAAAAGAAGATCGACCTTTCGTCGTTGGTGACTCATAAGTACAGCATACTGGAGGCTGAGCGCGCGTTTGTTGATACAGAAAATTACGCTGGCCTAAGGGGCGTAATCAACAGATTCTAGTCGCTTCTGATCTAGCATAACAGGAGAAATCGGATCCCTTTATTTCCTTTCCCTAGCGTAGTATTGCCGAAAGAATTCCGCGACGTTGTTAGGTACACAGAATGTTGTCTAAATCTTATTGCCGTCTCGCTCTGCAGTATTCTAATCCTACTCGGTGTGCTATGCCCATCTGCTTTCTTGCACTAGATTACTGACATGACGACTAGCCTTCAGTAGATAATACGGATATTCGCTATTTACTGCATTGATCTATGTAATTAGACATGCAAGTGATTCAGACAGCTTTATCACCGAGAGATCGGTACCGAGAGCGATTTGCCAACCTTCGTCGTAGGGATACCAGCAAGAAAATTGGCTGCTACACCCAGAAACGCACTAGAGACTCTTGTGATTGACTCTCAAAATCAGTTATCATCTGAATCAAAGCCTGTTCCCATCATGCACGTTTGCTGTGCCAGATGTGGAATATCACTGACAGGTCGTAGACAGTTCTTGGGGCACATGGCGATCTCCCATGAGATTTCGCTTACAGATGGGAAGGATGAATGGGCCACGTTAATACGAAAGGGGTTGTTGCATTACATAGCGGAGGATTCAAGTTGATTTTCTGTGCGCAGTGCAACAAAGGAATCACTGTTGCTTATAACGAATTGTGCATCGTCTGCTACAAGAAGAATGGGAGGAAATTCACAAGACATGCGCCCAAAAACGGCTCGTGGCCGAGATCACACAATACAGATAGGAGCATGTCGAAATTGCGCCGCTTCAGTTCGTAGGCTTGCTTCGTGGTGTGACATCTAAACTGGCAAAAAAGTCGACTACATATTCGGAAAGAGCAATCGTTGAAATATCTCACCAAATTTCCTTTTATACCGGCGCTGCCTAATGTGATTATGTCAAAGGCCTTCGTTTTTTTGAATTGTGACCTCGGCGCCGAGAGAGACATAGTATCTGAGATGAGCGATATTTCGGGAGTCCAGCAAGCAATAAAGATCTCTGGTATTTATGACATTGTGGCAGAGTTGAACGCCGAATCGGAAAGTGGCATAGCCAAAATAGTCAGGAAGTTGCGCTCGATTGCGAAGATAAGGTCTTGTCTAACAATGATTGTAGCCGAAAAGAAAAGCTCATTTGGCGCATCGCGCTAGAGGATGAGTTGATGTGACTGACGATACAATGGAAGAAAAGGACTTTAGAGAAAGGTACGCTCTCGAACTGCGAAAGAAACGAACGAACAACTCGCTCAGTCCCCATTTTGGATCCGACGAGCTGTCAGATGAATTGAAAAAAGTGGCGCGGCAGGAAATGGCGACGCCTGGACGCAGGGGGGAACAGATAAAGCGAGAAGAGATTAGTAAGGAAATCCTCAGGCGGAGAAGTCTTGACTCACAACCATGAGAAAAATGTAACCCAATCTATTTCTGGTCGAACCAATTCCATGTGATGTAGCATTCGGAATAGAGTTGCCTCGAGCCAGCGTCTACCCAATAATAGATATAGCAAATGCTCCAATATCATATGGCTGGAGTTATGGAATACAAAAAGCTAACACCAGAAGAAGAGAGGATAATAGTGCACAAAGGTACCGAATATCCTTTTAGCGGAGAATACGATAATTTTTATGAACAGGGTACATACGTATGCAGGAGATGCAATGAGCCGTTGTTTTCGTCAAAGAGCAAATTCGATGCTGGCTGCGGATGGCCAGCCTTTGACGACAGCTTTCCAAAAGCAATAAGGCGCATTCCCGATCCTGATGGCATGAGGACGGAAATAGAATGTGCAAAATGTGGCGCCCACTTGGGTCATGAGTTTGTCGGAGAGCGGATGACTGCAAA
Source organism: Nitrososphaera sp. (assembly GCA_036004585.1). Taxonomy (GTDB): domain Archaea; phylum Thermoproteota; class Nitrososphaeria; order Nitrososphaerales; family Nitrososphaeraceae; genus Nitrososphaera. The sequence goes on along the minus strand of DASYRH010000129.1, from coordinate 6,094 downwards.
GAATACCAGAGAGTGCGTCAATTCACTATCTCTGCGCTTTGTTCCTTCGGAGAGCCGTGAGCAGTAATATGGAAATCGCAACTCTTGCTAACGGATGCTTTTGGTGCTCGGAAGCAATCTTTGCCAGACTAAAGGGTGTCAAGTCGGTTTTGCCAGGATACTCTGGCGGCAAGGTAGAGAATCCAACCTACGAACAGGTATCTTCTGGAAGAACCGGCCATGCGGAAGCCGCTCAAATAGAATTTGATCCAAGTGTCATATCATTTGAAAAGTTGTTAGATGTGTTCTGGCATACGCATGACCCTACTACTTTAAACAGACAGGGTAACGATGTAGGCACGCAATACAGATCAGCAATCTTTTACCATGATGACAAGCAAAAAGTGATCGCGGAGAAGTCGAAAAGAGATATTGAAGCACAAGGAGCATACCGGGACCCTGTAGTAACAGAGATCACTCCATTCAAAAAGTTCTATGTTGCGGAGGACTATCACAAGAATTACTATGACGATCATCAGAGCGCTCCATATTGCAAGTTTGTCATTGATCCAAAAATTCACAAACTCCTCAAGAATTTTGGAGAGGACTTAAAAGTAGAATACCAATAGTTGGCAGGTGACGGTGTGCCTATGTCACTGCCTGTCGGAATTTGTTCTACAATCAGCTTACTGGTGACCGGGGGATGAGCCCTGATAGCCGTCTTCGCCCAGGCCTTGCCCGGCTGCCATGGGAGGTGGCACAATTTTTCTCCTAGCCACAGAGATTGCCATAGCCACAGAAGCGATTGAAACTATCGCCGCGATGACAAATATCAGGTTATACGCTGCCTCGGTCGGATACAGACCTGGAATCCCATCAACGGCGCCCTGATTTGTCTGCTGAAGTATCCCTGCAAGGGCTGGGCCAACGGACATTCCTACTAGATTGAGAAGAAGCGTCATTCCAAGGGCTATCCCCGTCATTTGCATTGGCACGGAGAGCAGTATTACGTTGAAGGCCCCCGTAATAGACAATGACAGCCCGGCAGCAAGTATCGCAAGACCAACTGAGACCATTTCTGTAGTCGAATGGAACATGAACAGTATGAAGAATCCGACTGCGCCTATGATCGTGCCAATGAGTGTCAGCTTTGTGTTTTTGACCCTAGTCAGGATAAAGCCCGATAGGATCGTCCCAATAAGTAGTACCACCATGAACGGTAGCTGGACGCTTGCAACGGCGACGGCGTCGCCTCCGAATCCCAGCGGCTGCGGGCTCCGGACCATCACTGGGATTGTCAAGTAAACCATGAATATTGACATGAAGACTAGCATGAGAATTATGGTCGGTGGTAGGAAGAGATTGTTTGACATCAACTTGAGATCTAGCAGGGGTGACTGTACCCTCTTTTCAATCGCGATAAACGCCGCGACCGAGATCGCAGACATTGCAAATAGTCCCGCAAATTGATACCACTCATAGTCTCCCTCCAGAAAAGTGATGCCAGCAAGGAATGAAATTATTGCCGCCGCCAGGGCCAGCGTTCCCTTTAGGTCAATCGTTTGCCTTGTCTGCTGACCGCTGGATGCTGGACCGGGCTGGGAAGCTGGGACCCGCACAAACTTCATTATCACGAACCACAACGCTATTGCGACGGGCAAAATCGCTAGAAACGTTGCCTGCCACCCGTAATTCTGGATTATGGCAGCGCCCCCCACGAGCCCCACAACTGCACCTCCAGAAAATGTAGAGCTGAAAATCGTTTGCCCTATCGCAAGTTTCTTCTCAGGAAGGACCTGCCGGATTATGCCGAATGCGATTGGGAACATTGCCATTCCAACGCCCTGCGCTGCTCTTGCCATTACCATAAATTCCATGTTGGTGGCAAATCGCCCTGCCACGATTCCAACTGCATAAACTGCCATCACGATTAGCAGTATCTTTTTCTTGCCGTAAATGTCTGACAGCCTACCTCCAATAGGAGTCATTACGGCCGCTGCAATTATGTAGGATGAAAGAAGCCATGACGACTCGCTGTATGTGATATTGAAGCCGCGAATGAAATCCGGTATTGCTGGCAGTATCATTGTTTCGTCAAACATGACAATCAAGCCCAGTGAACTTAGAATTAGAAGTGTTCTCCATCCTGCAAAATTAGAATCCTGTTTTTGCACGCTATCCATTCTTAATCCCTCTAATTCTGGATCGACTCAAGAATCAAGAGTCCGGATACAGACACGGAGTACGATCGCGCATTCGAACTAATAATAGATTGCTTGACTTGCGCTTTCAATGAGCCGTCTTTTTCTATTGTCACATTCCCTCTTAATAACCATGACAGTCCATGCTTGATGACTCGGTAACATTCTTACTCCTTGGCAAGAAAAGACTCACTGCCAATTACCGGAGCGTCTCGCAACAATAACGCATTGTCGCACTGGACTAAATTTGAATCCTTAGGCGTTTCAAAATCTAATGAGTTACTGGCGCTGCATTATTCAATTGTCTGCTATAGTCGTCTTGAAGTCTTACAATGTCGCACTCGTCAAATTTCCCGTATGATATTTCGAGTATGACTGCGGATTCATCAAGGCCACCCAGCCGGTGAACTGTCTTTCTCGGAATCATTATAGTATCGCCCTCTTGGAGCACCCTAGTATCGTCCTCTGTCCTTACTTCTGCTGGCCCTTTTATCACCTTCCAAAACTCATCTCTCTTGTTGTGATATTGAAGTGATAGTCGCTTGTTCGCTTCGACGTAGACTAACTTGACGGTGCATGGCTCGTTGAGAGAGTAGCGTTCAAAGTGCCCCCAAGGCCTTGTCTCAGTAAATACTGCAGGATTAACAACACTCGGAATAACCATGTCCTCAAGCCTAACCTCCAGCGAGTCCATAAAGCATTGCGTATTCGGAATATTACACGCACCATCCTCAACGCATACGGGTTGCCTGCAAAGTGGGGAATAGTGTCGTATCTGCGATCTACAATGCGTGCACGACTCTAGAGAATCCCTTAGAATTTCTAATAGGTTTCGACTCTTTCTCACAAACCGAGCCGTTACTAACGATAACTTCTCCTGATAAATCAGAAAAGGCGGCTGTGTTTCCTTTGCTCTCGTGAAGAGTCACAACATACTGCCGCATGTATCAACGACACTCCCATCAAGTCCACGAGAATTGTGTACCAATCCTCTTGTGTAGCTTTTTACAACTTGCCTAATTATATATGCCAAATTACAATCGTCATTGCGTGGATGACCCTGCACTAGTCTCTGTAGTAATACCAACCAAGAACAACGGCAATACTATTGAAAATTGTCTCAAATCAATAAAGGGTCAGACTTATAGAGAGATTGAAATTATTCTAGTCGATAATTTTTCCATTGATGACACTGCGGGAATAGCAGAAAAAATGGATGCAAAAGTCATAACGTTGGATGGAGAACGCACAAAAGCAAAGAATCGCGGTTTAAGGACCTGCCGAGGCCGATACGTATGCTTCATAGATTCTGATATGATATTGGAAAAGAGAGTCATTGAACAGTGTGTGGAATCATGTAAGGCAAATGTCGCGGGGGTCACAATCCCTGAAAGGTCGATAGGTAACGGATTCTGGGTCGGGGTTAGAGATTTCGAGAGATCGTTATATTCTGGATCAAAAATAGAATCTGCTCGGTTTTTTGACAGAGATATCGCGCTACGAGCAGGAGGGTTTGATGAGGATGTTATTGCCTACGAAGAGAGCACTCTGCCGCAGAAAATTGAAGCACTTGGATACCGAGTCGATGCGAGAACAAGCGATGCGATTCTACATGATGAAGATAATTTCAAACTATCAAAGTGGCTCCTTAAGAAGCAATATTATGGAGAAACAGCCAGTGCCTATATGAAAAAATATCCAAATTACGGATCTGCTCAATTGGGAATAAAGTATCGACTCGCGATAATGACTGGCAAGGGACAATGGCGGACACTTTTGCGGTACCCCTTGAAGTCAATCGGGTTGTTCACGCTGAAATTCTTGGAGTATCTCTATTCTAGATAGAAAGATTGATTGCTGCTAACTCTGCATAGCAATACATCTAGTGTAGTCTTCCAATAGTTTTCTCCATCAAGTGTCTTTCCGGACCTTCTCTCGATAAACCTATTGTCTTCGGAAACCTATCATCGTATCTGTGTTTAGCAGACCGGGGGTAGACCTAATAACTGTAATCGCTGATGTGAACTTCTCAAGGGAATCTGACTCTAGCCTAATCACGATATCGTATGCCTTGTCGACCTTGTAAGCGTAGGTTACCTCGGGAATAGATCTCACGACGTCAAGAATCTTGTCTTCGCTGCCTTTTGTGCATTGAATGAACATAAAGCCAACTGGTATCATGAAAGATACCTGAGCAAGTACTTGGTAGGATTAAAGGTTAGCCGAATCTGAGGTGCTGTATTGTGTTTGATTACGTTTTAAAGGACAAACTATTTGGCACTCGATCTTGATGCGATAGATGATTCCAGAGTCATAAATTAGATGAAAACAAGTCCTGGTCAAGGCCTTCACTCTGCCTTGTCGATCTTGCCCTTGAAATCCTGCATTACATAAGGTCGAGTGTTTTCATAGACAACAAGTGCATTACCCGCGGGGTCACGAAAAGTACAACATGGACCCGGTGGGATTTCAATCCTGTTCATTTCCTTCCATCCTTTAGGCGTTAGCTCTGCAATCGTTTCTTCGAGGCTAGCCACCTGATAAATCAGCATCACGTCTTTTCTTTCAATATGGTCTGCAAGCAGAACGTATGGCCGCTCATCTCTCGAGAGCGCTATGCATGCTACCCACACACCATATGCATGTATCTTCCATAGCAACTCGCCTCCAAGCACTTCTGTGTAGTATCTTACCGACGATTCGATGTCAGGCGCGGGGACATAGACAAAGTCCAACGATTTGAACATCATCTAATGTGATGGCATTCGCATGCAATGAACATTTGGGTTCTGAACTAACAGAAGGAATGTTCCCCATTACACCATGATAGTCAGAATCAGAGCCGCCAATCGATTATATTTTTGCAATTTTCTGTCACGACTATGATCCAATCTGTTCAGCTGAGGTTTGATGCATAATGAATCTTCCTCGAAAGAGGGAGTTAAAGTAACGGCTGATGACACGGCCAAGGTGGTAGCAAGTGAAAAAACGGATGAACTGGCGGAGGCAGCAGAAACTGGACCGAGTGCAACAGACGCAACAAGTGATGCAGTTGACAGAATCGACCTCGTTCAAGTCACTTAGCAAGATTGTATGAAGAGGTTCGTTATTCTTGAGACGAAAGTGAAAAAGGAAAAAATACCCTTATTGAGTGGTACTCAATAGGGCTATTGTTTTCTTACAGCGGCAAGTTTGTGTGGTTTCGACTTCGCAGGAACATGAATCCGCCAAGCACTGCAAGCGAGCTCGCGATAAGAGCTGCTACGCCGATTGGTGACTCTGGTAGTACGAAGAACGAGTTGTTTGCGAACGTCTGTCTGCCGTCAGCGATCAGCTGATCCTGTGCATTGTAGAATTCTGCGTGGAAGTGCCAATCACCTTGCTGGTCGAATAGAGCAGCTGCGAATGTTGCCGTATAGCAGACCTGGTCTGAAACGTCAAACCCTGCGTCTGTTGGGCAAGTTTCTTCAGCTGTGACAGTGAGTTGAGCAATTGAATTACTATTGTCATTGTTTGACACTCCTGGTGGGATAAGGTAGCAAATCATGTATGTTGCTCCTTCGTCATCGTCGATTCCACCGACACAGTCAGTGTCTGTGTTTATCTGTCCTGGATTACCGCTATCGATCAGTACACCGTTCTGGAATGCTCTGACCTTTGTGTTTGCATCTGCCGCAAATGCCGATTGTGCTAACACTGGTGCTATGGTTACTGCGAGGGCAATAGCCATAATTCCAATGTGCTTTTTGCTTGAAGTCATTGTAGTCGAGACAGAAAACTGTAACGGGGTATAAAGGAAGCTATGGAATTATGAGACCGCTGTTATCATGCCTGCAGTATAGAGCCGATCCCAAGGAAGGAGACTATTCCCACTTTATGATACTATGCCTATTTATGGAAAACTCTGATATTGG
>DASYRH010000128.1:0-10240 GCA_036004585.1 Nitrososphaera sp. | reverse complement strand
AATGGGGTAATCTACTACCGATGCAAATCGCTAGAATGATTCAAAAAGCATACAAGTGCCATTTCCAGTACAGTAACCTGACTTGATTTCCAGTTGGCTCCGTGCAATCAGGATAAGATTCCTGCTTGCCTCCGTCATAGCTGTAACCACTGGACTCACAATAAGTTACTGGAGAACGGGACAGATCGATCCATTCAGCGGTATCTTGACCTATGTCGGTGTAGTCTTTCTGCATGCAAGCGTGGATCTCCTTAACGACTACTGGGACCATAGGAGGGGGATTGACAGCAGGACAACTCGGACCAAATTCAGCGGAGGTACTGGAGTCCTTCCGGAAGAACTACTGGGTCCCCGGGCAGTTTACAGTGCTGGAATAGTTTTTCTCATTCTAGGGGCGGCAATTGGCACTTACTTTGTCGTGACAAAGGGCATAACGGTAGCAATAATTCTTGGCTTTGCTGTAGCAGCCATCTACTTTTACTCAACAAGCATCGTAAACGCAGGTCTAGGGGAGTTATTTGTCGCGATTAAGGGCGCAATGATCGTCCTTGGGACTTTCTACGTTCAGACGACAACTATAGATCCTGCGGCCGCTGTGATCGGAATCATAGTCGGGTTACTTTCCGCGTCCGTGCTTTTTATCAATGCATTTCCAGATTATGCTGCTGATAAGTCAGGAGGAAGGAGGACGCTAGTTATTGTTCTGGGCAGGAGAAACGCAGCCCGGGTCTTTCCGCTCTTTTTCATCGCAGCCTACGGCATGATAGTTGCTTCTGTTCTCGTGGGCTATGCTACAATCTATGCGCTGATAAGCCTCGGATCTTTTCCACTCGCGTTGAGGGCGTTGATGCAGTTACGAGGTAAGAATGTGGAGGCGAATGACTTGGTACCAGCAATGGCATCAACCATCATGTATTCTCGAGTGACAGGGTTCTTGTTGGCATTTAGCTTCTTGCTGTAGGAATCTTTGCGGACAGCATCAGGACCACTACAGTCCTGCACTTTCAATTAGATCCATAAGCTGATCGTACTGTTCTATGAACTTCGTGCCCTTCGCAGTTATCGCAATCAAGCCACTAACTCTGTGAATCATGCCCTTCTGTTCCAGTTCCTCGAAATGATTCATCATTTTGTCGTAGGACAGCCGGGTGAAGTGCTGAACGTGTGTCGGCTTGGCGACATCGTTGTGGATAGTGTCCTCCTCAATTGCACAGAGAATTTCGAAAAACAGCTGAAGCTTATGCCGCTTTTCTTGCTTCAATCTCCATCCTTTTCCGCGAAGTTACGCTATGCATGATGTATGCAAATACTGCGAGTCCTGCCAGCCTTGCAAGAGCAGAGCCAATGAACGCAACTACGCTGTTGTCAAAGTAGGCAATAATTAGCGAGTACTGTTCTAGCCACAGGAGGGCGAACGCAGCGGGAACATAGAGCATCTTGACATTCGCCGCCTTTACTAAAGATACTATGGTGCTCTTGAAAATGTAGCCTATAACTGCGACGTTGAATATCATCATGAAAAAGCTCAAGTCCGCAAATCCAGCGTAGTTGAAGTATGGCTGCGCGACCAATACTGAGGTAGGGATCAGGAAAGGTATCGCTACCATGAACAAAGGTATGAGCGTGATCGCAATATCTCTGCTGACATGGGGTTTCCTTTCTGCGGTCGAACTCCTGTAATAGTAGGACAATGCAATAAGAGCAAAAGCTTCAGCTTGGAGCAACATTTGGATCCAAAAGAATGCAGGGTGTAGAATAGGGTCGGCCTGGAAGAAAACGCTAGATAATTCAAACAAGTAGGATGCCCCAAGAAAAGCAAAGCCCACCGGCAAACCTAGAAGATAGCCAAAACCTGCAAAGCTATACGAACGGAAGAAACTTCGAGATATCACGAGGGAAAGCGCTGTGCTTATCGCGGTTATGCCTGCGGCCAAAACCAGAGCCAATCCTGGACCCAACAGTACATAGAAGTTGAGCACGTTTGGATCCAGCACTGCCATCGATGTTATTTCGTTAAAGCTGCTGATAAGCCTTGCTCCCTTTAGGGGAGTGAATCATTCTTGAACTATTTATTACCAAATCCGGATCAAGCAGATATCAATTGGCAACCTACAGATCGCTTGGAGGGTTTGCGACTAGCGAAGGCACTAGCAAATACGCACGACACGCTGCATCTAAAGGCATTCCTGATGCACATTTTAAGGAATATGATGGTCTAAGACTCTCAAGTATTGGTATGGGGACCTATCTTGGGGACCCAACTCCAGATGACGATAAGGCCGTGGAGGACGCAGTCTTTAGATCCATTAATTCGGGCGCGGTCAATGTGATAGACACTGCAATAAACTATCGCGCAATGAGGTCAGAAAAAAGTATTGGTAGGGCACTTTTGCGAATGGCAGATGAAAACCTGGTTACACGAGATCAAGTTTTTATCGCGACAAAAAACGGCTATATCACTAACGACGGGGATTTTCCAAACGTTGACGTGATGGAATACATGCAGAAAATGTACATTTCACCCGGAGTAATCGCTGCAAATGATATCAGTTCGGGATACAACGTAATGAATCCTGGCTATCTTGCAAGATGCATAGACAAGTCTCTAACAAACATGCACTTGTCGACTATTGATCTTGTGTACATACACAATGCCTTTGAAAGCTGGAGCCAAGATGTGGACAAAGAAACTTTCATGTCAATGCTAGCGTCTGCATTTGAGACATATGAAAAGTACCGAAGTTTTGGTAAGCTGAGATACTATGGAATGGCAACTTGGACATGTTTTAGGGCAAAGCCAAATGATGATGAATATCTTTCACTAGAGACCTGCATGAGGGAAGCAGAAAGAGTCGGAGGCAAAGGTCACGGTTTTAGATTCATCCAGCTGCCTTACAATTTGGCGTACAGTGAGGCACTGATGCTGCACAACCAGACTGTGGGCTCAGAGAAGAACCTTACCATTTTGGAGGCCGCGAACAGGCTGGGTATGGGGGTATTTACGAGTATTCCGCTGTTCCAAGGTAGATTGCTACAGGCAAAGGTTCCCGACTTTGGAGGGCTGACGGAAATCATTCCAAAACTTCTCCAGATTGTTCGTTCCAGCCCCTCGGTTATAGCACCTCTTGTTGGACAAAAAAAGGCGGAACATGTCGAAGAAAATCTAAAGATTGCTAAGCACCCGCCACTCGGACAACAAGAATTTGCCGAAGCGGTCAAAATGCTGACCAGCCAGCGAGTATAGTACATGTGATGAGAGAAAATCTAGAGTTCTGAAATTGCCTGCTCTATATCCTTCCTGTCTTCTGCTTCCGGCATTTGGTCCAAATATTTAATCAAATCTTCTTTTGCCTGCGATTTGTTGCCTAGTTGCATTCTAGCAATTGCGCGATTCTTGTAAATAGATCCTAGTCTGCTCGGATTGACATTGATGGCCTTAGTGTAGTAGCTTTCCGCCATCGAATAGTCCTGTTTCTTCAAGTAGAAGTTTCCAAGTCCCCTGAATGCCAAATAATAACGCGGACTGAGCTTGATGGCAGTTCGATAGCATGAATCGGCTACATCACTGCCAAGCTCGTTGTACATACCGCCCAAAAGACACCATGCCTGAGCATTATCTCGATCAATATTTGTTGCAGCAAGCAACTTTGCGATAGCTCCGTCAATATCATTCTGCTGCCGCAATCCCTCAGCTTCAAAGCACAGCCTATTTGATTGCCTGAATTGTAAATTCTCGTCCTTCACTAGGTCCTTCATGTCTGCTGGAATTATTACGATAGTCGTCATCTCGTCTTGCATCCAGTCTTCCACAAACTTATTCTCGGGGATCGCCCCAACTGTGTCAGGCTCGGCAACGTACGTGAGTATCCTCCTTTCGTCGTCGTTATACCCGCAAACTATCAGCGCATGCTGCACCAACCCTCGGATTCCAGGCATGATGACGACGGTTGGAATCCCTTGATCAATTCTCCTCTTCAGATCTTTGACGGAGCCTTTGTAAACGTAGGTACTAAAGCCGTGGCTTTCAGCTAATTCAATTCCCTGGATGAGGACAGAACCTCTCTGAGGAACTGGTTCTGCATGACTAGTGGCAGCGAAAAGGTCTTCCCCCCAATATTTTGCCACGACATTAACAACGAGTGGTAAACGAGAGTTCTCTTCATTCTTGTTTACAAGAGGTAGAGTTATTGCATGTTCGGGAGATTGCGATTCCAAGGCATCAGGTCTTTTTCTCTTGCAAATAAAATCGTTCTTGTTTGATTTCTACAAAAGAACGAATTACGATATTTCCGTCGATCCCACTCTTCTCGGGATGAAACTGGGTGCCAAAAATTGGATTGCTTGCGTGCGAAAACATCTCATGTTGACAACAGTCAGAGCTGGCAAGTGTGATGAACTCTTTTGGGAGACGAGCAACACAGAATGCATGGCTTTCATAGAGACTCATATCGGTCCTTTCCATTGTCAGGGGATTCTTCTTGCCAATCTTGATTGACGTCTGACCTTGCACGTGCTCTGGCATTCTGCGTATTGTTCCACCAAAGGTTAGGGCGATTATCTCAGCACCGTAACAGATGCCAAGAAGAGGCTTTTTATTTTCATAGCAATTCCTGATGATTCTGGAATTAGCGGAATTGATTTCCTTGCTATTTTTTCTCCGCCCTGATAGGATAACCTTGCTGCTGTTGGTCAGATCGGAAGTCGTTATTTTAGAAAATTCAATCCGGACATGGCCTACCTGCAAGTCGTCAAGGCAGCTCTGGATATTGGGGGTGAATGGCGACAGGTTGTCCACTATCAGGACGGGATTCAGGATAGATCAGCCAACCTCAATCGAAATGTAGTGGTTCTCCACTATTCCACCTTGTTCGCTCAGAAACCCAAAGTTGACCTTGGTGTCTTGCTGCCATTCAAAGACCCTGCCAGCACCTGGTTCTGGCCCTTGTGTGGCAATAAAGCTCCGAATTTTGGATTGCACCTCTGCAAAGCCCGACTCGAGCAAATAGGCCCCCTCTGCCTCCCTAAATTCGACTGGGGCAGAAATTGTAGTGGGTTTCACGATGGTAAGATTCGAGTTTGTAAACACTTTCTCTAAATTCAGGATTCTCGTGGCCTTGTCAAGGATAACCGTCTGGTTGCCACCGCCGCCTGGCTGTTCTACAGGAGCCACGCCTGAAACCTTGAGCAAATAATTCTCAAATGCCTCTACCGGGGAGTCTCCGAGACCGACATAATACGTTCCAGTTATGGACGCTGCACCAACAGCCGCTATCGTGCCGGTCTGGGATACAACACCTCCACCGGTATTCGAAGTATACACGGGAATGAAGTAGACTTCAACATCTCCGATTCTGTAGAGAATATTTTCTCCAAGTCTTGGATTGTTCAAAAGCGTTCGCAGGTTCTTGAAGTCTTTGTCTTTCTCCAACGTTTCTTTGGCGCCCGTTGGACCAAGGAGCTTTACCGAAGAATCTGTGGGCACCGAGAAGAATGTCATTTCGCCTATCGAATCCAAGTCATTTCGTACTGTCATGTAACCTACCAGGTTCTTTGTCTGAGAGCTTCGGAGCTCAAGTGACTGAAAGCCTACGAACTCGGGGTTTTCGAATCCTTGTGGCTTTGTTGTAATGTAATACGGAGGGATGCTCTTTGCTGCATCCTCCGGTATGCTATAGAATTGCTTTGCCTCAATGAACGTCTTCGGGTCAGTGACATGATAGACGCTGAATTGAGATACCGTCCAGATGAACATTTCCTCAGGATACTTGATCTGCTCGCTCAGCCAAGCAGGAACTTCATCCGTTACTCCGATATCCTGGTACTCTTCGAGAAACATCTTTGAAAAGTAATCGTCACCTGTAGCGAATACCTGCATATCGCCATCATAGGTGTTTATCAGGGAATATCCAACATGCTTAAGCATGAATTTAGAACTCCAAGGAACATGGGACGTGTCAAACGCTGCCACAAGTGGCATCAGCCAATAAGTTTTTTCGCCGTCGGAGACTGGGTAAATGTCAATGGGCTTGAACTGCGGATTAGTAGATGAGGCAACCGCAAAGTCGTAGACAAAGTATGGATAGAGAAGTTCCATACGTTCGTGGACATCTTTGAACCGCATGACGTGAATTGGGGTGCTGGGATAAGATAGCATAAAGTTTGGCTCAAACATCCAGCTTAGTGGAGGCGAGACGTCAATTCCGCCAGTTCCATTGTAGAAGTATTGGTCAACTTCTCTGCTCTCAATCCTGCCGACCGGATAAGCTGACCAGACCTTGTCAAAGAGTCCGGTCTCGTCACTCTCGCCATAATAAATTCTGCGCTGTTCAAAGAACTTTGATTCGTCGGCAACGTTGCCCGTGTCTGCTTCCAGCATCTTAACTCCCACATTCGCATGGGTATATGTAATATGCTCGCTGAACCATTTGTCTGCTGCCGACACATCGACTGGAAGGTTAGGAGTTGTTGTGCCCGTCCAGTACATTGTGCCCCCAAACCTGAGTATGTCCGTGTCAACATAATGTATATCATTTCTCTGACCCAGTTCGGGTTTGAGCTTCGAGCTCGCCGCTTCCTGGTCCCAGAGTCGGATGTTATTCAGAGTTTCTCTGTTATCGCTCATTATTGATTGAATCCTGGATGGCGAAATGGCGGGAGACTTGACATCATAATTTACAATATCAATACTTTCTAGATTGTGCATATAGCGATTGACTGAGATTTCTTGGGCTGTGTATGGCCCTCGCCATTCGATCTTTTTTGCATCCGCAATACTGGTGTTAATAGCCATTACCAATCCCACGAGTACAACGACAACGCCGATGGTGAGAAGGCGGGAATACATGTGACGTTTAGTTGGGTACATCATGACTCGAGCCCTCCTTCTATCGAAATATGCATAGGCAAGGAATGCAGCGCCTAAGGCAAGCGTGCCTGCGATGGCATACCGTGTATTGTAATCGATGTTAGAGGTAAAGAATAGGTTGAATCCCAGCCAAAAAACAGTCGCTCCAATAATCAATTCAATCGTCGAAATGTAAGAAAGAAACCGAGGCTTTCCTTCACGAACATCGAATATGTACTGAGTGACAATGTTAACAGTCCCTGACACACCGACAAAAAGAAGCAAGCGGAGACTAACTGCTGCCAAAAGGGGAGGTACGAGCAGGGTCAGCGCCGGGAACATCGGAAAGACATTGATTTGAGCGAACGCGCTGTCCACCGTTACGTCTGCAAACGGAACACCGAAGATAGAGCCGATGGTGCCTATGCCGATGTCATTCCCCTTTGCCATATAGTCTACAGACATGCCAAAAAGTAAATTGCTAAACAATGGAGCAAAGAGCACTATTTTCATTACTTGCCAAAGACCAAAACTTTGGGGGCTCATCCTGAATTCTGAATAGCGGAGCATCTTTTGTTGATCGTATTCGCTCCTCTTTACGAGGTTGATTATGGTCTTGATGCCATACCATGTCATTGAATGTCGGGCAACAAAGTTTCCCCGGACAAGTGAAATGGAAGCAAGAATTATGCCAGAAATTGTGGAATAAAACAAAGGCTTGGTAAAGACATCGTCAAATTCTACGACGTTCATAAGGAGGTTGACGGACTGGTTGCTTACAATCGCGAAAATTATAATCCCGAGGGCAGCGAATATTGCTATCCGGACTATTTTGCCAATGTCCGTGCTAGGCGATCTGTCCTCATTGTAAGTATCCCACAAGAGAGCAAACCTTGGTTAAAGACCCTTTAATGTGTTTATTAGTTTTCACGGGTGTCCTAACAAACATACTTCAGCACGCTTCCGCAAGTCCCTTGCAAATCAAGAATACTGCTGCATAGGCAGGAAGCTCTGCCGATTCCTTTGAGATATTGAATGGCTTCCCCTTGAGCCTGAGTCTCACTGGGCACCTTAGTTTTATAATGACTTTGTTGTCGCCGAGCACGCATGAATCCCTAAATGGATCAAACGACTCTGGATTGATGAACACGGTCTTGGCCAAACCGCTTTTGCCGTTGAGAGTGCCCGGCATCCTGAATATCCTATGGACATCCGTAGTAACTTGTGCGTCTATTTTCACACCCAGCTCCCTTGCGGTCCTGTCCAGGCTTGATTTGAAGGCGGAATAGCCTCCAGCCTGCGTCACTATATGCTGAAGCTTTAGGGGCGATGATCCGTCAATCTTTAACTTTTCTGCCAACTTGTTCCTCCAGCCATAGGCAATTCCGCCTCTTGGAAATTTGACGACACATAGGCTCTCGTTGTTGCCTTTCCTAACCCCCAAACTCTCTGGCAATAGCCCGGCTCCTGAAAGGTACCCAGCCAAATCAGATCGGGCAGAAGAATCAAGCGTGACAAATTGATCGTCTGACACGTGTATGTGAAATCCGTTATTTCCTGAAAAATAAGTCCTGATGGCCAGTTGGTCTATCCCGATGTCACCTGTGAGAAAACCCAGCAGCTTTTTCAACTCTTTTTTCGATGCGTCAATGCATTTTGCACACGGAATTGAAACCGAGTCAGCTTTATTTGCTCCGCATGATCGGCATGCAAAAGCCGACTGTTGATCGTGAAGAGGTTCCGCAGACCTGCATGCTGTGCATAACAGGTATGTGTGAGAAGGCACACATGGGAGATCCAAGTCTTTGCCGTCAATATCAAAAATTAGAAAGGCGCCAAGCCAGTCTTTCTCCTGCATAGGATGCGTCGGAAAACGGTAGTAGGCGTTGGAGCAGTAAACATCTGAAGGTGCTTCCTTTACGAGCGTGGCTACAAGAGCCCCCATCGAGGAGAACGAGAGGTGTCTTATCCAGCCCTTTTGACCAAATAGCGAATATCCAAACTCACGCTGCTCCATCCTGGTCGGCTCTTCCACGCTCTTTGAGTGAAAGTAATATTCTCTGAACGCGTTCTTGATGATCGCTGTATTCCGGATGGAGGCTGTTTCACTCAGGCCTTTCTCACCTGTCTGCGGCCAAACTGCATCGGGTTTATTATTCCTGCACACTGTTCAGTGGCAAAGCACAAGTTTTCAATCAGGAGCTTCTCGCAGGATGGGACAGAGTACTTCGTCCTACTACCTTTCAACCCAGCCAGATGTTCCACTTGGTAGCGAGTGATTTTTTGATTAAAGTCCGGGGCACTTTCGAATAAGCTGACGATCTCGTCGATAGGCTTGCCAATCGCAAGCATGTATGTGGCAAGCATCACCCTTGCAGAGTGAGGAAGGTTTTCTCCCTTACCCATGATTTCAAGCGCGTGTTTGATGCACGGGGGGAAGTCTGTAACTGCAGTTGGTCGGTAATCGAATCGCGGAAGCAGTTTTGCCCTTAGTAGATCGGCCTTGGCTCGCATGGTTTCGGGCAGAGTCGGAAGAGTCATGCCCTTTACACGTTCGTATATCATCACGGAAAGCTCGTTCCTAATTAGCCTCACCGTCTCGTCCGCATCCAAATATACATCTCCTTGAGAAACGAGCCTGTTTACGAGCTTCCATTCCTGTTCATGAAAATGAGAAGACCTTGATAGATAGTCTGAAACTTTGACCTTGAAGAGTCTCTTATCTTCCTCGGCAAATCCGATCTTGAGACGGAACAGATCCTCAAAGATCTTTGAAAAAAGAGATCTCTTCTGTAAGTCGTTTTGCTTCTTGAGGTCCTCGGTCAAGAATTTTTCTGCCCGTCGTGCCTCGGCAAGCGCGAATTTTCTCAATACGGATTCAAGCCCAATCGATTTTACAATGATGAGCGAAACTAGGAAAGTGAGGATTTCAGTCTCGTACCTCTCCAAATCCTCATAGACCAAGCCCGAGGTTCCTGCTTCAATTCTATTCGCGGCCCTATCAAGTACATTTGCCATATCGGGGCGCGCGAGCTCCTCCCAACTAAAGCCGGTCTGTCGTATGTATTCTCCTGCCTCATTTAGAAACGGGTATTTTGCAAGATCGCCGGTACCAGTCTTTATGGAGGACAAGTCCTGCCAGAACTAACTCATACCTCAATAAAAATACAGACGACGCATTATCAGACAACACATAAAGCATGCGTGAAGCGTTGTTACCTGGAAATGCCTGGACTAAAGGTGGGATTTCACGTCTCCATTGCTGGGGGTATATCGAATTCTGTCGACAATGCGAGGAAGTTAGGATGCACTGCTTTTCAGATCTTTAGCAGAAATCCCAGAGGGTGGGCGGCAAAGCCTCTAGATCCAACCGACGTCAAACTTTTCAGGGACAAG
>DASYRH010000127.1:0-20141 GCA_036004585.1 Nitrososphaera sp. | reverse complement strand
ACCAGATGCAATGGACAATTGTCAGACGCGTTGTGCATGCGACAGCTGATTTTGACTTCGCGACAGGAAAATCCAAGATAATCTTTCATCCCAGGGCTATAGAGTCTTCCTTCTCTGCAATGAAAAATCGGTGTGCAGTTGTTTGCGATGTCGACATGGTGCTGGCCGCAATAAATAAGAAATCTCTCGCCGATCTAGGTCTCCGCCCTCGTTGCTACATTTCTGATGTTTCACTTGCTGAAGAGTCTAGAAAGAGTGGAAGGACTAGGTCCGAGCTGGCTATGAGACATGCATCCGGGGAAATCAATGGTGGGATCGTTGTGATAGGCAACGCACCGACTGCCCTTTTTGAATTGATCCAGATGATTAAAGAAGGAACAGTCATGCCTGCTCTGATAATTGGAATTCCAGTTGGGTTTGTTTCCGCCCCAGAATCAAAGGAAGAGCTTGCAAAGCTGGATGTCCCGTTCATAACGAATTCTGGTAGAAAGGGTGGTAGTCCTGCCGCGTCTTCCACAATCAACGCGGTAATGCTTCTGTACCAAACTATGAAATCAAGCGCGTGAATACGCAATGCAAGTGTTCACAATATTTTGTGCAAGGTCACCACCGCCGAAATGTAGATGGGTATACGCAGCAAGCCCACTTTCATTGAAAGCAATCCCGTCTTTTCCAGCAGTAATTCCCTTGCCCTTGGTTAGCCTGTATGCAAAATTCGTGTCAGACGCAATATCACGGAGCTCCGAATAGTGAAACTCATGCCCTCGAAGAAAAGTCTTGCCTAACAAAGGTGCGTTGCATGTCGCCTCTGTGTAATTAAGGGTGAGTTTGCCAGTCATTTCGGTATCGGCATCCACGACAGAAACCATCTTCATCTTTCTTTTGGATCCTTTGTAGCCTGAAATTGACCTGCTCAAGTACATTAGACCTCCGCATTCTGCGTAGATTGGCATACGATCGGCAGCGGCCCGACGGATTGACTTGATCATCTCGGTATTCTTTTCAAGACTGTCGGCGAGGACTTCAGGAAAGCCGCCACCGAGCATTATTCCGTCAATGTTTTTGGGAAGCCGCCTGCCGCTGACTGGACTAAAGAACTCTAGTCGCGCTCCTGCCATTCGAAGCGCGTCAATATTATCTTGATAGTAAAAATTAAAAGACTCATCCAAAGCCACAGCGATCTTGGCTACAGGTTTTCTTGAGGTACGGGGCTTTTCAACATAATTTAGAGGATGCTTACCGAACATACTGAGCACTCTGTCGATATCGATTTGTTCAGAAGTTTTTCGAGCAGTCTCAACAAAATGCTTGCGCCTATTCTGATCCAACTCTCGAGTGGGCACGAGGCCAAGGTGTCGCTCAACCATTTCGGACTTTTCGTTCCGCTTTATTATGCCAAGGACCGGAATCTTGATCTTGGAGTTCATTGCTTCCATCACATACCCTGCGTGCCTTTCGCTCGCTACATTGTTCAGGATTACTCCCGCGATTTTGACGCTTTTGTCGAAGCGCATGAACCCTAGAATAATGGCTGCCACTGATCGTCCTGCTTTGCTGGCGTCGACTACCAAGATTACAGGCGCCTTTAGAATTCTGGCAACATGAGCGGTGCTAGCGAAATTGTCCTTGCCCGACATGCCATCAAAAAGCCCCATAACCCCTTCAATCACTGCAAGGTCAGCGTCACGGCAAGCCCTGTTGAAGCACTCCAAAACTCCGCTCTCCTTCATCATCCAGACATCCAAGTTACGCGACGATCTTTTGGTGACAAGGTCGTGATAGGAAGGATCTATAAAGTCAGGGCCTACCTTGAACGGTTGCACCTTGAACCCTTTCCTTCGGAGAGAGTCCATGACAGCCCCCGAAATGGTAGTTTTGCCGACGCCGCTAGTAATGCCTGCGATAACTACCCTGGGAATGTTCATGGATCAGAGTTCACGTGTCTTTTAATTTTAAGCTTCAGATTGATTTTTATCCTGACCATGATGATTTCAGGTTCATGCTGCAAGAGCGCGGGCTGGTAATAGTCTACACAGGAAAGGGAAAGGGTAAGACGACAGCGGCCCTTGGAATTGTCCTTCGGGCAGTAGGTCATGGCATGAAAGTGGCTATGATACAATTTATCAAAGGTGAATGGTACTACGGTGAGCTTACGAGTTCGAAGCGCCTTGAACCGGAATTCGAATTGATTGCCGCAGGCAAAGGCTTCGTAGGAATAGTTGACGATGATCATCCCCGCGAGGACCACCAAATTGCCGCTCGAGCCGCCCTTGATATTGCTAGGGAGAAACTTGCATCTGGTGTCTATGACGTCGTGATTCTCGACGAAATCAACTATGCCGTAAAGCTTGGTTTGATATCTGAGAATGATGTCATGGAAATAGTGCGGTTGAAACCTCAGAAGACTACTCTCGTGCTCACCGGAAATTATGCGCCAGAGCCTTTAGTGGCGGTCGCGGACCTGGTCACAGAAATGAAAGAGGTCAAACACCCCTATCAACAGGGAATTAAGGCAAAAAAAGGTATTGACTTTTAGCTGTTATCTTGATTGTCGAGCACTTCTATGGCATGAAGAGATTATAGAAAAAAACAGTAAGACGACGAACTCCCCGTAAGAAGCCTGTGGAAATTACAACTCGAAGATCTAGCGGTAGAAAAGAAAAATTTGAAAAGGAACGACTGGCAAGCACAACGGCTAGATCTGGTGTCCCATTCTTAATGGCAAGGGACATCGCCAAGAGAGTGACAAAGCGGGTCAGGCTAGAGTCCAGAGGAAAGAGAACAAAGACAGTGACGGGAGGCCGGATTAGAAAAATTGTAGGCCAGGAATTACGCAATAGAAACCCACGCATCGGACTTGCTTATGATGGGGGTAGTCCGCAAATTCCGGGGAAGAGGGAATGTTTGCTAAAGCCTGCAATAGGACTTGCTGACACCGACCAGCACAGTACATATCGAGCAGATAGGGATAGCATCATGCATGACAAGTGTAAGCGGCTCACATCACCGCGCTAGTCCAATTGAGCAACCTTAAAGTATGCCATTGACATCGGGTATCTAATCGGCGACATGGCGTCAACCAATGAGGTCCAGAGACTACCAGATGAAGGCGAGATTGTCATCGCAACAGTCAGAGAAGTCACTGGCCACGGAGCATATGTAACTCTTGACGAGTATAGTGGAATGACTGGGTTTCTCCATATCTCAGAAATCGCCACTGGCTGGATCAGAAACATAGAACGGTATGTAAGGCCAAAGCAAAAGGCCGTACTTAAGGTCATACGGGTTAACAAGACTAGAGGCGAAGTAGATACTTCGCTCAAGCAAGTATCGGGCGAAGAACGCAAGTCCAAACTTATCGAGGTCAAAAAGAACGAGAAGGCCACTGCATTTATGGATTTCATAAAGGCAAAGTTAATGCTCACTGACGCACAAGTCAGTGAAATCGAGGAAAAAATTCTGCAAAAGTACGACTATGTATATGATGCCTTTGAAGCTGTCGCAAGAAAAGGTCCTGACTCCATCCAAAATATTGACGTCGCGCCAGAAATAAGAACTGCGATGGAGGACGAAAGCAACAAGATCCAGATCCCGCAGGTGGAGGTGAGAGGCGTCATGGAAATTTCTTCAAAAGAGCCAGACGGAATTGAAATGATCAAAAACACCCTATCTTCTGCAGAAGGCGGAAAGGGTGCTGCAAACACGTCAGTCACATATGTTGGCGCTCCGAGGTATCGCATCGTAGTGACTGCAGAGAATTTCAAAGTCGCTGAAAAATCAATGAATAATGCGGTAGAGAAGATTAGGACTGCAATCGAGAAGCGTCGTGGCACTTTTAGTTTTGCCAGAGAAGAATCAAAGAAGTCACATCAGCAGGGATAGGATTGAAACACCTGATAAGGAAATGCCCGTTTTGCTCTGTTTATACCTTGAAGCACGAATGTCCGCACTGCGGTAAGGTCACGGTCGATCCACATCCGCCAAAATATTCACCGGACGACAAGTACGCTCGCTATAGAATTTCAGACAGATATAGCGAAGAGCCTGGACAAGAATTATAAGTAAACTGGCGGACTGGTACTCATCTTTGCGTATCGCGATAGCCGGCGCAGGCGTGTGTGGAAGTTACCTTGGGGCGATGCTCGCACCCCGCGGGCATGATGTGGAGATCTTTGAATCATCGCGCAAGGATAACCACTGGCCCGTTTGTGCGTGGGGTGCTTCGAGACACATGCTCGACAATTTCTCGAAACACGCCGGACTAGACTTTAACGATTACATTTTCCACATCGGAAAGAAGCTGAGAATGGAACTGCCAAGTAATGTCGTAGAATACTTGGAGCTCCGGGGACTCGTAACGTACGACAAGCACAGATGGGAATCAGACCTTATGAAAAATCTCAAGGTCCATTACGGGAAGAAGTGCACAAAAGAGTCGTTTCCATTCGATCAATATGACTACGTGCTCGATTGCACGGGCCTACACCGCACCCTTCTGCCTAGGTCCAAGGAGGACTTCATGATACCTGCCTACGAATACTTGGTCGAGGGAGTACGGGGTCTCCAAGAGTTCTATGTCATTGGTTACAAAGGGGCGAAAGGATACTTTTGGTATTTTCCACTCGATAACAATCGCGGTTACATGGGTGCTGGCGATGTCGAAAAGAAATACTACGGCATAAGCGAATTCTTTAAACAACATCCCGAAGCCAAGGTAGCGAAAAAGATTGGTCGGCCAATCAGACTTGCACCTCCAAAGAGGATGGAGCCTTTTGTTGATGGAAACGTTATTGGAGTTGGAGAATCAATCGGATGCGTCTTTCCAATGCTGGGTGAGGGCATAATACCTTCTCTTATTTGCTGCGACATCTTCCTCGAAGTGCTGGGTAAGAATGGCAAGCGATTCGATGCAAAGCTGTATCGCAAGAAAGTACTTGACAGGTTTGGCTACTACGACGATGTTTACCGGATTGTGCGGTTAAAGATGGATGGTAAACTTAGTACTATTCGGCACATGAACCTGATGATGAGCATGTATAGGCACATGAAAAAGGAAGAAAAGAGATTCGGATTCGAGATCAGCCTTGAGAAGATGACCAGAATGGTAAATGCTTTATAAAACTCAAATCCTCAGCCTGTTCTAGATGGGTAGCGCTCGCAAATGTTCTGCAGAATCACAAACTGAAATGACGCTGATGATGCTCCCTTCAGACGCTAATCCTATGGGGAATGTATTTGGAGGAATCATACCGAAGCACGTCGACTTGATAGCTGGCATTGCAGCGAAGAGACATGCCAGGAACACAAATTGTGTAACTGTCAGCATTGACAGGATGACCTTTTTGAAACCGGTTTACATCGGCAACGCGTTGATCCTTTCTGCGAGACTAAATTATGTTCGCAGATCCTCCATGGAAATAGAAGTACAAATCGAATCGGAAAATCTCGATACTGGTGACAGGGTCAAGACCGGCACTGCATTTGTAACTGTCGTTGCGTTGGACAAAAACGGTAAGTCTACAGCAGTGCCTCCGCTGCTTACTGTCACTGAGGAGGAAGGACATCGCTTTGCAGATGGTGAACGGAGAATGCAGAACCGTCTCAAGGACGCCAGCAAGATCTAAGCTAATTCTCATCAAAGCGGGCGGCACCACGTAGTCTGTTCATGAAGAACATCAAAGAATGGAACGCCATGTCAAAAAACATGAATTATGTCTCATTCGTAAGAGTCCAATTCTTCATCGGATCTATCATCAATGCCCGATGTCACGTCGGCTATAGGTGGTCGGGCAGATACGGCAAGGTTGCAATTTAGCTTCTGGAGCTCTTGGTATATAAGGTTCAAAATCTTAAGCTGTTCTTCTTGAAGCTCTGAATGGGAATGCCCCCTGGCCTTTTTCGGCAATAACCGAGAAAAGGATTGTTTGCCTTTTAAATCTGATTGTGGTTATCCAATTCTGCTCTATCTATAAAGCTTCTCAATAAGGAGTGGGTCCCCGCGTTGATGGTCATCGTGTTTGCGATTGGATTGAGACTAGCGCCAGAGCTCCTGGCCTATCCCCACCCGATAGGTTACGACGTTGTGAATTACTACATTCCTGTCGTGTCCAACTTGAATGAACACTGGGGATCTGTCTCTGACGATTTTCCTCTATACGTATTGATTCTCTATTCGGTTTCGTTGGCTACTGGACTCTCAGCACAGGCTGTTGTAGTCGGAGCTGCCATCGCTATCTTTGGCCTCTTTGCCTTTTCGATATTCAATCTGGGCAGGACTTTGCTAAAACTCGCGAATTGGGAATGCCTTTTTCTTGCCACTTTCGTTATTCTTCAACTTGCCGTCCTTAGGACTGCATGGGATCTGCATCGCGATGTCTTGGCCCTTTCTACAATGCTTGTTATTTTTGGGTTACTTTCTGCAAGGAAGAAAGGGATGCTAAGAATTGTGTTATTGGCCGCCCTTTGCTGCTTTACATTAGCATCAGACAGGATGGTTGGCTTGCTTCTTACTGTTTCATTGGCAGCAGGAGCGGTCATCCGACGAACCCGCGATTTAGCGGTTCTCGCAATATTCTCAAGTGTGCTGTTCGTCTCGATGCTTGGTCCCACAATCATGAAAGACGACAGAATCCAAGTATCCGGGGCGGGCGCAAAGGTTCCGTTATTGGACATATCGGCAGTCGATTACCTTGTATTATTTGGAGTGCTAAATGGGATTGTCACTATTCCAGCGATTCTTGGTTTCAACAAATCAAGAAATGTTTTGCTGGGAGTGCCGTTCATCATATCTGCAATAGGTGCTTTCGCATGGATTATGGTTCCAAACCCGAGTTTTCTCGTACCAGAGAGATGGATTATCTTGTTTGGAGTATTTGCATCCATCTATGCAGGGTATTTCATAATCAAAATGCTAAGGCGCTATAAGAGTAGAGCTATAATGGCAAGTCTTGTTATGTCAGGGTTTGCCATTCTAGGATTCAGCTATGTGGCGATGCCGTACGACGGCCCCTTTGTCCTATTCGCCATTACCAAGAATTCCATTGAGAATTTTGCTCCAGTCACAATGCAGTTCAATGCTCTGGATATTGATGACAATGATGCGCTCCTCGACACCATTGATAGAATCAACCAGAGCACGGAAAGAGATGCGCTAATAGTCGGGGCAAAGCATTGGCGGGGATTCATGGAACTGAATCTCGAGGACGAGCGGACGTACAAGTTCTCTGACAACCCTCTGGATTTGGGACTTGCGCACTCTAGGCTAGGCCGCAATGTGTATCTACTTGAACCTTTAGGCGAAGGAACAGAATTCGAATTCCATAAACTAGAAGATTATGGCAGAACATAGTGTCAAAGAGATAATGCGCAAGCAATATAGGTACACAAGAAGAGGCTAAATCGTGGCTTTTTACAAGAAAAGAAACTCTTGGGCGAGAAGACGGTGGCTAGATTTCCGGCAAGGCCATAGCATCTATCTGGCATTTCTCATCATGTTCGCAAATTTCATCACTATTCAGTATTCCTTAATGATCGACCGTATTCCTGCCTTTAGCGCTCTGTTTTCAAATGTCTGGGTTTTCGTAATAGCCTTCATAGCCATCTACATGCCACTTGCAATTGTGATTGGATTCTGGCACCGTAAGAGTCAGTGGAAGGTGGAACAGGAGGCGATGTTTAACGAAAATGTGGTCCAAGCTACTATGTACCTCTTCCTCATAAACCTGATAGAGGGCAAGGCCACGGAAGAAGAACGTCAGCAGATGAAAGCGATGCTTGAGAAGATCATCAAGAAACCGCCGCGGCCCAAAGAAGCGTCAGAGGCGGCTTAACGCTAGGACTTGTGGTAGATTTCAAGGACTTGCTCTGCGACTCTTTCTGGCCTGTGTTCGTCAGGTAACTTTTCTCTGTACTGTAATTTGTGATCGAGTACTCGAAGCCCGCATGCCAGACATTCAAGTGCGGTCTTGCTGGAGGATTGGAGCAGCGTCCCCGCGATATACTTCAGGTCGATGTAAATCGAGTAGCGTGCAAGCGTTTCCGGCATTAGAGAATACGGAACGGGGGTTTCCTGCCTGTCTAGGACATCGACTTTCAGCTCGATATTGTTATCCCTCAGGTATCGAAGCACCCAACTCATGTCTGCACCGGTCGTCTTGAACGTAAATGCATTTCCGCTAGGCGAGCGTGAGGCTATTGCGGGCGTAAAGTGGTCTGTGTCAACTGGATTGGGTACATAGATCATCTGATTTCCAACGTACGGCTTCAAATCAGTAGTTGAGCCAATGACGGCGTTTGAATCCTGTTCTGCGTCCAGTTGAACCGAATCCTTTGTCTCCTTTCTTGCCTCCGAGCCGTGGTAATGGAGCACCAGCTTTTTCTCGGCATACCTGCTTCTCATTTCTGGAATAATCTTGTATAGACTATGGACGTGGACGATGTCATAATCTCTTGCTTGACCTATTGCTTTTTTTATGAAAGATTTGCCATCGACCTCCAACTGCGGCTCCCCATAAAACTCAAAGATCCCAAATGGATCGTACCCTGCGCGTTTCATTATCCTGACGTCGTGGCCAAGTCTTCTTTGATGTTTCGCAAGGATGCAAGCCACGCCAGCCTGGTCCCAGATGTGAAGTATTCTCATGCTAGGCAGCTTCGCCGGTTAGGGCTCTTATCGGATTTGTGACATAGCGCTTGATGCGTTTGTGCTGGATGCTTGAGAGGTAGGCGCGAAGTTCGGGGTCGTAGGATTGGATGTCGCTGCTCAGGTAGCCCTGCATCATATATAGTCCGCCTTTAGGGTGTTTGATTGACATCAAGCCAATTCTTGCGATTGAGTAGAGTTTACTGTACCCGAGAGCCTTGAGCGACTTGCCGTAAGACACAAAAACACTCTTCTTGTAATGCTTGCCTGTCTTCCGCAAGCCGTCCGTCAATAGTTCATTTAGTACAACCACATCATATCCCTCTTGCTGGACCTTGACTAGCAGATAGGTTTCAAATCCATAGTTCTCCGGGTACTGAAGACCAAACTTTCTCCACACGTCAGCCCTGACTAGTCGCCCTGAACCTCGCGGAATTACGCTTCTCTCACCTCTAATCTGCCCGGAGCTCACTGCGATGGTCCTATTAGTCTCCATCAAGTCCAGCAATGTGCTAGTGTAATTTGGAGGCAGGATATGGTCCGCACCGAGTATCATCACATAGTCGCTAGGGCTTTTCCCATAGCCTTCCGCAGAAAGACATTCAAGTCCTTTGTTGATTACTCCCGCGAGCACTGGGGTGCCAAGCGCGCTGGATCCCCTGTCTTGTAGATCTATGACATGAGCCCCGGCTGACCTTGCAATCTCTGCCGTGGAATCTGTCGATCCGTCGTTAACAACTACTATTTTTTTTGGCGCATGATACTGGGCGCGCAGCGCCGAGAGCGTCTTGCCTATGCACTGCTCTTCATTACGGGCAGGCACGACCGCTGCTAGGCGGACCTCTCTCACAACAATTGCAATGAGGAATTTTATTTACTGATTGCACGTGATTATACTATAACTTCTTTCAGGAATATCTTTTCTCAAGATTCATGAACTTGTTCAAGTCCACGAACTGATTAAAGTCTTTGAACGTAACCATTAGTTTACGGGTTTGCCTTGTAGCACCAGTGATTTTTAGCTCGGTGAGGACCTGCAGCATTGCAAATGTCGCACTGAAGAGAGCAGATAAGGGAAAGACCGCAATCCTGTATCCCAGTCTAAGCAGCTCCTTTGCTGGAAGGTTTGGGGTGACTCCGTCCTCTATCATGTTTGCGACAAGCGGGGCGTCGATTTGCTCTGCTACCACTCGTAGTTCGCTTACAGTCCTGGGGGCTTCAACGAATATTACGTCAGCTCCTGCTTTTCTGTAAGCCTTACCGCGAATTATGGCCTCATCCAACCCTAGTGGCGCGCGTGCATCGGTTCTTGCCACGATAATGAATTCGTTACTTCTGCGGGCTTCCACTGCGGCTCTTAACTTTGGGATGTAGTCGTCCTTGGGTATTACGTCTTTGCCAGCCATGTGGCCACAGCGCTTGGGCCACACCTGATCTTCAAGAAAAATTCCTGCGGCACCCAACTTTTCCAGATCCCTGACAAGTTTCCAGACATTCAGTGGATTGCCATAACCTGTATCAGCATCGACTAGGACAGGAACATCAACGGCAGAAATGATTCGCTTCGCGTTGTCAACGGTCTCACCGGCGTTAAGAAGGCCAAAATCCGGCATGCCGAGTAGGGCGGCAGAAGATCCGTAACCTGTCTGAAACATTGCAGAAAAGCCCACTTGTTGGGCTATTCTGGCACTTAGTGCGTCAAAAACACCTGGCAAGACGATAATCTTTTTCTTGTCCTCGAGTTGCTCTCTCAAAGAAGGTGTGCCTTTGGCCTGACTCATGATTACACAACCTAATTGCAGATCTTATATTAGCTTTGCATTAAGCGTAACCCATTCTTGGCAGCTCTGAATCTTGCTTAAAAAAAAACAGGAACATGGAAATCATTAGCTAATGTCAACAATGAATAACCAATGGGTACAGAAAAAGATCATGGAAAAACATGACTACGATGGGGTAGGCTGTTGTTTTTCGCCATTTTCATCAAGAGGTTTGACCTCATATTCGCCATCTGCATACTTGGTCACAGACAAACGACAAACCCTACATTCATAGTTTTTTACAGGGGGATCATGCATAATCGAGCCGTTAAGCCAAACCATTAAAGTGCCGCAGGATGGGCAGTTCATCATAACAAGGACAGTTGCGATTTAGTTAATATGTCTTGTCATTCCTAGCGCGTTATCTGTTTGTTTGACCTGTACTCTTTCATTTCTGTACTACAAGACGAGCATAGGAAGAGATCCACTTGATTACCAGAAGATCTGTCAGTTCTGGATGAAAAAGTTAATTCCTGTCCACAATGCCCGCATTTCACATGCTGTGCGAGAGATGACGTTGGAAATATCCGAGTAAAAGTAGTCGATAAACAGCTTCTTTATTCGCAGCATTGATGGCTTTCGAAGTATAAGCCTCTTGTTTGTAATAGTCACGCTCTCTATGTTGATGCTTGGCCGGTATTACTTTTGCTTGACGCTGAGAAGTGCCTTTTCATCGTCTGCTCGAGTTAAAAAGAATAGAATTGAAGAGTACCAAAATATAATACCATAATAGCCCGTATCCCTTTTTAGTAACTCTCGCCGAAGGTTAGTCTATTGATATCGGATGCTCAAGGAGAGCAACTTGTTTCCCTGGCAAGAAATGCTGTCACCTCGTATCTGAACACTTCAACGATCATCGACGCTCAAGAAGGGCTTGACATTAGGGCGGGAGTTTTTGTTACTCTGAATTACCTGACAAGAAAAAGAGAAGAGCACCTACGCGGATGCATAGGATTTGCTGTGGCCCAGAAAAAGATTTCCATATCAGTAATAGAAGCGGCGATTGCCGCTGCCACGGAGGATCCACGCTTTCCTCCAGTCGATTTGCCGGAGCTGCCAAATATTATTTTTGAAGTCAGCGTGCTAACACCTCCGGTAGAACTGGTTGGCGATCACAATCAGATTAAGAAGGCTATCAAATTGGGTAGAGATGGCCTTATACTAAGGTGGAAGCATGGGTCGGGCTTACTACTGCCGCAAGTACCCGTTGAGCTAAAGTGGAGCGTAGATGAATTTCTCTTCAACCTGTGCTACAAAGCCGGGGCTACGATTGACGTGTTGCAGGACCAAGCAACCAAGTTTTACTCATTTCAGGCAATAGTCTTCAAAGAGCTGGAGCCATCAGGCAAAGTTACGAGAATTCAGTTCTAACAACCTCAAAACATTGAGAAATTTAGGAATCACTAAGACGCATGATCATCTTTTCATCATAGGTTCCTAATCTGAATATCATCTTTAAAGACTAACCTGAAGGGAGGTCCTAAATGCCTGGGGCGCTTGTTATGGAATTCGTCCCAATGAATCTCGCAAACAGCGGTCCTCTGGGCGACTCCCTCTTCATTGATATATGAAATCGGCATGACTGGCCTTCCTTTGCAATTCTTGACGGGGCATAGATCCTCAAGGTTTCTTCCCAAATTCATGGCACCGACATGAGCATATAAGTCGAGGCTTAAAACCTCATTAGTGTAGCAGCAGGTACATTCGACCAAGTAAAACAGGGACCAAACTCTTTGGATCAAGGCGTCTCAAAACTTGAAGCGTTACCTCATGAAATAATATCCTATGGTATCCCCGCTTCGGAAAATAGTCCTGCAATTCTCTTGATATGATTAAAGTCCGCTACAAACAATACTCTCGACTCCGGGAGGAAAGATTATGCGAATCGGTTTTGCTGTTAATTTTTCAAGTCAGACTTCAACAATCGTGTAAACATTTTTCAGTTCACAATGCATTATATATTCACAACTTGTTGGAGTTCACGGTTGGGGGTAGCGTATCTCGCTCCATACGGTGTTGGCCTTGGCCATGCAAGCAGGCTGGTGATGGTAGCGGATCAGCTGCAGAAATCAGGAATAGACATCATGTTCTCGTCATTCGGCGAGGCAGCCAGCTACGTTAAGATGCACGGCTATAGATGCGCAATGGTCCCACCGATGGAATTTGCATGGGGAGTTGACGGTGGCTTTTCCGTAAAGAGCAGCATCGCAAATATCCCCGTCTGGTTTGCGAATTTTGCCCGCCAGGTCAATCAAGAAATCAAGAATATGACTGCGTATTCTCCTAACGTTGTGGTCTCTGACTCGCGCCTGTCTCCAATACTCGCTGCCAGAATTCTCAGAATCCCTTCAATTGTTGTACTAAATCAGCTGAAATTGTTACTATCTCCGCGTCTTCGCGACTTTGCTATTTCACGACTTTTTGAGAGCATGACAGCAGAAGTTCTAGGATCCATGTGGGCGTTGGCGGAAAGAGTCTTGGTTCCTGATCTTCCACCACCGCACACAATATCCTGGCATAACGTATGGGGAACCGGCTCTGCAACCCGCAGGTTAGAGTACGTGGGCTTTACTACGCCGGAGCAACAACCAACCGAGGAGGCTGTAGAGCGCGTTGCGCGGTCTCTTGGACTAGATAGGTCCCGGCCGATGGTCTATGTCCACATAAGTGGTCCATCGCAAACTCGATCCTCGCTGCTAATGATTGCGCAAAAAGCCGCAGTGGCGTTGGAAGACAAGATTCAGTTTGTGATCTCTGAAGGCAAACCAGGGGGTAAAACTGAACCGCAGAGTATCGGCTCACGCACCTGGTATTATGAATGGTGTCCTGTGCGGGACGAGGTCTATGCACTGAGTGACCTTACGGTACTTCGGGGCGGCCATGTCGCACTTTCGCACGCTATCCGATTAGGCAAACCTGTAGTAACGATCCCAATAGAGAATCATAGCGAACAGCTTGGGAATTCGACCAAGGTTGCCGATATCGGGATCGGAATAATGTTGCTTCCCAAAAATCTAGAGGCAGATAGATTGGCTGCGGCCATTGTTGAAGTTCTGTCGACGCCCAGGTATTCTGAAAAAGCTCGCGAGCTACAGAGACAATCTAAAATGGTCAACGGGATAGGTAACATAAGCAATATAATCAAAGCTTACTGCCAATGATGCGAAACTATCATGTTAGAATCGAATGATGAAACAAAATAAGATAAAAGGGCTAAACGCCCCGGGAATTTACCAGTGGTGTTTTTCGTCCGGAATCAAACCGATCTGCTCGCGCTCAAAGTATCTTTCCAGCTCTTGAGCCCACTTTTCCTTTGCTGAACCGCCACCAAGACCTTTTCTTCTTAGCCAAAAGGCGATGACACCCAGCAAGAAAACCGCGAACAGCATGGTTCCGAAGATGTAAACCATGACGTCGAAGAACAGCGGGTCGTAGTTTGGACCTATCTGCCCAATTAGAGGTTCGAAGACCATTAATCTATTGCACTATAATCCAAAGATATATACATTTTGGTTGGACCGAACCTCGCTCTCACGGACTCCTCTTCGTTTCGCTATATTTCAAACAATCACTTGATTGTGAGGCGTGAAAAAGAACAGGCCTATATTTTGGACTAGTGCAGAACGGGTCTGCTAAGGGATAGATAAAAAGAAAAAGTAAAGAGGTGGGCTTAGGTTGTTACTGGTTTTGCGCTTCTTCCTTTCAAGAAGAAAGCAGCTGCCACTCCACCAAAAATCGCGCCTAGGATTGCGATAAAGGCCACCATCTGTCCAGATTCGGTTGACAGCATCGGTGTTCCAGAGCCGGTCGATGGGTTTGCCTGAGCTTGTAGCAATCTTTCCTTTGCCAATATGCCGTTCTGGGTACACGGAACAATCCCGTACTGATCGCATTTGTCAATCATTTCTTGCGTAATAGGTTCGCCCCCTCCTCCAAAGTACTGCGCGAATGCTTGCGGGGTATATCCGACTCCAAGCACCGTGCAAAGCGCTGCCATCGTTCCTAGAGCCATTAGTGCTGGCTTGTTCATACTACCTAACCTTTCGAAATCTGATATTTAACTTTTATGAGCCAGGTCAATTCTATTGCCTCCGCAAATTTGAGGATTGAAACGGACTTTCATATGGGGTCATTTCAAACTAAACATTTAAGATATGCATGGGCAGTTTTTGAAGCCATATGGCACGAATCCACGTTCACACTCATGGCAAATCCCATTCAACACGTCCTACCTCAAAGTCTTCTCCCTCATGGCTTACCCAGAGCCAGGATCAGGTTTCTGCGCTGGTCGTGAAACTATCGAAAGACGGGTTGAGTCCAAGCGAAATAGGGTTGAATCTAAGAGACCATCACGCGATTCCTCTTGTCAAGCCGGTCGTGGGGAAAAGCATGACAGACATTCTGACCGAGAATAACATCAAACCAGAAATGCCCGAAGATTTGGAGAAGCTTTTGACAAAGGCGTTGGGCCTTCAAAAACATCTCAAGGTCCACAACAGCGACCACCGCAATGTCCGTTCTCTGGAGCTAATCGAAGCAAAAATTCATCGCTTGTCCAAATACTACAAGAGGAAAGATAGGCTGCCGCAGAACTGGAAATATGCCGCAGTTATTGCTCAGTTAGAGTAAGATGAGCTCCAACGAAAAGCTAAGCGAAGCACTACGTAATAATTCTGAAAAAATCAGGACAGCTGTCGAAAACGGTAATGAAATTTCTGTTGTCACTCACATTGACGCCGACGGAATTACATCTGGCAGCATAATAGCATCAGCTCTTTCACGTCTTGGTGCCAGGTTCAGCGTTCGTGCAGTCCCGGACATGAATGCCTCCGTAATCGAGAAAATGATGGCAGAAGCACGGGATTTCTACATAATCACAGACCTTGGGGGCGGATGGGCTTTGGATCTGAGAAAAGCCCTAGGTGACAAGTGGCTAATCGTTGACCACCATGAAATATCAAAGGAGGAAATTATGACAGATGACGGTTCACAGATCCTCAACGCCTGGAAGTTTGCCATAGATGGTGGAAAGCAAGTTTCTGCCGGGGGAATGGCATACTTGGTTGCAAACGCCATTGATAGGAAGAATCGCGACCTGGCGAGGCTAGCGGTCGTTTCCGCTGTCGGAGATAGACAAGATCAGGGGGAGAAAAAATCATTCATGGGTCTAAATTCGGAAATTCTGAAGACGGCAGAATCCCTGGGCCTAGTAAAGGTAGATCTCGATATAATGCTTGTAGGAAGGGAAACGCGACCGCTCCACGAAGCCTTGGCATTCACCTCAGACCCATACATCGAAGGTCTCACATGGGATAGGGAGGCCTGCCGTATGGCACTCATGGATTCGGGATTGAAGCTCAAAGATAAAGGGCGCTGGAGGGTTCTTGCGGAATTTTCGCAGGAAGAAAAAAGTGCCATCTTGGATGCCGTAGCAAAGCACGTGGCAACATCTGGAAAGGGAGACTCTAATATTGTAGGCGATCTCATTGGCTATGTGTACACGCTTGTAACCGAGGAAACAAGGAGCCAGCTTAGGGACGCCCGCGGATTTTCTACAATGTTGAACGCCTGCGGCCGAATAGGGAAATCCGGTGTGGGGATAGCCATCTGCATGGGAGACAGATACGAAATGCTCAGTGCCGGCGAGGAAATACTGGGCACTTACAGGACAACCCTGCGTAACTATATCACCACGATTTTTGCAGATAAATGGAGGATAGCTGACGACGGGCGAACCGTTTTTGTCAATGGCGATGGTCTGGTTGCGGAGGACATGCTCGGCGCGGTCTCTTCGCTTCTTAGCGGCTCGCCGACTTTGGGCCAAAGATTGGTCTTTGTCAGAACCCTTGCAAGCGATGGCACATACAAATTTTCTTCAAGGAAGACGATTGGAGCAACCATGGGACCAAATCTTGGAATCATGATGCGACATGTGGCTGAGACCTGTGGAGGAACTGGTGGCGGTCACTCCGCAGCTGCCGGGTGCAGGATACCATCAAATGTTCTTGATTCTTTCATTGCTAGAGTGAAGGCGGCTACAAATGACCCACACTTCGCAGCATCGTCCTGAAATTTCTGTTTCAGTCAAAATAAATATTGGGACAGCTGAGAAATCGAGGTCCACTCTTAAGGCATTAATACCAGACAATGTTAACTTTCCAAAAGGCTTGTCACTGAAAATGTTTACGAGAGGTCCTATCCTACATATTCGACTTTATGGAAAATCTGTCCCCACTGAAACTCTTGCCAGCACTCTCGACGAGATCCTAGAGCATGTGTCGTTGTGCAAAAAAGTGATCCCAACGTAATGCTCGATCCCAAACTCTTGAAAGAAAACCCAGGGCTAGTCCGGGACATGCTTAACAAGCGCAACATGTCGGATTTTCCGCTAGAAAATTTGGTTGAGCTCGACAGGAAAAGGCGAGAGTGCATTGTTAAGACCCAGGAATTGCGCAAGAAAAAAAACCTGCTATCCGAAGCAGTGGCAGCCAAGAAAAAGAATAGACTTGATGCGACACCAGAGCTTATAGAAATGAAAGAAGTTAGCAGCGGATTGGGCGAATCCGAGCAGGAGATGGTTAATGTTGAACAGAAATTCCGCGAGCTTCTTTTAACAGTGCCCAACCTCCTTCATGATTCTGTGCCCATCGGTAAAGACGAAACCCAGAATGTGCTTGTGAAGCAAAGCCAGAATCCCAAGAATTTCAATTTCACCCCGAAAGACCACGTAGATCTCGCCACTTCCTTGGATCTTATCGATCTGGAAAGGGCGGCCAAGATCTCGGGAGCTAGGTTTTATTTTCTGAAGAATTCGCTGGTGATGTTAAATCAAGCTCTCATCAACTTTGCTCTGGAGTTCTTATCCGGCCATGGGTATGCCCCGGTGCAGCCGCCTTTCATGATAAGAAACGAGCCTATGTCAGGTGCGGTAATTCTGAGCGACTTTCAAGATGTGATCTATAAGATCGAAGGTGAGGACCTGCACATGATTGGCACATCAGAGCATGCAATAGTAGGCATGCACATGAACGAGATCTTGGAAGGGAAAAAACTCCCGCTGAAATATGCCGGTTTTAGTTCGTGCTTCAGAAAAGAAGCTGGAGCACACGGAAAGGACATGAAAGGCATTTTTAGGGTGCACCAGTTTGAAAAAGTTGAACAGTTTGTATACTGCCGGCCCGAGGACTCATGGAAAGAGCAGGAGCGCATGCTGGGACTTGCTGAAGAATTTCTACAACAACTCGGACTGCCCTACCGAATAATGCTATTGTCATCCGGCGACACGGGCAAGATTTCCGCTAAAACTTATGACATAGAGGCATGGATGGCGGGCCAGAATGCCTATCGTGAGATAATTTCCTGCTCCAATTGCATTGACTATCAGGCTCGCAGGCTGGGCATAAGGTTTAGAGATAAAACCAACGAAGACACACGCCTTGTCCACACCCTGAACAGCACGCTTGTCGCGACAGAAAGGACCATGGTCGGAATATTGGAATATTATCAGACGGAGCGCGGGACCGTTGAAATTCCCCAGGTGTTGCAAAAATACATGGGTGGCATGAAGGAAATCAAACCTGTGAACTAACTCAACACGGTCCTTTGCAGGTTAACAAAGCACGCAGGCACCTTTGCAATACATTTTTAGACCGTGTTTTTCGATTATCATTGTAGCATGAAAGAGGTTTTCAAATTCTCAGGCGCAGAGGCAAATCTTATGGTTCATGCCACTGAGGACCACGGGAAAATCCTCAATTCACTTCAGGGCGGTCTCCAGATTTCCTCAGACAGGTTTACGTCAACTCCCTCTGAGGGGCACTACAAGAACAAGATCCTGTTGCTTACGGCTACGCTCTCCAGTACCGAGGCAAATGGCCTTGCTTCCCATATCTCCTCTAGTCTCAATTCGCCTGATAGGCAAGTGCTGTTGCGTGGCATAGAACAATTTTCGGACGATAAGGGCAATCTCTACCTGAGACTTGACAAGCAGCGTCTTTGTCAGGGCAAGATATCCATATCTCCTTCAGATTCAATAAGAATCAAGTTCAAGCCTGTGAAACGGTATCGACCCACGAGCAATTTGGAAAATTATAGGGGGCTCTTCACTTCCGACTAGATCTTTACATCGCGGGATCTTTGCAGGAATGCGCACTCGCTGCAAAAGCCCTCGGCATAGACCGGATAGGGGGCTCCTACGATGGGAAAGTCATCAAAGATGTTGTATATAGAAGCTCGAGTGTTTTATCAAAGCCGATGAATTTCCCTTATCTTTCGGTATCTGACAAGGTTGATTCACTTCAATCCGCTGACCTAATTACAATTTCCAGCTTTCGCAAGGCAAAGGCCTCTCTCAAGAAAAAACTAAGGGTTGGGCTTGGAATTGAATTTCTTCTGCATCCGGCTAGAAAAATGAACGCCGAAGGGCTTTCCAAGTGGTTTGCTGAATTGCGGGAAGCACACATCTTCTGTAAATCCTCGGGATGTCAATTTATCCTATCAAGCGGCGCCAAGTTGCCTATTGAAATGATATCAGGCAGATGCTTTGACGAAATATTGATTGAAGTTGGAATCGACTACCATAAACATTGGCGTGATATGGACAAGTGGCTGAGCAGCATTCTTGCAAAGAAGGTGATTGTGAAATAGTCCTAAGGAGAAAGCCCAAAAAGCGGTACATTGCAGTCATGCACAAGGGTCTGGATATTGATGCATTTAATTCTATTTCAAGAAGGTGCAAAGAGCTATTTGGGCAAATGACACTGGAAAAGGCGGGGATGCGGCTCATGCGTTCCCATACGGATGTTATAGTCGTCAGGTGCAGGTTGGGCCAGATTCACCCCATACTAGTAAGCATCGCTCTGGCCGATCCCCCTATGGTGGCAATAGACATGTCTGGGTCTGTAGCTCGCCTTAAAATTAGGATTGACGTTTGAACTGAATCCTCTTGACTTGATGAACTCGGTGCAAGGAACACATGAAGATTTAAGTGAGTTTATTGCATGAGGATGACGGGGATGAGGTAAGTTTCGCTGCTCCAGACTGAGTAAAAACGATGAAGATCTCGCGACGAACCGACCCAAATAAAATTAAGAAGGTGAGCTAGACGTGCTCGCGCAGAAAGTCTAGCGTCTTAGCCCAAGCATCTGCTGTTTCATCTGGTGCGTAGTTGTCTCCTGACGGATTAGCGAATGCATGTCCCACTCCTTCGTAGATATTGATCTCGTTTTGAATTGCGTTGCTATTCAGTGCAGCTTCAAAATCTCTAACCGTTTGAACAGGGATGGATTGGTCGGTTGATCCGAAAATGCCAAGGACGGGCCACTCGATTACTGATAATTCTTGTGGATCGGTCACCAAATTTCCATAATAGATTACAGTGGCCGCTCGGTGTTCAGAGCAAGCGCAAGCGATTGTCCCCCTCCAAAACACCACCCGAGAGAAGCGATCCGTGACGAGTTTACATTGGACAACCCGGAGAGGTGACTGACTGCTGCTTGAAGGTTATCGATTGCTAGATCAGGATTATTCCTGACTTCTGAGGAAAGGGTCATTGCAGCATCAGGCTCTGTCGCTACCAGCCCGCCGTAGAGGTCAACAGCCAGGACTGCGTAACCCTCCGTGGCGAGTTTTTCTGCTTCGTTCTTGATGTTTTGATTGAGTCCCCACCATTCATGGATCAT
>DASYRH010000126.1:0-14294 GCA_036004585.1 Nitrososphaera sp. | reverse complement strand
TCCAAGATTTCATCCCTGGTTGGAGCCTTTTCATTAAATCGGATAAACATATGATGCAAGTGCATCATGCGGGAGGGCACCTTGAATGCGTCTACGTACAGATTTGCTCGTGGAATAAAGTCCTTAACATCATCTTGATGGTGAGGCTGCCTATCCCATTCTATAGAGTCTCTCACAGGTTTTGTGTCTTCCAGGTCGGCCCATCTCCTTATTAGCTGAACATCAAAGCGTCTTATGCGATCTCCAAACTTCTCAATTAGTGGCTGCATTATCCGTCCCATTCCAGAAACGTTGCAGCTTCCTTGAATTACGTATTTTTTGTTAGCGGCACCCGCATAGTTGACACGGGAGTTGTGAATCATATCTGCAACAGCATGTTCGCCATGCCTATCTTCGCCGCCCTGAAAAATGGCAGGCTTGTTCAGCGGTTCATAGAGCCTTTTCTTGTTTTCATAGCCGCCGCCTTCCTTCGCAGCATCAATGACCAAGTCGCTGGCCTTTACCGCGTCTTCAATGCTCCCTGTTACTTCAAATCCCTTTTCCTTGAATGAAGAAATTGCTTCCTTCGGAACGTAGACGCCATAACGATTGTCCATTGCTTCTTTCACCTTGTCATCCAGAGTATACTTGGCGATACCGACAAATTGTATTTCCTTGTCTGAAGACAATGCGCTGGCCAGTCGTCTGCCTATGTTTCCGTAACCGTTTATGAAGACTTTAACCAAAACTAATCACTTGTTAGTATGCTGCGCAGAAGGAAATTGTGGTGTATCTATTAAATACATTATGGACGAATCGCTCTGGAATCTCCATGCCATGCTGGCGCACTAGATTTAAATACTCTGTGCAACACTTTTCGACTTAGAGACAAATGATCCGAGGCGGTCTTTTTTGGCATTTGCCGATTTTCCGTGCCTAGTTATTACTTTCAAGTGAGGTTTATTGAATGAGAATTCTCGTGCTCGACAATTACGATTCATTTGTTTATAATATTGCACAGCTTTTGGGCGAGCTGGGAACAGAGCCCAGCGTTACTAGGAACGACAAGACTACCCTTGAGGAAATTAGGAAAATGAATTTCGATGCCATAGTGATCTCGCCAGGTCCCGGCCACCCAGCGGACAGGAAATATTTCGGAGTGTGCACCGATGTCATAACTGATCTCGGGCCCACAACTCCTTTGCTCGGCGTATGCCTTGGACACCAGGGCATAGTCCATGCATTCGGAGGCAAGGTGATTAATGCGGGCAAGGTTCGGCATGGCAAGACGAGCCCTATTAGATATAGTCCTGATCGCATTTTTGAGAATGTAAGCAACCCTTTCAGGGCAACTCGTTATCACTCACTTGTGGCCGATCCGAAAACTTTCCCTTCATCACTTGAAGTCACCGCCAAGGCAGTTGACGATGGTGAAATCATGGGAATAAGACACAAAAACTACTTGATCGAAGGCGTACAATTCCATCCCGAGTCCGTCTTGACAAAGGAGGGCAGGGTAATTCTGCAAAATTTTATCTCGATGGTGAAAAGATGAGTGGCGTTTCAGACTTGCGCCCTGCTATTAGAAGACTGGTGGCTAGGGCGGATCTTTCTGATAGAGACATAGATGGCGCATTTGACGCAATCCTTGGCGGTAAGGTTAATGACGCAGCCATCAGCGCCTTCTTGATAGCCTTCTCTATGAAAGGTGAAACAGCCGCCGAACTTCGGGCTATGATAGTAGCGACAAGAAGGCATGCAAAGCGAATTACGCCGGATATTCAGGGCCACCTCATTGACACCTGTGGTACCGGCGGGGATTCAATCCGATCGTTCAACATAAGCACAGCTGCTGCGGTCGTGGCTGCCGCAGCGGGTGCAAAAGTAGCAAAGCATGGCAATAGGTCAGTCTCAGGAATTTGCGGTAGTGCGGACTTTCTTGAAAGCATTGGTCTTTCGTTAGAAACAACACCGGAGAAAGTGAAAGCATGCATCGAGAGTGTCGGCATTGGGTTTCTCTTTGCGCCTGTGTTCCACCCTTCCATGAAAAATGTGGCTAATGCAAGAAAGGAAGTGGGTGTAAGAACAGTGTTCAATATGATCGGCCCCTTGTCCAATCCGTGCACGAATATTTCTGGACAAGTAATAGGGGTCTATGAACCGGCCCTGATGGATCTACTAGCTGAAGCGTATCAGGGATATGTCAGGAATGCGATGATTGTCCACGCAGTAGACGGCTTTGATGAGCTTTCCAACACTTGCGATAATGATATTCTCTGGATAAAAGATGGAGGCAGTCTTCAGCGCCTCAGAATACATCCCAAGGTTTTGAATATTCCTCTGGCAATGCCAGAAAAGCTAATAGTTAATTCGAAAGATGAGTCAATTAAGTCGACACTCCAAGTGATTTACGGCAATGCTTCTGGAGAGAAGGAGGATATCGTCATTATGAACGCGGCTGCGGCTCTAGTTGTTGCAAACATTGCCAGCGATTTGAAAGATGGCATTGTACTTGCTCGGGCGGCTGTTAAGAGCGGCAAGGCCCAGGCAAAGCTCTCCCAACTAGTCAATTACTGCGGAAACATAGAAAAATTAAGAGAGGCAGAGAAAGAATTTCTCTAGCCTTATTTTATTCAGAATCCTTGTCTTTTGAAGATCGCTTTTTCGGAGAGTCCTCCGCAATGTCATCGATGCCTTTCTCATTTACCGTGATTCGCACGTCTTCGTATGGATGATATGGAGAATCGATTATTCTCGCTATCCTGTCGGTGCCTGCTTTTCTAAGATATATCCTGTATGTTGACGCATGGCCTATCACGTTTCCGCCTGCTGGCTTTGTAGGATCTCCAAAGAATGTGTCAGGTGTAGACTGGACTTGGTTGGTTACCACTATTGCAACATTGTAGATTTCCGCAATTCGGACCAGCTTGTGCATGATTCCATTAAGGCGCTGTTGTCTATCTGCAAGCGTGCCCCTTCCAGCAAATTCAGCCCTATGCAAAGAAATTATGCTGTCAATAATAATCATCTTTGCTTTGAAATCTTCGATATACTTGCCCATGGATTTGACGATGAGCTCAAGGTGACTGCTGTTGTATGCCTTGCATATGGCTATTCCCTTTAATGCTTCATCTGAAGCCAGACCTCTTGCCCTTGCTATCTGATCTACTCTTTCTGGTCTGAATGTGCCTTCCGTATCAATGAGTATTACGCCTCCGCCTAGACCTCCTTCTTCAGGTGGTTGTTGTGACGTGACACATAATGTATGGCATATCTGACTCTTGCCACTTCCAAATTCGCCGTAGAACTCGGTGATTGCTTGAGTCTCTATGCCGCCCAGCAGCAATTCATCGAGAGCTCTTGCCCCCGTCGTACAGCGTAACAAAGATTTCCTTTTCTCGAGCTCAATATCTGCCGTTGTAAACTCGTTATCAAGCACTCCGCTCTCCCTTAGCAGCTTTTGCGCTGCCATGATAAATGTAGCAGCAGTATCCTTGGAGCCGCCAAGATCAGATGCCAACTCCTCTGGCACAGTGGTGGCCAACTCCATCACTGAACTTATTCCAGCTTCCTTCATTTTGCGGGCAGTGGTTGGTCCAACGCCTTCAATGTCTTCAATTTCTAGTTCTACCGCATTTCTTGAATCCGTCATCTTGTGCTATCATTTTTGATCGCAGTATATAATAACTAACGCACCGTGGGGGGAGGGGGGAGATAAAAAATGACAGAAATAATGCTTGGAAACATAAAGCGCAAAAAGGTGTCCAGGGGTTTACCTAGACACTACAGCAAGGTTACTTTCTCTTTTTTGCCTTCTTCTTCCCGCCGGCCTTAACTTTAGCCTTGGCCTTGCTTGCCCCTGCGCTACCTCCGCCAATCTTGAACATCTTTGTTCCGCAGACTGAACATGTCCCGGTAAGCGCGTTTCGCCCGTTTTTCATGATTACTGCCCGTTCACCCTTCATTTCCCTTTTCGCTTTGCATTTTACACAATAGCCCGTTGTTGCCAACTTTCGTAGGTCGTGCACGCTTGAATTTAAGAATAGCTCTCCTAGTGGCTTTTTCGTTACATCGCGGAAAAAAATGGGTCAAAATCGACCTTGTTTTAACCAATATTCGAAAAAACCTAAGGAATCATGAATTGACAAGCGTGTGAAAGAGGCAAATCATGCTCAAAAGCTTCCTCCCGCCGCACGAAACTAATGAAAATCGTTATGGCATTGTGCTTAACGTTGTTCTGAAATCGCCATCCGTCACGATGCATTTTTGATTCATTAGTTACGCTTTGCAGCGCACGCGGGCCAATTATGTGCGCTTTCCGCAACAAAGAGAATGGAAAGTTGATTCTGCAAATCAGATTACATTGCTAAATTTTTATACCATTCACATTTTAGAAATAGGAAGTTGGTCGAAGGTCGGGAAGAGAGGACGGCTACAGACGCCCTCGGATGGGATGAATTGGTGGCTCAAAAGCGAAAGTTATCAAATGATCTCAAGGGAATAACGGACCGACTAATTGATATTGACAAGAACCGGCTTCATGCCCTAGCGGCAGAAATACGAGAACAAAGATCGACTCTTGACTCCCTTAATGAGCGCCTGAGACAAATCCGAAATGACGTCGAGAAAAATAACGCGAATTTGCTAGAGGTCAGCGAGAAAATTTCTCAGTCCAAGAATTTCTTGTCCATCATGGAAGCACGACTGCCTTCGGAAAGTGAAGAATCGCTGCAAAAACTGGTTCAAGATAGTCAGGCTCAGCTCAAGGAGAACAAATATCGCAATGATAGGGAGAAAAACGAGATAATGTCGCGCTCAATGGAGGCGTCCATGAAATTAGAAGCCATCAAGGCAACTCGGACGATAAAGGAACAATTCTCCCAGCTACAACAAGTGTCTACAAGAATTGGCGCTAATATTCTCCATCTCGACTCAGAGCGTGATTCGATCAGGTCAAAGTTGGATGAAGTCAATTCTGCCCTCGACAAACTGTATGAAAGTAAACGGGAGCTATCTGCAGAAAGAGAAGCTAGCTTGGCTGAATACGACAGAATCGCGCATGAATTTGATCTCATCAATGGCAGATTGGACAACATGGCCGAAATGAGGAGAAAACAGCGCGAGGAATACGGTCATGGGCTGCCTAATGACGCATTATTCAAAGTAAAGGAAACGGCCAGAAAGAAACTCGAATCTGGTGGCAAGTTGAGTTTTGACGAATTGAAATTGCTTTACGGAGAAATGGAGTAACTACACAAATTTGGATCCACATAACAGATGCCCATAAACGACTTTGCTCTTGCATGCGCGATCGACCAATCTCCACCATACTTCACATACGAAAACAGTACCATGATAATCATACAGTCAGAGCAGGATGCCCGGCTTGGGGTAAATAGCTTTGGGAGGATAGAACCCTTTATGGATACGCTGATATCACATGAATCCATTCATGTCGTGATAAAATCCCTTGAAAATGAACGGATTTCCGATTCACTCGACGACTTGGAAGTCATTGTTGAGCATAACGGCATTAGGTATCAGGTAAGCCTGAATAATATCTTGTTCGCCAAAGACAACTCGGGCATAGTACTACCGTAAGAAAAAAATTCTGGGCGCTAAATGATTCACTTGATGTCTTCCGAGATATCATGCTGGTTAATAGCCATCTCATCAACTCGAACCGTTATCTTGTACCACTTGTCGTTATGCTTGAAGATGTGTGCGGACGCTTTCTTGTTGCCAGCCGACCCATAACCGCCGACACGCTCACTTAACCTTGAGCGAAGTTTGTCTACCTGATACTGGGCAATCATTAGATTTCCCATTATGTTTTCGAGCTCCAAGTCACGCTCTTCTTCGATGTCCGGAACCTGCGCACTGCCTTTCCTAGTCGGCATTTTCTATATACGACCTGCTCCCTATCTTGTAATGGATCTCGTCAATGTAGTACGCAGTATCTACCACAGGCGATGAGAGGTTTGCGCCACACACTGGAACTCCCTCATCTTGGTCTTCTTGCTCTAACAGAAGGCTCATCAGATAAGTATCTCTACACATCAAATAATAACGCATAGAATGATTCTTCTTGAACATCCAAATGAATGGAAAAAACTAACGCGGGTTCTAGGAATAATCTGTTAGTTTGGTATTCACAGTTGCCTTTATGATGCTTGCGAATATTTTCTTCTGGTTTGGTATGGTGATATCAGCCAGCGCAGATAAGAATCGCTCTTCTTGTTCTGTCAGTCCAGCATTTTCAAAGTGTAGCTGGCTGAAGATGATTTTCTGCAGCACTTGTTGGAGCAATTCAAGGCTCCGGTGCGCTTTCACCGATACATGATTGCCGTTGCGCTGCATGAGCCTAGCCAGGTTTATTCTTTCAAAGTCAAAAATGCCGCATGAGACAAATCGATCAAAGACTGAAATAACTTCAAAATAATCTTCTGTGCCTGTATAGCAAATTATCGAAGCAGGCAATATCTTGTCCAGTCTTGATTTTCTGATTCTTTTTGAGTGATTCTTGTCAAGTACTATTAAGGATAATCCAAATGTTAGAATGGCATCAATGATTTGGTTCGGAAGTCGTTCGTCTATCGTGTCTTCGTCTGACTTTAGCTCAACTGGGTAAAAGTGGATATGATCGGCACGGCATCTCTCCTGCTTGGCTAATTGAGTCAGGAGCCTAGTGCGGGCCATTAAATCGGCATTCATGGAGTCACCTCTGCCTCGAGTGTGCGGTGTAATGGCTGCAATCACAAGGTCGAAACTCCGGAAATTTGCTTCCTGTACAACCCGCAAGTCTGCGATGTCAGACGCCGGGATTATGGTGTTATTCCTGACATGTCCTGACTTTAGAGCGCTCCAAAACAATCCCTTAAGTTCCTTT
Organism: Nitrososphaera sp.; assembly: GCA_036004585.1. Lineage (GTDB taxonomy): Archaea > Thermoproteota > Nitrososphaeria > Nitrososphaerales > Nitrososphaeraceae > Nitrososphaera. The sequence continues at coordinate 7,426 of DASYRH010000126.1, read as the reverse complement.
TCGTTCATGGATTGAAATGACGAGTCTTATTGCTTTAATCTACCTTATTCTACTGTTTGCAAGCAGCCTTCATTGTCTGCGCATAGGTCCTGACCCGACGCAACATTCTGGCCTTGGCTTGAATCGACTTAGAGATAATATCGACAATAGCGCTTCCAACAATCACACCATCAGCCCCTGCGGATTTCATATATTTTACGTGTTCTGGTTTGCTGATGCCAAACCCCACCGCGATGGGAACTTTGGAGGCTGCTGCTCGCTTTGCATCCTTTACTGCCCGAAGCGTATAGTCTTCAAAATTTGAACGCGCTCCCGTTATTCCAAAAACAGAAACGAGGTAAAGAAAACCAGATGTGGCTTTCACGATACGTTCCAGTCTGCTCGCAGGTGTGTTAGGCGAAGCCAAGAAAACTGTCGACAGCCCATGGCGGCCGGCTGCCTTCGTATACTCCTCAGCCTCTTCTACAGGCATATCAGGAATGATAAATCCATCGACTCCTGATGCCTTGGATAGGACAACAAATTTCTCAAAACCCTTTCGCGCCAGAATGTTCGAATAGGTCATTACAAGCAACGGAAGGTCAGGAAATTTCTTTCTAAGGCGCAAGGCAAGCGCAAGCGCGTCAGTCGGCTTTATCCCCTTTTCCAAAGCGGCGTGCGATGCTTCCTGGATGGTTGGTCCGTCCGCAATCGGATCAGAGAAGGGAATACCTATCTCAATCGCATCAGCTCCTCCCTCAACCAGCATTTCGACAACAGCCTGGGACGTACGCAAGTCTGGGTAGCCCGCCACAACGTAGCATACAAGCGCGCACTCGCCATTCTTTGCAAGCTCGGAAAACCTGGCACTAATTCTATTTTTTTCTGCCATGCTGACTTTTCCTCTTTCCTTTGCTTGCGAGATAGTCGTGAACGAGCTGGACATCTTTGTCGCCGCGGCCAGATATTGTGATAACGATAATTTCGTCGCTTCGCATCTGTTTCGCCAGCTTTAGCCCATAGGATACAGCGTGCGATGGCTCTAAAGCGGGAATGATGCCTTCGAGCTTGGAAAGCGTGAGAAACGCATTTACTGCCTCCTCATCTGTAGAGGAAACATACCGCACTCGACGAATATCCTTTAGCATAGCATGTTCTGGCCCGACCCCCGGGTAATCCAGACCAGCAGAAATGCTATGAGTTTCCATAACCTGTCCATCTTGATCCTGAAGTAGATACGTTTGCATCCCGTGGAGTATTCCTTCAGAACCCACCCCAAGTGTCGCCGAGTGTTTGCCTGACTCTATCCCTTCTCCGCCTGCCTCAACTCCCCACAATTCGACATTAGAGTCATCCAGGAACGGATAAAATGATCCAATCGCGTTGCTGCCGCCACCGACACATGCGATCACGGCATCTGGCAGTCTATTCAGCTTTCGGGCCAACTGCTCTTTGATCTCTTTGCCAATCACACTTTGAAAATCTCGTACTATCATAGGATACGGATGTGCCCCGACAACTGAGCCTATCAAATAATACGTTGTCTCGACATTGGCTATCCAGTCTCGAAAGGCCTCATTTATCGCATCCTTTAGTGTCTTGCTTCCAGACTCTACGGAATGGACTTTAGCTCCAAGGAGCTGCATTCTAAAAACGTTTAGTTTCTGGCGTTCAACATCCTTGGAACCCATGTAAACTTCTGCATCCAGACCAAGCATTGCACACGCTATGGCGGTTCCTACTCCATGTTGGCCCGCCCCTGTTTCAGCTATGACCCTTCGCTTGCCCATTTTTTTCGCTAGCAATGCTTGGCCAAGTGTATTATTCGTCTTGTGCGCTCCGCCATGAAGGAGATCTTCTCGCTTTAGGTAAATCTTGGCGCCTCCGGCATGCTCTGTCAAATTCTTTGCATAGTATAGGGGGGTGGGACGTCCAGCGTACTCGTGAAGATAGTAAGAGAGCTCATTCTGGAATTCGGGATCAACCTTGTACTTTTCGTAAGCCGCTTCTAGCTCCTCTATCGCAGGTGCCAAGGTTTCAGGAATAAATTTGCCACCGTATTTTCCAAACTTGCCACCTACTGGGAAGTCACCGAGCATGACCAGATCCACGTAAAAGAAATGGACTATTAAGCGATTCGCAATCACAGAGCGCCGTACAATTCCTTCACCTTGCACGCAATGTCTTCTGTCGCCATTATGCTTGTTCCCACTAAAAAGGCGTCTGCTCCGACCTTGCGCAGGTACTGGATGTCAGATGCCTTGGAGATGCCACTTTCAGTGATAATGATGCTCTTTCCCTTTCCATGTCTGGCAATTAATTTTTCAGTATTTGTGATATCCAACTGTAGAGTTTCAAGATCGCGGTTGTTTATTCCGATCAATTCGTACCGAGACTTTAGAGCGTCTTCGTATTCTGGTTCCGTGTGAACCTCGACAAGAACGTGGAGGCCTCTCTTTATCGCATACTCTTTGAAAGAATCCATGTTTTCTTCTGCGAGATTCTGGTCGAAGACATTCTTGATTAACAGTATACAGTCAGCGCCAACTCGCTTTCCGGCGTCTATTTGGATACGGCTTACTATGATATCTTTCATAAGAATCGGGATGTTGACTCGTTTTCTTATAGTGGCCAGATATTCTATTGAACCCTCGAACAGATATGGCTGGGTGAGGACAGATAGTGCGCTTGCTCCAGACTTTGCCATGGTCTCTGCTATTTCGGGCGGAGATACTTTGCTCCTGATCTTGCCGGCTGACGGCGAAGAAAACTTTACTTCAGTAATGAGTGGGGTGTGCGGACAAGACAGTATTGCTTTCTTCAGGCTCAGCGCGTCGTGGGAGAACGAATGTTTTGTTTCGTATGCTCCTTCTTCAATTGCCTTGAAGGAATTATCAGCCAGACGTTTGAGAGAATGTTCCGGCCGAAAGAACTTGCTCATCCTTTCGTGTGATAACACTATTCCTGATATTAATTGTACGAGCACAGAGGAATTGTGTTAGCCGCCGAACATTCAAGGTCAGCATGCTATGAATCTGATGGCCGTTCGTTTCCAGCTTTCATCTATATATTGCTGGTAACCACCTACCCTTCATACGAAAGACATGTCTGATAGTTCCATATTTCGTGATAGGTCGAGACTTTCGCCCCGATTCATACCCGACGAGCTGCCACACCGTCAGGGACAAATTCAGCAAATAGTCCACGTTTTTTCTGGAACTATCACTGACCCGGATAAGTTTCCCCCTACCGTTCTGCAGGTCATCGGGCCTGCTGGAATAGGCAAAACTTCAACAGTGATAACTTCATCAAGGCAGATTGAGGAACAATTCAAGAAGAACAGGCTTCATCTAAAGACCGCATACATCAACCTAAAGCTACAGGGCGGCAACAAGTTTGCGATTTACAGGTTCCTGCTTGAGCGAATAGCTCCGACGCTTCCTGCTCAAGGGCTCAGCGCTGAGGAGATGCTGAGGTACTTACTTCAATATCTTAGGGAGAATAAGGAATTCGCGTTAATTATCATGGATGAAATCGACTACCTGATAAAGACAAGCAAGGATAGCAGCATCATATATGACCTAACTCGGCTGAACGAGTTCGAACCAGACAAGCCTTGCAATATCAAGGGCGTTGTCTTTATCGCAAGAAGCACTGAATTCTATTCCAGACTCGACCCTGCTGAACTCAGCACCCTCGGACACATGTCAATAGAATTCAAGCCATACAGCGCCGCGCAGGTCAGTGATATATTGGATAGCCGCTGCGCCCAGGCGTTTGCGCCAAAGATAGTGGGTTCGGATATCATAGACAAGGTGGCAAGCATAACGACTTCTGAAGAAGTAAAGGGCGATGTCCGCTATGCATTGGATCTCATGCTTTATGCCGGCAACCTTGCCGAATCTGAAGGCACGGGCAGAGTCACCCTTGACCAGATTCGAAAGGTCCACGGCCAGATACACCCCTCTCTGACAACAGAAGAAATAGACCAGCTTTCGAAGCCTCAAATCCTAAGTCTTGTGGCATTGGTAAGGGCATTGAAAGTGAAAAAGAAGCCCTACGCAGAGCTGAAAGAAATTAGGCTTCACGCCGATGAGCTGGCGTCCCAGTTTGGAATCAAGAAATTGGAAGTTGAGGACCATCTCGACGACCTGAAGGCTCGAAGGCTTGTAGATATAAAGTCCCTAAAGGAAATAGGCCTTCACGGAGTGTCGTTAGCCGAAATAGAACCGGTGCTCCTTGGCAAAATGAAGGCATAGGTAACATGGACAGTAAGGAAGAAATCGAGAAAGGAATTGGAAGCCTTGGCAAAATAAAGATAATCAAGGTCCTCGCAGAAGAGCGCAAACTTGCAACGATTTATCTTTTGCACAAAAAGACGCATCTAAAGCGGGATGATATCAAGAAAAACTTGGATGATCTTGTCAACATAGGCTGGGTGCGTCAGAGCAAGTACGCAAACGTAATGTACAGCATCAACTCCAACAATCGCCTAGTAAGTCTTTTTATTGCATATCTAAAAGAAATCGGATATATTGAGCAGATCGATTAGGACGCACCTGTAATTTGGGAGTGCAGCCCTGGAGTCGTTTTTGACAATCGGCAACCTTTGGTTAATCTGTCCATTCCTTGACCAGCAAGTGGCCACAGTCTATCTATACGCTGTCCACTCTGTCTAGTAGTGAAATTGCAACAAGCCGGCCTTCTGGGCAAGCTCCTTGATGCGAACATAGTCGAAAGGAAAAACGGCCTATCGCTAAGTCAAGAGTTCCGCACATATCTTGACTCTTGCAATCAAGGGCAGTATGTCAAGCTGGACAGGACTAGGGGCTGGCGAACAATACTGGCATATTTTGATCCTCGTCTTTGGTCCCTATCTGATAGAGAGATTCTTGCAGTTACTTGCATGGTAGAATATTCTGGGTACGATCACGATATTCAGGTAATGTAGGCTGCTGTCGGTTAGCAAAATTCTAAGGAGAAGGGGACGGCTAACCGTAGAATTGGATATATCTGTCGTCGGCAGCGCCTTTGCTTTCGGCTTTCGAAAGTTCCCTGAAGAGTAATTCAAGAGCGGCCGCTTCTGCAAGTTTACCTTTTGCAACCTCGCTGCCAACCCTAGCGAAATCCAGGTTGCCCAGTCGCTTGGCAATAGTGTCTTTCCTCATTCCATTTGCCTTCGCACGGTGAACTAACGATGCGAAGATCCTGTCGATGTGGTAGTTTGCATGGATATCCGCCGCCTCTTCGTTTTCCACACTGTACATTTCAGAAATTGCAGAATCGAGGCGAACTTCGTCATCGCCGGACAGCCCCTCATGGGCAGCATCTATGGCAGTCTTGCCTCTTAGCCTTTTAAGATCACTATCTTCCATTCTTTGCTGAACAGGATTCATTGTGCAATTTCTTCTTATTAAGCTAGCGTCTGTCGCAGAAAAGGAATAAAAAGGCGTCATTCCAAAGTTTGACGTGCAGTCCAGGGCCAAGCAAAAAGCAAGTCCGTGCAAATTCATATTTGTGACAGGCGGAGTAATGTCTGGCCTTGGAAAAGGAGTAACAACTTCTTCTACGGCAAAACTTCTTCAGCTGGCAGGTTACAGGGTGTCATGCGTAAAGATAGATCCATATGTCAACTATGACGCAGGAACTATGAATCCTGTCGCCCACGGCGAGGTTTTCGTCACAGACGATGGAGGAGAGTGTGATATGGACATTGGTAACTACGAGCGATTTATCGACACCGCAATGACTAAAGATCATAACATTACAACTGGGCGAGTATACATGGATGTAATAGCGGCAGAACGGGAGGGGAAATACCTTGGCCAATGCGTCCAGATAATCCCACATGTCACTGATGCAATCAAGAATGCATTACGAAAAGTCTCGACAGTTGAAAATCTTGACATCATGGTAGTTGAATGCGGCGGCACAGTGGGTGACATTGAAAGTCTGCCCTTTCTCGAAGCCTTCAGGCAGATGGAGCTAGAACACGGCCTCTCAAATACCCTGTTTATACACGTGACACTGGCGCCGGTATTAGATGTTGTTGGTGAGCAAAAAACAAAACCGACACAGCACAGCGTGCAGGAACTTCGCAGGATTGGAATACAGCCGGATCTGCTGGCGGTAAGGTGCAAACAGCCCTTGAGTTCTGAGGCTAGGCGCAAGATTTCCCTGTTTGCCAGTGTAGAAGAAAAGTGCGTAATTTCCTGCCATGACGCTCCGTCGATATACAAAGTGCCAGAAGTCCTTGAAAGCCAAGGAATGCTCAAGGCGGTAGCCGAGCGTCTTTCGTTGGGCAGATCCTCGCTTAGGTGGGGCAACTGGAAATCTGTCGCGGATTCTTTTTCAAACCAGGCCGGCTCGCTAAAGATCGCTGTCGTAGGCAAGTATGTCACACTCCCTGACAGCTATGTCAGCGTATATCATGCGCTGTCTCATGCTGGAGCCAACATAGGCAAGAAAGTCGATATCCAGTGGATAGATTCGGAACAATTCGAAAATGGCGGGCACAAGAAGCTTTCTATACTCGGTGGGTTCGATGGAATTCTGGTACCTGGTGGATTTGGAAAACGAGGAAGTGAAGGTATTATCGATACCGCCAATTATGCAAGGCTAAATGACATTCCATACCTCGGTATCTGCTTCGGGTTTCAGCTTGCCATTGTTGCATTTGCGCGAAATGTCTGTAGGCTCGTGGATGCTAATTCTACAGAGATCGAACCGCACACAAAGAATCCAATTATTGACTTTATGCCGGAACAGAGAACGGTACATGATATGGGGGGCACTATGCGACTTGGCAGCCATGAAATATCAATATCGTCAGGAACCAAGGCTGCAAAAGTCTACGGCTCAAGTTTGATAAAAAGAAGGCATCGGCATCGATACGAATTCAATCAACAATACCTTGATCTCGTTAGCAAGTCCGGGCTGGTTCTGTCTGCTCATTCCGATAGCAAGAGGAGGATGGAGATACTAGAGATACCGAATCACAGGTTCTACTTTGCAGTCCAGTACCATGCAGAATTTAGCAGTAGGCCCGGAAAGCCCGAGGAAGCATTTGGCGCCTTTGTCAGCGCTTCAGCAAGAATCAAAACTTAAGCTCGTAAATCCTCTGTCTGGCATCTCTAAGTGAGGTCTTTTTCTTGACATACCCCTGACCTAATAGATGGCTAAGCGAAAGCCTTATCGTCCGCTCAGGGAGCATTGTCCTTGAAGCCAAGTCCTTCTGGCTCAGGGCACCCTCATATTCTAGAGTTTTCAGAATCAATTTTGCGCTCGGTGGCATTTTCAACATATCTTCTGATAGCTTCACCTTTTTGGCCATGAGCGAGGCCGCTGTGGAATCTCCTGCTAACCTGACAAGGCGCGCCGGAAATTCATGCTTGGAACATTCTAATGTGTTTTTTATTTGCAGTCTTGTGCCTCCGTCGAGGACAAC
>DASYRH010000125.1:0-4934 GCA_036004585.1 Nitrososphaera sp. | reverse complement strand
CGGGTTTGTGTGCAAGGTGTAGTGCCGGGGTCGCCTAGCCCGGTAGGGCGCAAGCCTGGAATTTGTAAAACCGGCCAGCTTGTGACCCGTGAGGGTCCCGAGGGTTCAAATCCCTCTCCCGGCGCTCTATTATGGTAGTTAGCAGCCTACGTAGGCCAAGACTGCCGGCGCCAAAAGCGGGAACGCGCATTCCCTTTTATACCAAAACATACCCGATCCTTCCAAGGAAGGAAGAAACGAAGAAAATGGCAGCTGAAATGATAATGGAGGTCGCTGGCTAAAATGCAGGCCCAGGAACACCTGCAACCAGATAGGATCGACTCTATTGCAGCCAATCTCAGGCCCTACGTAAATAAGGCTGCCAGGGCAATGGCTGAAGCAAATCCAGAAAACGGCACGACTCTGTGCGACTACATCTTTGCCGAGCTGACAGAAAGAAACATCGCAGACAGCACCAGGGAATGGAGGATAAAGGTGCTTACATGGCTGTCAAAGTACTTCCAGCACAAAAAGTCGTTCAAGTCGCAGAGCAAGCAGGACATTCTCCAATACCTGAACACACTCAGAAAGCCGGTCAGTATTGACCCGGATCAAAGGTGGGTTGGGACATACAATAACAGAGTTCTTGTTTTGAACAAGTTCTTCAGGTGGCTGTACAACCCTGACGAGCCTGACTTTCGAAAACGGACAACGCCTCCTTGCATGTCTGGAGTAAAGCAACTGCCAAAGAAAAACAAGACGCGCTACAAGCCTTCAGACATGTGGACCGCTGCGGAGCATGACTTGTTTCTGCGCTTTTGCCCGCAAAAGAGAGACAAGTGCTACCATGCGATGGCGAGAGATACCTCAGCGAGGCCACACGAGCTACTGAAGTTGCGCATTGGTGACCTGCACTTCAAGAAAGAACCGTCCACAGGCAAGCAATATGCAGAGGTTGTTGTGTCTGGAAAGACAAAGACACGAACGCTGCCACTGATCGACAGCCTGCCATACATCAAGGAATGGATGTTGGTGCATCCACTTTCTAGCAACGCTGACACGCCGCTGTTCATTTCGCTATCCGACAGAAACAAGTGCAAACAGCTGACACCTGTCGCACTTTTGGAGCAGTACAATTACCGCTACAAAGGAGAGTTTTTTCCAAAGCTATTACTCGATCCGTCTGTAAGTCTGACAGACAAAGAAACAATCAAGGGAATGCTGAGCAAACCATGGAATCCATATGTTCAAAGACACTCCGCACTAACAGAGAAGGCTCAATTTGTGACAGAGGCTACCCTCAGGGACCATGCAGGATGGAGCATGAATAGCGACATGCCACTTGTATACATCCACTTCCTGGCCTCGTCAAGCTCGAAATCGCTCTTGGAGGCAAGGGGAATAATCAGCAAGGACAATCATGAGAGCAACATACTGCAGGCAATATACTGTCCTAACTGCCAAGAACCGAATACGCCGCATAGCAAGTTCTGCCTGAAATGCAAGATGGTCCTGACACCTGAAGAGTATGCCGATGTCGCAGCTGCTTATGGTCAAGGTGGATTGAAGGATCAGATCAGCGAATTGAGAAAAATGCTAGGAGAGCTAATGGTTGGAAAGGGAAGAGGAGGTGCAATAGGTAATCCTTGATTCTTTTTTTGGGATTCCATTCCTGATATGAGCGAAAAGAAGGACAATCTCGCATCCTTTGTTAGCGAAATGGAAATCTTGCTAAGGCACATTAGGGAGCATGCCAACCTGCGCGGTGAGATTTACCGGCTGGACTCGGCATGTCAGCTGTGCAAAGTGTACTTTGCAGACAAGCTTACCATCGTCTCAGCGATGGCGGATGGGAATACGTCGGAACCATGCCAAATGCGAAGGCGATCGTGAAAAAATCTAGGGACTCGGTAATACAAATTGAGCGGGCCCAGAGGTTTTCGCCAGATCAGTTCTAGCGAGAACATAGCGGCAGTAAGCCATTGGGGCGGCTGCAAAGCCCCTGTCTACCTTGTTTTTGCAAGAACGAAGGCTAGTCGCATGCTTGGGCCCGTCGGGATTCGACCCTTATGGGTACGGAGGACCGTTCCGGTCGAATTGATAAACGAGAAAACAACATGATGCCAGACGTTATGTAGAGCTGCTAGCCCGAACCTGCAATTCAGTAACACTGCCTTGAATTTGAAATAGCTGATTTAGGTTGGCACCTGTGCCCAAAACGTGCTCCTGCTCTATGATCTCGGTCCAGCAGATCAAGGAGGCAGAATATGGTAACTGTTACTACCAATACGCGTGTTCCTAACAGTTTCTCTTATTTTTTTCGTCTAAACTATATTATAGGCACATTGTGGCAATAGCAGTATATGGTAATACCTGTATTCTATTGCAGATGGGACTGTCAGCCTATACCTCTACGTCTTCATAGCTAATTGGAATCATAGCTCTATTGTATTTCATTAATGCAAGGTGGAACTCCAGCTATTCAGCAGCCGGCCGGTAGACGATTACTCTTAGGTCATGAATCTATGATCGTACCTACCACGATAATTTCGCGACCCTAACTAGCTCGATAAGCCGACGAAAGAGTTCGCTCATCCGGTGATATACCGTCCAGACACGCGATTCGCTTTTATTGCTCCCTATAATAGTCTGATTCACTGCTAAGTGAATCACCGGAAGGCTTACCAGCAAAACTTTCAATTAGCGCGAGAAATTTCACCCGATCAGCTCGTAATAGCCAATCGTGAGGGCAAAATATTCAGTATAACTTTGTCAAGCCACACATGGCATTAGAAGGTAAGACACCATCTCAAGCTGCAGGATTAAATGAGAAGGGATGGAAAGACCTGTTGAATCAGGCAATGAGACATACAAAGCCTTAATGAAAACTCAAACGCAAAATATAGTGACGATACAAGATATCGATCCAGAAATAAAATCAATGTTTATTCCCGGCGAGGAAGTCTTGTTGATAGCATCCCAAGCGAGAGCGAAACCCGGTGGTTCATTATCAACACCCAACAAGATTTATGTAACGAATATGTGAGTGCTTCACAAGAACCCGAAACTATTCGGACTTAAGGCAGACATCATCGACGCAGCTTTCAAGGATATCTCGAATGTTGAGATGAAGCGGGGAGTCTTTTCAACTCAGATAAGACTAGCTGTTCGCTTTCATTCAGACCCCGTGGAACTTCCAGCAGTCGACAAAGCGACGGCACAGCAACTCAATCTGTTGATTCAAAAAGGCATAAGAGGAGAACTTCCAAGGCAAATCATGTCTGAGGATAGAAACGCACCAATGCGAGCAAGAGAACCAAGCGACCCGCTAAAGGAAATAGAAAGATTGGGAGATTTGAAGCAGAAGGGGCTTATCTCAGAAGATGAGTTCAAGAAGCTTAAGTCAGATTTGCTCAAACGAATGTGATAGCATATCTCACCAACCGCTTTTCAACAACCGAAAATAACAACCTCAGATTAAACAAAAGATAACGTTATCTTCGACCTTTGTTGAATGCTTGAGTGTCGTTGCAATTTTCTGCCGATTTTTCCCCTCGCTTTTGATCTAATCTTACTAGAGTTCAAATCGCACTTTGATTTGGTCGGTACCTTCTGTCCTGAAATATGTTTATATGCATGATTAACCATACATATGTCCGATATAGAGGACATGCAGTTCCATAATTACCTAGAATCGCTACTTGGTAGTCGCGTATCAATAAGCCTAATTAGAACTCTAATCAATTACTCTGGAAAAATCTTTACAGTGCGGAAGCTTGCCGAGGCGGCAGCAGTTTCTTCTAGCGAAGCTGCAATAGCGGTTCAGGAACTAGAGAAATTTGGCATACTCAGGATTCAACCTGTCGGCCGGTCTTATCTTATATCATTGAATAACAACAGCTATATCCTAACTAAGATTTTACGACCAACAATAAAGGCAGAAGAAGGAGCTTTTGATGAACTTGTCTCTATACTGAAAAGAAATCTGCGAGACAAGAATATCATTTCTGCGGCTCTATTTGGTAGCGTAGCCATGAAGAGAGAACGTGAAGACAGTGACATCGATCTCCTGGTCATTTCCAATGATTTCGAAGCCGCAAGCATGCTGACATCAAAGGCGCGGGAGGAAATCTCTTCAGTTTTCAACAGTCGTCTTTCTCCTCTAATAATGAGTGAAAGAGAACTGATCGCAAAGAAAAATGGCCGATTGGTGCGCTCGATTCTTTCTAGTTATATAGCGGTTGCAGGGAAAGATCTTGCGGAGATAATTGGGAAGGAATGACTCGGGCAGTCGATTCAAAGAAAGCTACGAACTACATGAAAAAAGCCGATGACTATATGTCCTTGGCACGGATAGCGATTAAAGAGGGTAAGAACGATAGCGCTGCATCAAATGCAATTCATGGTACAATCAATGCCCTTGATGCTTTAACAACGTCCTATTTAGGCAAAAGGGCTTCGGGAATGCATACTGATGTCTTAACTTTACTGAAGGGAATCTTTGAGCCCCTTGAATATCAAGATATTCAAAAACAATTTACTTCCCTCATAAGCCTAAAGAATGCTTCTGAATATCAGCCTGACCTAATGGACCCTGCAGAGGCCCAAAATGCTCTAAAATGGGCTGAACGGATAGTCAGCAAAGTAAAAGCAAAATTGAAAGATTCTGCTTAGCTTGTCAGCAGTTACTAGTAAAAATGAGCGGAAATCCCACTTTGAACTCCCTAAATCATAGACCCGAAAATACGGATTCCAACCGGCGATATAACTGATTTTTCTAACTTCCAGATTTCCAACTTAGCGGCGTCTTGGCGTAACTTTTTGGTCCAAGCTCGTTCTGGGCCGTAATAGTCTGTCTGTTATTACAGGGGGACTCCGCTGCGACATGGACAGATCAGAAGCCCGCCTTCTTCATTTTTGATCCACAATCTGGACATGCAATCTGGTGGTGTTTC
>DASYRH010000124.1:0-7293 GCA_036004585.1 Nitrososphaera sp. | reverse complement strand
CCGACCTATTGAGCAGAGCCCTTGTCGCCGTTGATCCATCGGTGACATCATTAGAGGAATTCCAGCTGTCGTCAGGAATCAAGAGCAGAACTGTGGCAAGGAGTGTCGTTGACTTTTTCGCGGCCGCCGGAATCGGGAGGCATTCAGGCACCGGAATTTCTTTTTCCCATGCTGACAGAATGAAGGCTGCAATGACTTGCATGCAACGGGGCTGTGATGTTCATGAGCTTTCAGACAGAATTTCATGGAAGGATTTTGAGCAGCTGGCATCTGAGTCGCTGAAGTCCTTTGGCTATCAGACAAGAACGAACGTGAGGTTTGTCAGGCCTAGGATGGAAATCGACGTGGTCGGGATAATGTCTCAACTTGCGCTCGCGGTAGATTGCAAACATTGGCGGCACACCAATCGCTCATCGATATTGGAATCTACAAAAAAACAGGCCGCAAGGGCCACTCGATTGGTTGAAAGAAAATCCAGCATCATAAAAGTTATTCCGATTATCCTGACACTGAATTCAGAGTCAGTAAAGTTAGTTGACAGGATCCCAATCGTTCCAATTGCGCAAGTCCGCTCGTTCTTGCAGGACCTGCATGCCTACCTCCCAGAAATCCACGTTATCATCCGCACCTAGGACACTACAAGCATTGCGACAAATGTTGCGGCTGTAACTCCAAGGAATACTTTTGTCACCCTCATAGAGCTGTCGAGAGCTTTTGAATAATCCTCAAATTGCTTTTCGCCCATCACTTTTACTTGAGTGCTAGTAGTTCCATATTCAAAGGTGCAAGAATCCCTCGCACGCTCTAGAGCTTTTTTTGAAACGGCTTCAAAAGCAGAGGCAATCCTATCGACTCCCCCAATATCGCCAAGGGCAAAGTACCCTTCCTTGGTCCGCTTGCCTGATGTTGAATGAGTGTCGGACGTGCAGACCTCTAGAATTGTCGGTCCATCGCTGGCCTTGGCAAGAATTTGGTCGCGCAAGTTGTTTTGCATATTGTTTGAATCTGCCCAGCCGATCGCGTAGTGCTTGTCGCCCACAGAAAGAGCCATGACTGCAATGCCTGCCTGTCCAAGCTCACCAGACGGAAGAGAAATGCCTACATCCACGAGATCTGAAAATCCTATTCTAAACTCTTGTTGCGGTTGTTTGTTCAGTTCCTCAAGACATTGCTTTGCAGACGATACGAGAGAGTTCCTGTCCTCGAGGCTTAGCTGCCTGCCCATCGCATTGTGGCAATCAATTACAAGCACGCTAGAAAATCCGAGTTCTTTTCCATGGGCCTCCAATTCCGTTTTGACGGACTGGGGAAGATCTTCCATTCCGTAAGGTGCAAGTGAAAGCATCACAACCGCAGTTCTTCCAAATGCTATTCCCGTGGCAGTCGATCTTCCTTCCTTCACTTGGCTAGGCTTGGTGCATGCGTCCCCATGATGAATGCCCTGCATCCTGGAAATTCCGTTCAGATACCTCTCAACCTCCTGCTTTGATGGAATGTTAAGTGAATGATCTGAGACGCCATGCATCACCAAGGCTTTGCTTGAATAGTGCAGGTACAGAACGAACGGGAGGTTACTCCCTCCTACCGTGCCAAATGGCCCAGGATGGATGTCCGGAAGCACGATCGCGCCAGCAAAGGATCCACTGCCTGACTGACTGAACTTGATCGCGCTTGTCGCAACTGTTTCGTCCTGCGCCCTGGCTTCAATAAATTGCTCGATCCTTGTTGGATCTTTTTCAGTCCAGGCAGCAAGAAATGCCTGGAGCAACCCAAAGGTACTCGGGACAATCGGCCTTCCTGCCCTGTCTGTCACTACAACCCAGATAACCCCCAGCGCGTAGATGGCGACGCCAAATACAGCTCCAGAGTAGCTCGAAAATAAGCTCGAATGGAACGATGCCGGGACGACAGCAAAAAGATATGCCAATGGCATGATAAATGAAATCAGAACCGCTCTTGCCAGGGTCGCGCCAAATACTGAAGTGAATATCCCTACCCGTAAACCCGCGACAAGGAATGTTCCCGCCACGATGTAATCCAAGCTGGAGCCGCCCTTCGAAAATACAAAGTCAGCGGCTATCCCAAGGAGGGCTGTAAGAAGCCAAAGAAAGTTTGCAAAAAGGGCAACATGCGCTACCTTTGAATGCTTGTTTACTGGCGTTCCGCGGAGCCCGAGATAATCGGCAAGATGGAGCAGCGCAAGAACTCCAGCGCCGAATGCGAGATGCAGCACAAGAACGGATGCGTCTGAATGCAAATAGTAAACATGGATTACCGCTATGAGGAGGATCCCACAGATCATAGAGCCGATGAACGACTGCTTGAACGAAGAAGGGCTCAGCTGAGTGAATGACCAACGCCTATGGATGTTTGAAACATTGTCTTCTTGAGTGCCCTCAAGCATCTAGACTTCAACCGACAGGGAAAAGTATTCTTATCAGAATTGAAGCCCCGATAACTGCGCCAGTCGCAGCCAGCACAATTTCCGGCTTTACCTTGATGCCCTTCGTCTCGTCTTCAAAAAACCTAAGCAGGCCTGCGCTTGAAGCCGGCAGCGGGGCATTCTTCTTCTTACTGCTCATTGCCAATCCAATATTGAGTTGATGCTTTTAAATACATTCCGATGGTTAGAGGCTCATGCTCTTGACTCTTTCAAGGATTCGTAGGTAAGTTTCAAGCAAATCCGCCTTTTGCTTTTGAAGCATGATGTCATTTTCTGCCCCGATTTCCGTAGAGAGCTGGACTATCTTCCGCTCAATGACCGCAATGCAAGACCGGAGGTCTGAAGGTGCAGGCGATAACTGTTTGGGGGATTCTTTTGCCGTTTCTTGTGAAACTTGTGCAGTTGATTTTTCGGCACCACAGCTGATACAAGTAGTCTTGTCTCCGAACCTAATCATTATGCTTCCACATTTTTCACATGGCTCGCCTGTCAAGGTACCTCCCTTCACGAGTAGGGAAGCCGCGTGCCTGATCTTGGCTGAATCGTCGGAGCTCATCTGGTATACCTTAGCAGCAATGTCAAATTTCTTTTTTGCGCATCGTGCGTGAGACACAATAAGGCTTAATAATAGGAATTGCGAAAAATCTGATACTCGATGGCGGTTATCTGTAAAAAATGCGGTCTCCCCGACGACCTCTGCGCGTGTGGTGAACTAGAAAAAGAAGACGCTCGAATTGTTGTCCGCCTCGAAACGAGAAGATTTTCAAAGACCACAACTCTTATCGAAGGTCTCAACCCAAAACTTTCAGACATGCAGAGAATCGTTAAAGAACTGAAAAGCACTTTTGCCTGCGGCGGCACCGCAAAGGATGGATTCATAATGTTGCAGGGCGACCATCGCGATGACATTAAAGGTTACTTGGTAAAGATGGGCTTTAACGAAGAAGCAATTGAAGTTCAGTAATAGACAAGTGAATGTTATCACTTTATAATTTCGTACGAACGCATTTAAACCGGCCGGGGTAGATCGTGCTCGATGCACAAGAACAACTCTCGAGGGCGACACAAGCGAATTGAGAATCGCCTGGACGAAACCGTGAGGATAGCGTCAATTGTGCAGAAGGGTATGGCTACGGGGAGATCCAGTTATGTCGAAATGCGTGCCCTGGAGAGAATCGTCAAACACAACATCAATACAAGCGTTCAGATAATCCGTTCGGGTCCGTTTGCAAAGGAAGAAGATATTGTGGCGCTATTGTCCAAGATCATGTCAATTCACGGCGGCTATGCTGATACCTTGACTCCAAACGGAGTGTTGAGAAAGAATGAACTTGACCAGCTGCTGTCGATTGATTCCGAAATATCAATGTGCCTTGGCATGTTGGAATCGCCCGGGACTCGCGCAAAAGCTTTGGATGTTGCGGTTACGCTAAAAGAATTGATAGAAGAAAGAAAGAAATTGGTCGGGTCGCTCAAAGCCTGAGATGAGTCTTTAGGCCCTTGTAGCGATTCCTTATCGTAACTTCTGTAACACCAGCTGCTTCTGCGACATCTTTCTGGGTCTTGTTTTCGCCGTTCATGACGCATGCCACATAGAGTGCTGCAGCAGCCAGGCCCATTGGATCTTTGCCTGCGGAAATCTTGCCTTCCTCGGCCTTCTTTAGGATTTCAAGTGCCTTGCGCTTTGTCTTCTCTGACAATCCCGCTTTGCTTGCAATCCTGGCAACACATTTCACTGGGTCGACTACTGGCATTTTGAGATCGAGCTCGCGGATAAGCAGCCTGTAGCACCTTGCAACATCTTTTTTCTTGATGTTGCTTGCATTAGCGATGTCCTTCAGAGTCCTCGGCGTTTCAGTGTCACGGCATGCAGCATAAAGTGCAGCAGCTACCAGAGCCGAGATTGACCTACCGCGGACAAGTCCCTTTTCAAGTGCCTTTCTGTACACATAGGCCGCCTTTTCGATTACAGCGTCTCCGACTGCCAATTTGTCCTTGAGTCTGTCGAGCTCAGAGAACGCCTGGCGGAAGTTTCTGTCGACAGGCTCGTGTACCTGGCTCCTGCTGTCCCAAGTCCTCAGCCTCTCAATGGTGCTCTTCATGGATGCCGAGAGAGGTTTGCCTGACGCGTCCTTGTCAACAGGGCCGATTATCGTTGCCAGGCCCATGTCATGCATAGCAAGAGACGTGGGGATGCCCGCCCTGCTTCTATCTTCATGTTCTTCCTTTGAAAATGCACGCCATTCTGGACCTAATTCCTCAATTCTCTCACTTACGACATAGCCGCAGCTTCCGCAAAACATCTCGCCGCTAGAGTTGTCGGTTACCATTGACCCCCTGCCACAACGTGGGCAGCGGTCACCAAACATTGAAACATCTTTGACCAATTTTTTTCACCAAAACTTTTTTGGCTGCCTTCGCAACCTTATATAAATATTTTATTCTTATATATAAACATTCTCCATATTGGCGCTGTATCATACATGGCGGATGCCCGCGTTTTCTCTCACTGTAACAATTCGGCGGATGATTTTTCTTGAGGCTCCACGCATTAGTCCTAGTTGTAGTACAAGAATACAAAAGTCAGCAATAACATGAGAAATCCGATTATGGTCATGTATTTAGCAGATTTAACGTACCTTTGATACGTCTTTTTTTCACTGTCAGTATGAAGTATCAATTGGATAGACGACGAGGCGAATGCTGCGATAGTAACAAGCACATAATATTTGTAAAACGATTCTGGTGTATCTTCCTTAAGGAAACTGACAAAAGTGAATAGAATGAGAATACCCGCGATTACCGTTGCGTTCGTCTGTAGTAAGTCTTTATCGTCAATAGGCACATGATTTCTTTTACTCGTTACTTGGCAATTCAATTAACACTTTGTTTGTATGCATTCTGAATTACTGTGATCGGTGCTGTTACCTTATCCGCACATGTCAAACTGTAATCTCAAGTTACCGAATACAAATCTGAATTTATGATCTGATCTTGACGTAAGCCATATCGGGCAACAACGCCTTTTACCAAATCTCCTAACCACTTAGGTGCTCGCGGCGACACATACACAAATTCAATTAACTTATCGACATCTACTGTGACATACTTACCGTTTTCCGTCTTTTGTTTTGGGTCGCTCTTATCCTTCACGATTTCATCATATGGCTCACCGTGATCAGGAATGACATGCCTTACTCCTTCTACTGGTAACTCAGTAAAAGCGCGCAATTCCTTTTCATGCTCGAAGCTCTTGCGCTTGTGAAGGAAAGGATAATGCAAATTTCCTTCATCCATCCATTCTCTGTTAAAATCGATATACTTCACCATTCCAATGTATATCTCATCCGAATTGGACTTGTCTAGACTATCAGACAATCTTCTGTAATTCGTTTGAATTGCTATACCCGAATTCCTCTGGGAATATAGATCCCACATTGCGGCCGACTCTACCTCGTTCATATGCCAGGCGTTAACGAGAACCTTTGAGCGTCTCTGAGTCAGAAATGCATCGAATTGCGAAAACATGTCTTCAAGTTGCTCTTTCTTGGTATCAGGATAGTGTTTTTGGTATAACTCCATTCTTATCTTGCGATTGAAAGCCGGTGTGGTACCCTCTAACGGGTCGTCAAATTTATCAGCTCTACAAAAGAACAGCTCTTTCCTATCAAGGATGCTTACAAATTTTGCAAAGTCCATGTACCGCCATACTTTGGTGTCATCAGCAGGTGGTACAACGGCGGGATAAGCTCCCAATCTTGTCATGCGATCAACTTCAGAACCAGTGCCCTGTTATAGACCTTCTACGTAACAAATCCACTGATGTTACGTACAAACTCTTATACGGGATATTGCCAATTTTCCGTTAGCCCTCAAAAAAAGAGGGGGAAGGATGGGAAAGGTCGTAGGTGCTGGATACGTTGGCTGGTCAAGCTTAGACGTACCCTGCACTACCTTTCCTTTACCATCTCAATGAGGCTGTCGGCATTTTACCACCTGCGAAAATCACTCCGATGACAAGAGCGACTCCAAACAGAATCGCTAATGCCAGCATCGTGTTTCCGATGTCGTCAAGAGGTCTCTTGACCTCGTCCTGTGGTGGCAATGTCGATGCCGGTACTTTCGTTCCTGCAGCCAGTAACCCGCAAACTGCGATACCCACTATGAGCACCGCGAGTCCATTGGTGTTGAGGTTTGGCATTTTGCCAGCTTTACATAAAACAACTATTTATTAAACATTACTTAGTGCTACGCTAAGTTATTTTTGGTAATTGAATATAGATTCCCAATTCTTGACCACATCTTTGATTATTTTTTCTCTGTTTTGGATCAGACGTTCTCTGACTTTAACATTCTTTTCTTCACGAATTCGTAAGTCAAGTGCTCGAGGAAAGTCCACATCAATCATTATCCGAAGCTTGCCGTCCTCTGAAATAGTTGCCTTCTTGTCAATCACTGAATCCACAACTTGATTAATTTTGAAAAATAAATCTTTATCAACATCAATCTTGGTAGGCAACCAGATCATGACTGACCCTCTAAGCGCTTCTCCTATGGCCATATAGTAGGCAGCATCATCCTTGCTTGGAATACCTCTAGCTATTACCTCTCCAATGAATGCCCCCGTAAGGTTGATCCACTTCGGCGCGCCAGCCAATCCCATCTCTATCATTCTGCGGGGTTCGATAAACGGCTCGTGTCGGGCTGTGGTCGGTCTAACATTGGGTATTAGTTGTAGAAGTTCAATGCCTTTGTCTGTGGTTTGATAAGAACCGTCACTCTTCTTTTCTATAAGGTCGCTACGTTTCAAGTCTTTAAGATGAACCATCAATGTGGGTTCTGCCTTCTTT
>DASYRH010000123.1:0-24601 GCA_036004585.1 Nitrososphaera sp. | reverse complement strand
CCCAAAAGTCGACAGGGCCGGACGGGACAAAGCCTTCATCGTAATTTTTCGTAATCGGGTTATAGGACCGATATTCGTAATCTCCAATCATCGGGTCCAGCTTGCGTGCGGCCATCCGCGCTTCTATCACCGTATCAATTGATCGGGTGAATTCCCTGTAGGCCATTATCCCCCAGATCGTCCCAAGGGCGCTGAACAGTGTGAACAATGCGTGCACAATGTCTGTTGTCTGGTCCAGAAAATAGCGTGGAGCTAGCGGAATTCCGAACCATCCCGTAGAAAGCAAGCCTGCAAATATCAGTATGATAAACAGGTACCTTGCAGTATTGTGATTCCGTATGCTAAAGAACAATGAGCTACATCCGTAAGCACGGCAAAATCCACCCTCGCTGTTGCCAGGTACAAGTTTCAACAAGTTTGCCTGCCGATAACTGGATTACGAATGAATCCCGATTATATATTGTCTTCACGATCTATCTCATTTTGCTCTCTGATGTGTTTCTGGAATTCATGCCAGGAATCCGGGGCGTTGAGCTCTCCCCACTTCTCATAGCACACAACTTCGGAGAGGGCCAACCTTGGGAGCCATCCTACCCGTTCTAGATCGGGCTTGTCGGCGAATTCCCCGACATAGCCAAGGCATAGATAGGCGACAGGCTTTGCGTGGGCAGGCATGCCGAGCATTTTCTCCAAATCAGAATTTGCTAGAATGCTAACCCATCCGACTCCAACGCCTTCTGCGCGTGCCGCCAGCCATAGATTCTGCACCGCGCATGCCACGCTGTAGACACCGGTTTCTTCAATCGATGTTCTTCCCAAAACAAAAGGGCCGAAGCGGGTAGGATCATAGGTGACGCAGACGTTGACATCCGATTCCATTATCCCTTCAAGTTTCAGAGATGAGTATTTCTTTTGTCGATCCCTGTCTCCATCGAGCATGGCCGTAGAGCGCTCTTGTTCCCGGAGGAAGGATTCCTTTACTTTTAGCCTCGTTTCCTTGTCCCTTATCAGGATAAAATTCCATGGCTGCGAAAAGCCGACTGACGGGGCATGGTGTGCGGCCTCTAGTATCCGGGCAAGGACGTCATTTGGAATCGCCTGTTGCAGAAAGTGTGATCGCACATCACGTCTTGAGAAGATCGCCTTGTACAGTCCCTCCTTTTGCGGGCCAGTCAATGCGAAGTCGTCAGTCAATTGATCTCTTTTTTCGAACGACTCCCATTATTAGATTTGTGTTGCTGGCCTTGGCGATATTCCTCCCTGCGTTCTCCACGTTTTTCATGTAGAGGTCAATTCCAACGAATTTCCTGCCAAGAGCTGCTGCTGCAATCCCTGTTGTGCCCCTCCCTGCAAACGGGTCAAGCACATAGTCGCCTTTTTCGGTTGCGAACTTGATAATTATTTCGACAAGTTCCTCCGGGAAAATGGCAAAGTGTTCGTTTCCATAGTGCGCCCTAGTGGCAATTTCCCACACATTAGAAGGATTTTTCCCGCGCGGGTTGCATACTGCAAAAATCGGGTAATGTCTATGATCGCCTATCCTCCGCCTGGTCGCGTGCCGTTTGAATTTGCGATAGCATGTCGGGCAGTATTTCTCCGGGTCGTAACCATGCGCCCATGATATCTGTGAAGTTGTGGGAAGTTCGGATATTGGCGTAGTGGATGACGCATCGTGGATTACTTGGGCAATCCGAGTTATTTCTGCTCTATTTGGCCTGTCAGGCTTGTGCTGCGTCATGCCAACTGGCGGGACCTTGTTGCGGCCGGTAGCCGCCTCGTTTCCTTGAACACGCACTGCGTCAAGGTTTGCAAACGACTGGGGGTTCTTTGAAAAAAAGAGAACATACTCGTACGCAGAGGAAAAATTATCCCGCGAGCTGCTACTAACATTGTTCTTCTTGTACCAGATAACGTCTTCGCGGAATACATAGCCCACAGAAACCAACCTCTCTGCCAGGCGATGCGGAATGCGCAGTTTTTCACGGCGTCGTCGCGTGTCTCCAATGACGATCCACAGGCTCCCGTCTTGGGCAAGCAGTTCCCTACAAGCAGTGAAAACTTTTACAAGAGAGTCAAGATACTGGTCGGCCGTTTTCTCTTGGCCAATCTCGTGGCTATCATTGCCATAATGGCGATGCCCAAAATATGGCGGTGATGTAATAATGGCTCTGAACTTTGCGGAAAGGCCTTTGATCGTTTCGTATGCATCGCCTTGAATAGTCCTGAACGAATCGCCGTCCAATACCATTCTATACGCAAAAACTGTTTCTCTTAACCTTATCTGTCTACTTCATGTTTGACGTATTTACGCCAATCCTTCTTACTCTGTCGTCAATGCTGCTAACTACAGAGTTGTGCTCCTTGAGCATGGTATTGTTTTCCTTAATTGCGTCCAGTATTTCATTTAGCAGCCGTAATTCTTCTTCCATATGCCTACTGAGATCATGGTCTGTGTCCATACAATATCAGTACATGTATCGCATATGAGGGTTGTAGAAAAAATGTGAAGACCAGAATCTATAACATATATTTGGGCAATAAAGGAAGTTTGCATTACGGGCAGGTGGTCTAGCTCGGTTATGATACCTCGTTGACATCGAGGTGGTCGGGTGTTCAAATCACCCCCTGCCCATTTTCCAGGTAATGTTGCGGACTCTGAATCCCACTAATGCTATTCTCTTCTGAGTGCAACTATTGGAGGAAGCCGAGATGCTTTCCACGCCGGGTAAATTCCAGCAAGTATTGAAAGTCCAACTGACAAGCCCCACACCGATGCAAGGTCCGCAGGTCTGAATACTGGCGAAAGCCCCGAAGAACCAGGGTCCTGCGACGCAAATCCGGCAACAAGCACGTATCCTCCAACCATTCCGAGACCCATGCCGAGCGTTGCGCCCAAGATTCCAATTATCATTGCCTCTGACAAAAAGAGGGCGAGGATAAAACTACCCTGAGCTCCGATGGCCTTCATGGTGCCTATCTCCCGTATTCTTTCCATAACTGAGGTGTACAGTGTCGTAATGATCCCTACTCCCCCGACTAGCAGGGCAACGAGTGCAATACTCAGGATAAAGGATGTAAACCCGGCGGTAAATTCCTGAATAGTTTCAAGTATCGCGGCAGCCGTTGTGATGCCGATGTCCTTGCCATACAGGTCTCTTATCTCCTCCTCGACTATTCCGACATGGCTGCCAGACTCGGCTGCAACTAGAAGCGTATCGTACTTGCCGGACTTTTGCAAGAGTGCATCTCCAGATATCCTGTTAAAGACGACCGCATTGTCGATTGTAGGGTTGCCCGTCGGCTCCATCACGGCGCTGACAACAAAACTCTTTGAATCTTCTTCCTGCTTGCCCGTGTCCGTGTCCACAAAAGAATACGTTACGCGGATTGTCTGTCCGACCACTGCGAATGGCGACTCATCCCCGGGTGGATTTGCAACTCTGTCTGAAAGTATGATTGCAGACGGATCGTTCTGCCTGATTGAAGATCCTTCTACAAACTCGACAGTGGGTGCGATTACATACAGTTTCTGCGGGTCTATTGAAAAGACAGTAGTGTCAACTGACTTGCCTCTGGATTCCAGAGTCACTTGCGCTTGGTACGACGGAATGACCTCGTCAACAAAGGGAAGCGATCTTAGCCTGCTGACCACTGCTTCATTGAGCGTTATCTTGGGTGCAGGCGGCGGCCCTCCTCCAAGTGGACCCGAATTTTCAGCCTGAGCACTCGACACAAAGAGAATGTTGGGCGCAAGCTGGCTGAACTGCTCATTTATGAACGCTCCAAATCCTGCTCCCAGCCCGTTGAGCGCCACCATCAGGCTGCTTCCGACTACTACCATGAGAACAGTAAGGGCCGACCTTGTCTTTCTCTCGCGCAGCGCGTCAAAAGAAAGCGAGAAGACCTGGAGAAGGTTCATTTCCTATCCACTAGCCTTTTTCTCTTGGCGGTGGCTGTCAAGGAGCGATTCGATGTCGTCCTGTTTTCTGGCAGTGATAGCATGCCTGAGTGCGCTCCTTCTCCTACGCCTGACTAGGACCACTCCCACGATTGCGGCCGCAACGGCTATCCCGACAACGACTGGAATGACCATGTCCATCCCCTGGCTTGAGGTAGACTCGTCCGTAGCCACCTCGGGAACGAACTGGATGTCGGAGCTAAAGTCAAGCGTGTGCAGCTGCCGGAGGTTATCTTTGTACGTGACCTTGATCGCAATTGGATAACTGCCCGCGCCCGCGGTCCCTACGTCTACCGGTATGCTGAAGGGAAGCGGGGAATTTTCGTCCAAGTCGCCCAAGTACTGCTGTGGAGGCAGGTCCACAATAAGTCCGCCAGAGTCAACAACTTCGATTGTCGTGAAAAGCGCGACAGTATTTCCTTCGTTGAGCAGGTTGCCGACGATGTTCGGAGTGCCCCCGATATAATTGACTTCTAGTTCATAGGCCCTTATGCTGATTTCGCCATCAATGTATGCACCAAGATCGACAGAGTCAGTCTCTGTCTGGCCATCTGAGAGGTAGCGAAGGCTCAGTTCGAAATTGGTAGAATCGCCGATGAGGCTGGTCGGGGCAAAAACCTGAGTAGCGAATTCTTGGGTATATTCTGCATCCATCTGCTTGACGGTCCACTCTGACTCGCCGAGGATTTTGATTGATTCGGACTGGGAGCTCAGAGTGATAAGGACATCTGACAGAGGCGCATTGGCGGTATTGGAAATAACAAACTTGTAGTCATGAAGCTTGCCTGCCGTGATAATGGTAGAAGTGGTTTGCCCGAGTGAGACGCTGATGTCAGACTCTAAGGCTCGCGGCAGCACAACCAGACCTACAGGGATTGTAGTGGTTTGCCTTACGCCGTATGAATTGCCAAAAGAGATCTGAACGTTAATCGCCTGTGATTCATCGCCTGCGGCGCTGACCGGGTATATTGTGGGACGAATTTCAGCAGACGAGTTTGCGGGAATGGAGCCCAGCTCAAAGGTGTTCTGTCCTATGCTGACGGCGGAAGTGCTTCCATTTGCGCCGTTTAAAGGAGTGATGCTGACAACTACTCCAGTCGCGCCGGCGGTGCCCTTGTTTGTTATCGAGATCCTGACTTGGTTTGCGCTTCCAGGCACTATTTCCCTGTCCACTGCCATCGCGTCAAGTATTACTTTCCCGGTAACTCTGAATGGAACGGATAGCTCAACAGTCCGGAATTGGCCAACTTCGAGGACTTTGGAATATGCCACAGTCAGCGGTGCGTTGTACCCTTGCACACCAGCAGTGGGCATTATGTCCACTTCAAAGAATAAGGTAAAGGAAGCGCCTGGTTCTACTATCGAATCATGTGTGGCAACAGCCTGTGTCTCGCCAGTGGATGCCCTAAAGCCGGGAGGCGCTTCCAGCGTGCCTGTAACCGAAGTTATTTCTGATAACCCTCTGTTGACAAAGACCACTGCAAGGACGGAAGCACCGTCTCCCGGTGCGACCTCGACCTTGTCGAGGCTCTCACCTGCCGGCGGGAGAGTAGTCCTATCCGTCCAGAACGCGTCCTGCACTATCGGCCCGCTATAGTTGGCATCCAGAATCTCTTCTTTCGTAGGTCCTCTTTCTTGCGCAAATGCACTCACAGCCGCCTGGCTGAGTAGCACGGCGGCCATTAAAACTAACGTAAATACTCGCATCATCAATACGATACCTCCTTCTCCACCATCCCATCCCGGATGAAAATGGCTCTGTCCGAAGCCTCTGCAAGTTCAGGGTTGTGCGTTACCATTATTATTGTCCTTCTAAACTTGCTTGAGAGCATCCTGAGTAGTTCAAAGACTTCCTTGCCGGTTTTGGTGTCCAAGTTGCCGGTGGGCTCGTCTGCCAGGATTATCGCCGGGTCATTCATCAGCGCCCGTGCTATGGCAACCCTTTGCTGCTGTCCTCCGCTAAGGCTGCTTGGCTTGAAATCAGCCTTGTCACCAATTCCGAGGACTTCAAGCATTTTCATAGCCCTCCGCCTCCTTTCCGCAGCTGACATTCCAGAAATTATCGTTGGAAGCTCTACATTCTTGATTACAGTCGACCTGCTAATCAGGTTATACGACTGAAAGATAAAACCAATCAGGTAATTCCGCAATGTTGCAATTTCAGAATCGCGTAGTGAAAATATGTCAACGCCTCTTATCATGACCCTTCCCGATGATGGCCTGTCTAGGGCGCCAATAATGTTCAGAAGTGTAGATTTGCCGCTGCCCGATGGGCCAACGATTGCGACAAACTCGCCTTTTCGGATGGAAATGTTTACGTTCATGAGCGCAACAACCCTCCCTGCTGCAGACTCGAATATCTTTGTCAGGTTCTCAACCTTCATGACCGCTTCGGCAGGATCATCTCTACCGGCATTGCTCACAGAAGTAGAGTCCTTGTATGCCAAATATTAATACAAGCCAGAGCCTGCCTAATAAATATAACTGACTGGTCAGTCAGTTATTTCTTACCACATCGGTAATAATAAATACGCTACTCCCCGCTTGGCGTACGTGCCAGTAGATCCGGTTTGCGGCATCGAGATGGACCAAGAACTTGCAGTCAGCCATGAGCACAATGGAAGGACCTATCATTTTTGCTGTGAAGGATGCAAGCGGATCTTTGTCAAGAAACCAGGCAAGTACTCAAAGTGAAATTGGCGTAACCGGAAATGCCCCACAGGTTCTGCAGAACCTACGATCAACCTCCATGCAGGCATGGCAGCTGGGGCAACGCAGGGTGCAAATGTCATCCCTTGGAGCAGCAAAATAACTTCTGTAGAGCGCATAGTAATGCGAGTGCTCTTTGCTTCGCAAGCTGACGCCTTCATTCTTGGCAATAGTAATCTTGTTTGAAAATGTCAAGTCATCAATCTTTTCGTTGATGTAGCTTTCGAACCTGTCGGTGGCAGCGCCCTGTTCCTGCGCAAGTTTTGTCCGCCACGCAATTCTGCTTCCCAGTATAGGCGCGTAGCACGTTCTGAGAATAAACTTGCCCCACTTTCTTCCTTCGTGCTCTCCAACCTTGACCTCCACCGGCAGAGATTTTGCATATTCCATGAATTCGGGATCCAGGTAAGGATTCTTTATTTCTACACCAACGTACTCTCCAATCTTTTGTGCCGAAAAATGCATCACTTTCCATAGCCGTCGAATCTCGGAATCTAGTCTCGGTAGGTCAGAGAAGTATCTTGACAAATAGTTGTAGCCCGCGAAGAGCTCGTCCCCTCCGTCGCCTGTCATGATTTCGCTGTAGCCGTCCACTTTTGCGTGCTCTATCCCGGCAAGCGCTACTGTTGAATTGCGAATTTCTATCGGATCAAAAGTCCTAAAGATCTGCACCACTTGCTCAACAAAGTCAAGCATTTTTTCAATGGAGATTGACACATTCACATGGGTGGAACAGAATTTTTCCGCGATTTCGTTTGCATAGACGGTGTCGGGCGCATCTTGTCCGAATGAACACGTGACTGCATAGCGCGGTCGGAGGATGCCCGCCAGTATGCTGCTATCAAGGCCACCAGACAATAACAGCGCGTCGCAGCGATTGCGCATGACGCTGTCCTCTAGCCTCTTTCGAAGTTCCGGGCAGTGGCTCGTCAATCCAAACTCGCCGAGCCAGTAGCTATTCTTCTTTTCCGTTCTCGGGCGGGGCTTCGCAAAACTCTGTCAGCACGCCATTAAGTGACTTTGGATGAATGAAGGCAATCCTCCGCCCGTAGGAACCCGTCCGCAAGCCGCCGAGCATCCTCATGCCATTTGACGAGGCCCTTGCAACGTCCTTCTCAATATCATCGGCTGTAATCGCGACATGATGAATCCCCTCCCCTCTTTCTTGAAGGAACTTGGAAATGGGACTCTCTGGCGAAGTGGGCTCCATGAGTTCAAGGCGGGTGTCTTCCAGCATGAGCATCGCGACTTTGACCTTCTCGTTTGGAACTTCTTCAATCTCTACTTCGTCAATGTTCAGAATCTTTTGATAATTCTTAAGGGCCTCTTCAACGCTGTTCACCGCAATTGCTATGTGGTCGACTCTCATGGAGCGTTAATAGCTCGCCTCAGTTTATTTAATTTAATGCCGAACGCATTTTTTTGAAGGATGACCCCCCTCCCCCAGAGGTGCTTGCTGGCTTATTACCTGCCGAGATACTAGTAGTCTTGCCTGCGGAGCACGCCAACCATTCTGTCCTCTCCCCCGAGAGGCTTCGCAGGCTTACTCCCCCTATGAGATAGTATCTAGATGGATTTTTGACTATTGCTCACTCTGACTTCGTAGCCGATAGACGTGAGTCTGCAAGTTTCGCGAGCCTCTCATATTGTAAGTGAAATAGTTCGATTATTGGATCGATATCCGATTTACCATTAATCCAGTACGACACCCACCCAGAATTCGGCAATACGTGATGGGTTTCGACTTTTCCCTCT
Organism: Nitrososphaera sp.; assembly: GCA_036004585.1. Taxonomy (GTDB): domain Archaea; phylum Thermoproteota; class Nitrososphaeria; order Nitrososphaerales; family Nitrososphaeraceae; genus Nitrososphaera. The sequence continues at coordinate 16,179 of DASYRH010000123.1, read as the reverse complement.
TTGACAAGACGGTCGCGCGTACTCATAGGAAACGGAAAATCTGCAAGCCTCGAGCCGTGCATATGACCCATTTCCTTTCCGCCAACCCGAAATTCAATTCCTCCAAATCGGTGCGGCTGAGACAGAACGCCGGGCCATCTCATCACTGCTTCCTTGACCCTCCCAAATACGTCAACAGATGTTTTTCCTGAATCTGTTGTCATGATATGTATGCGTCGTTTGAGTCTTTTAAATATGGCAGTAATTCCTTGCGAATCTGGTCAGCAACTTCTGACTATCATTGTTGCCATCGATAGCGGAATGCTGGACTACATCTGCTCGTACGAGGGATTGACTAATTCTGCACATCGGGATTTGATTGATTATTTTACAAACGTTTGTCGATCAGTCTTCAAACGATGCTTTCTTTAGCTTAGAGCCACAGTTGGGACAGGACCCTCCATTATGTTTCGCTCCGCACATAATGCAGACGTACCTGATGCCTCGCTGTCCGAACATGGATCCTTGACCTCTTCCAAAGAATCCGCCTCCCCGCATGCCCATACGTCTCATTTGCCGTTGTCTCATAAAGTAATTCATGGCTAGAAAAACGCCGATTATTGCGACGAGACTGTATGGGAATGGCAAGAAAATCGAAAGTGCGAAGCTGATTGCTAGAGATATCGCTATCCATACCATCTGGGTGCGCAAGAAATTCTTTGTGTCTGAATCCACTACAGAACCTTGGTTGTCTGTGCTAAAATAGCTTTGGTTCTAGTGGCGCTAGTTATTACAAAGGTATAAAAGCTCTTGACGTTCCGACCGCTATTTTTCATACGTACTAGCCAAGCGGTGTCTACGACATATACTAGTAAGAAGAAAAATTCTCCATTATCCTGCATATGCATTTGGTAGTCTTGTTCAGTAGATCCACTCTCGCGAATTCGTTTGGAGAGTGGATGCGAGCAAACATGTAGGTGCCACCCACTGATATGCACGGAGAACCAAGAACTTTTGCAAATGAATGCATCGGACCCGTCCCAGCAGAGGACACGCTGACTATTGCTGAACCAAACGCCTCCGTCGCTGCCCGTTCGACCTGCTTCACAATGGGATCACTTATGGCGGTCCTTGCAGCAGCCTCACCATGAATAAAGTTGACTCTAATGTCGCCAAAGCCATGATCCAACAAATGATCCTTCAGCCGCTGCAGCTGAATTTCTGGCACCATCTTTGGCACCAGCCTAAAGTCGATCTTGACTATCGCACGCGCAGGAAGCACTGTCTTGGCTCCTTCGCCAATGTATCCAGAATTTAGACCAGCGATGTTGCACGTAGGCAGTCCCACTAGGGCTCTCTTGATATCACTGCCCTGTGCATTTGCAACGAATCGGCTAACACCATACTCTTCTTTGAACTCCTCTTCATCAAAGGGCTCGCGAGAAATTACTTCGATCTCTTGATGCGTAAAGCCTCTTACTTCCTTGTACCAATCTTTTATCAAGATCTTGCCGTTTGCCTCTCGCATGGTGGCTAGTGCTGAAACAAGTCGCCAAGCGGGGTTCTCGATCAATACAGCAAGGCTAGAGTGTGCGTCTCGCGATGGACCCACGGAGACAAGCTCAACATACAGCAGGCCTTTCATTCCAAGGCTTATGATGGGTCTGTCCTTCGCGTCTACATAGCCGAACTCCCAGATCACTCCTTCGCATGCGAGCCTGTCTCGGTACTTTTGCAGGTACTGTTCTACGTGCACGCTTCCGATCTCCTCTTCACCTTCTACGATGAATTTGATATTGCAAGGCACATCTCCAGTTTTCTTTAGAAAATATTCTACGGCCTTGATCCGAGTTATTAGCTCGCCCTTGTCGTCTGCCGAACCTCTTCCATAGATGTAATTCCCTTCAAGTTTGCCGCTGAAAGGATCTGCATCCCACAATTCCAATGGTTCCACTGGCTGGACGTCGTAATGGTTGTAAAAAAGCAGAGTCTTGCTGGGGTTTGATGTTGATCCTACTTGTCCATAGACGATTGGCGGGATGGACTTGTCATCGTCAAGGTACAGAACATCTGACTTGATGCCTGCTTTCGTCATGACAGCAGAAACTAGGTTGGCACATTCCACTAGGCCTTGTTTTTTTGCAGAAACGCTCGGCTGCCTTATCAGGGTTTGAAGGTCAGCGACCATGCTGTCCATCTCTGAATCCACCACAGGGTCTACGATGCTCAACACGTGATAGCGACTTTAAATCGAAATTAAAGGTTACGAAGCGAATCAGGTTTCATGATTCTCTGACGTTAACAGTCATATCAGTGCTTCCTGCTTTCTTTCCGTCGGCGTCGGTAACAGTCAAGTCGAAGTGGTACGAACCTGGAGTATCAAAAGTACGCGTCGCGTTCTGAGTTGCGAGCACGACGCCATCCCCAAACTTCCATTCAAAGGTATAAGGCTGTTTTCCGCCTTTGGCGTCCGAAACAAAGAACGCCTCTTGCCCAACTACAACCTCGGACTTGTAGTGGGCTCCTGTTCTGAGGTTAGTCTGGTATGCCTTGAGATATTCTGGATCAAGAAATGGATTCTCGCCATCATCTACCACTCGCGCAAACACATTTCCTCGATTCTGACTGCTAATGATAGCAAAGGAAATGGCAACACCAACAGCAATTCCAACTCAGACAAATACGGCTGCCATCTTTGTGTCTTTGAGCCCTACCAACTAGAATTAGGGTTCGCTTTCACTATACAAATCTATTGCTCAAACTACACTAGTCGGAAAATTCTCCAGCGCTTATTTAATCACGCCGTAAACTTTCGTCACACTTAACACTGTCTATAGTCTCGGTTCATCGGGGAATTTCGAGATTACTTTATAACCGTGTTCTCATGCCTTTCACCTCGTATGTCCAACTCGATCTTCTTTTCGCCGCAGTCGATTGCAGTTATTGGCGCTTCAGAAAAGCCTGGCATCGGCAAGACCATTTTTACCAACATTGCAAAGCATTTCAAAGGCAAGATTTTTCCCGTGACTCCTTCAAACCCCACAGTAGGGGGACTTGTGGCCTACAAGAGCGTAGTTGACATACCTGAAAGCGTTGACCTGGCTGTTGTTGCAGCCCCTAGCCGATTCACTCCAGCAGTCGTAGAAGAGGTAGGCAGGAAGGGAATCAAAGGTGCCATCATTGTATCTGCTGGGTTCAAGGAGGTCGATGAGGAAGGTGCCCGTCTAGAAAGGGAAGTCGGCGAAATCGCGCGGAGATACGGAATCAGGGTAATTGGGCCCAATTGCCTTGGAATAATGAGCCTTTCAAAAGACAATATGATGAATTCCACGTTTCTAAAGATCACCCCGAAATTTGGAGGCATTGCGCTCGTTTCACAGAGCGGCGCGATATGCGCGGCTACGGTAGAAGATGCTGAGGGTCAGAATATCGGCTTTTCCAAAGTAATCAGCATGGGCAATAAAGTCGACATGGACGAAAGCGACATTCTGGAACTACTTGCGGAAGACGAAGACACCAAAGTCATCATCATGTACTTGGAGGACATACGTAGCGCAAAGAGGTTCATGGATATCTCCAAAAGGATAACGACTGAGAAGAAAAAGCCGATTATTGTGCTCAAAGCCGGAAGGAGTGCCGAAGGTGCCAAGGCAGCAGCTTCGCACACGGGAGCCCTCGGAGGATCGGACGCAAATTATGAGGCAGCTTTTGCCCAATGCGGCGTGATTCGAGTCGATACAATGGGTGAGCTTTTCGACCTCGCGACTGCTTTTTCAAAACAGCCACTCCCTAACGGTGGAGTCGTAATCGTGTCAAATGCGGGGGGTCCAGCGATAATCTCCACTGACTCTTGTTCCCGGTACGGGCTAAAGATGGCGGACATTTCGTCCATAAGAGACGCAATTGCCAAGGTAATACCCGCATACGGCTCTCCGAGAAACCCGGTAGATATCGTAGGCGACGCAGACTATGCGCGGTTTGAAAATGTGCTGCTAGAAGTTCTTGTTCATCCAGAAGTGGGCTCGGTAGTCACTATGTGCACTCCATCGGCCACGCTGAATTACGACGACCTGGCAAGGGTATTGGTAAAAATGTCATCCAAGTTCCTGGACAAGACCATCCTTGCCTCTCTCATGGGCCTTGCAGAGGGCGTAGAGAACAGAGCCATAATGTCCGAAGGCGGCGTGCCCTACTACCTCTACGCCGAGCCTGCAATAAGGACGCTAAAGGCGATGTACGACTTTAAGAAATGGGTTGATGGCTCGGCAACAAAAGCCGCTACTCTCCAGTTTGCCAAAGACTCGGCGAAAGTCAGGTCAATCTTTGAAAGCGTCAGAGCGCAAGGAAGGGCGAACCTTTTGGAAGAAGAAGGCTATGAAGTGCTCAAGGCATATGGATTTCCGACGCCCAAAAGTATCCTTGGAACAACCGAAGAGGAATGCGTTTCTGCCGCAAAAGAGATCGGTTACCCAGTCGTAATGAAGATAGCGTCGCCTGACATTATACACAAGTCCGACGCGGGTGGCGTCAAAGTTGGGGTAAAAAGCGACGATGAACTGCGCGCAGCATTTCGTTCGATAATTGAGAGCGCGAAAAAATACAAGTCCGATGCCAAGATAAATGGAGTCCTTGTTCAAGAGATGGTAAGATCTGCAAAGGAGACTATTCTTGGCGCGAGCCAGGATCCGACATTTGGCCCTGTGATAATGTTTGGCCTTGGCGGCATCTATGTGGAGGTGCTCAAAGACGTCGTGTTCAGAGTAGCACCGATAAACGAAAGAGAAGCCATGAGCATGGTACAATCAATAAAGACAATCAAGCTGCTGAAGGGTGTCAGGGGAGAAAAGCCCTCGGATCTGAAAGCGATCGCAGACTCGCTCCAGCGCCTCTCTCAGCTGTTAGTCGATTTTCCAGAGATAAAGGAATTCGATATCAACCCCCTGCTCGTTCTAGAAGAAGGCAAAGGCGCCAGGGTGGTCGACTCGAGGATCATACTCAAGAGCTAGAATTTAGTCCCGCATTCGCCGCAAAACGCCGAGTCGGCTTCGTTTTGGAAGCCGCATGACGGACACTTGCCGCCATAAGATGTCTTTTGCTGGCCAGCAGCTCCTACAAGTATAATGTCTCCAATCTTTGAAACGCTATGCCATGAAATTTCCCTACCGCCGACCTTCAAGGTGACGCTCGCATTGCCCCCAATTCTCTTCAACCCGATCTCCTCTATCGTGCCTATCAACATGGCTTCGCTGTCATACGCAGACATCCCTACAAGAGACTGGATGCTGATATAGTCGCTTGATACAGTAGGTTGTGCAACAGTAGGTTGGGCTGTAGCGGGAGTACTTGCTGCTGCGGGTTGTTGTGCAGGAACTTGACTCTGCAGCTCGGGAGCCGTATCGAACCTGCGGTATTGGGCTATTGTCGCACTACAGGTCTTGCATTTGTATTCGCCTTTTTCGGCCAGAGTAACTCCTTCGCCAAGTTCTTCATTTGGGTTATCATAAATTATAGATGGAGAACCATCGTACTCTTTATCACATTTGTTGCAAAAATACTTTACAAACCTATCTGCCTCAAGCCTTCCAATCCCTGCGAGGAATAGCTCTGGTCCTCCCAGGTTGGCTTTTTTTTGCTCCGGATCTGTCACCCTCGCAATGGCATAGCCGCCTGATCCGCGCAGCTTTTTTTCTGCCATCTGGTCTTCAGCCATCATTTGATTGATTCTTTCCTTTGGAAGTAATTTAAGTCTAATACTCACACGCTGGGTAACTCAGGACGGGCAACAATGGGAAGCGAATAACTTTTGAAGCCATTGTGTCGCTACAAACAATTGTATCGGAAAATATGCTTCGGAGGTATTTACCAATTGACGAGTCAAGTCAGTTAGAAAACGGACTTGGGATTCCTCAATTCAATTCACGAGAGAACGCCAGGAATTATTACTTAATATACAGTTCCTCCGCAAGTGCGTAGGTGAATGCCGTAGCGATCCTGTTGTACAGAAATATCGTTGCGTCTATTGACAAGGTATTTCTTGTCTGGCAGGTCGTCTTTCCTCTAATTTACATCTTTATCGCGGGTTACTCTTACTCTGCTCTAATTGGGGGTCAGGGAGTGCCCATCGGAGATGGAAACGTGCCCTATCCCGCGTATCTTGCCGCGGGCATGATAGGCTTTAACATGATGAACAGCAGCACGGTCGCCGGAAGCATCATTTGGAACGACAAGCGAAACGGCATGTTTCAGCAGATTCTCGTGATGCCGTTTGCAAGGATGGAATACATCATTGGCAGCATTCTAACCATCATGCTCATGGGCCTTGCAAGCGCTGGCCTTATACTCGTCGCGGGCACCCCGACTCTTGTCGGGAGTGCAGAGCCTACATTCTTTGGCGCTCTGTATGTACTCTATGCTTTGATAACCGGGGCAATTTTCTTTGGCTCAATAGCAATAATAATTTCTACTCGGCTCAAGAGCAGCGAAGGCTTCAATGTCATTGTTAATAGCGTCTTTCTATTCTTTTCATTTGTGAGCACCGCTTTCTACCCTACTCAAGGAGTACCTGGTCCGCTCGGGGCGGCGTTCTACGCAAATCCCCTGACGTATATTGTCGATATTACGCGGGCCGGAATATTCAACCAGATAACTCCTTTTGTGCATATCGAAGCAGGGATAATCGCGGCTGTTACGGCAGCGACATTTCTGCTTGCGACACTTTCAATGCTTAGAATGAAGATCTAGTTTTCTCATTATCAATAACGCTGAGGAAAACCTCTTCAAGGCTCGGCGGGTTTACAGATACGCTTTCAATCTGGATCCCGGTCTTTGATAGAGACCCGATGATCTTTACCAGCAGTTCCTGCGCCGAAGATGAGCTGACTCTGATGGTGTCCACTGCGGGAGTTTCTATTGCAGTTCCATCTGTAACAATTGGTCTTAGAAGGTGGATTATTGACTGTGCCGTAGCATCTTTTAGCTTTATCTCCACCGCATTGACGCCGCCGTGTTTCTGCTTTAATCCCTGTGGAGTATCCGTGGCGATTATTCTGCCTTTGTTGATTATGGCAATTTCATCGCACAGGTACTCTGCTTCCTCCATTATGTGGGTCGTGAAAAATACGGTGAGGCCGCCGTGGACGTGCTTCTTGACATAGTCTAGAAGCGTTCTTCTCGCAGCTGGATCAAGGCCCACTGTCGGCTCGTCAAGAAACAAAAGATCCATATCATGCATGAACTCCCTTGCTACCTGCACCCTTCTCCTCTGTCCTATTGAGAGCTCGTCATTTTTCTTGTTCCGAAAAGACGACAGGTCAAATTTTTCAATTAGCTCCCTTGACCTGTCTCTTCGCTTTTCACCTGGCAGTCTCCACATCATGCCGTATAGTTCTAGTGCGCGCTCGACTGTCAGATTGGATTCAAAGCTAGGTTCCTGAAGTATCACGCCTATTCTTTTCCTGATTTCCTTTGAATGTCTGATTATGTCCTTGCCAAATATCTTGACAACACCTGACGTCGGGTGTACCAAAGTCGTGAGAACCTTTATCGTGGTGGTCTTGCCTGCGCCGTTGGGTCCCAGGAAACCAAATACCTTGCCGTAGGAAACGTCAAAGGATATCCCTTCCACGGCATGGACAGACCCATATATCTTGTTCAAGTCGGAGACGCTGATACAGGCTCCATCCATTATTTCTAATCAGACTGCAGACGCTTATTTACTGTATATGTCAGATAGACGAAGCAGCCCTTGATACTACTTCTGACAGTGCTGGATGAATATGCACTGCCCTTGCAATGTCACTGACACCAGCTCCTAGCCTGATCGCGACAAGAACTTCATGAATTAGCACCGAGGCGTGGCTCCCGATAATGTGGCAGCCAAGTATCTTGCCATCGTTTGACGCTAGGAACTTTACAAACCCATCCTTATCTTCTATCGCTTCTCCCATGGCCGTCTTTATGTAGTGGTAAACTGATTTTTCGTATGGGATCTTTTCTCGCTTTAGAGCTTGCTCGGTGTACCCTACTCCTGCTATTTGTGGCGAGCTAAATATCGCGTGAGGCATCCCTGTATAGTCGACGGGAATCATCTTGTTATCATGCATTATGTTATTGTACACATATTGCGCTTCGTGGTTTGCGCTATGCTTGAAAAGGTATCGCCCGACAGCATCGCCCAGCGCGAATATCCCCTTGGCCGTAGTCTCGAGATACTCGTCAACCTTGACATAGCCCCTATCGTCTATTTCGACTCCAGTAGCTCCAAGATTAAGTGTGTCAGAATTAGGAGTTCTCCCGACAGAAACCAGGAGCTGGTCTGACTCGAGTTCGATATTCTCACCTGCTATATTACTTGCCCTTACGACAAACGTCTGTCCTTTTTTATTTACGGACTCGGGTTCATATCCGAGGTATAGTTTGTATTTTCTCTTGAAAACCTCACTGAACTTGCTGGCGATCTCCTCATCCTCTGCGGGTAAAACCGTATTTCTTCGTTGGATTATGTTTATCTTTGTTCCTAACGCGCCGTAAAAATGTGCAAGCTCTGCCCCAATGTATCCTCCTCCGATTATGGTGAGCACCTTTGGCTGCTTTGTTAGCCTTAGCGCTTCATCACTGGTAAGAAACCCCGTTCCGTCCAGACCTTTTATCTTTGGTATCTTTGGGCGGGTTCCGGAGGCAATCAGTATTTTTTCTGCCTTGATGACTTCGCCGTTTACCTGAATAGTCTTTGACTCTTCAAACCTGCATTCGCCGTGAAAAAGCCTTGGATTATCAACTCCAGAAAACGCATTCATTATTCCATCTGATTCGGAATCAACAATCGAGTTTGAGCGTCTTACTATTTTTTCGAAATCTACTGTATAACTAGGAACATTTATTCCAAAAATGCCGGCTGTCTTTATCGTCTCTGCCACGTCTGCGCTATGAATCAGTAGCTTGGATGGTATGCAGCCCCTGTTAAGGCAGGTCCCTCCCATGCGGCTTTTCTCAACTATGGCAACCTTCAGTCCGCTCTGAGCAGCGGCGTTTGCGACGTCAAGCCCAGAGCCACTTCCAATTACGATGAGGTTAAACGTTTTCACAAATTATGAATTGACGTGCGGTCAAGATAAACACTGCCATCAATTTCTCTGAAGATATATAGCCAAGTTTGCTCTACTTTTTTCCATCGGAGGTTTCAGAGGAAAGCTTGTCTCATGATTTTAAGGGAATGATGGAGCTTGTCATGAAGCAAAAGCCAGAGCTCGGGGCAGACCAGATTAAGGAGATGTTGGAAGAGAAAAAGCGAAAAGTCGGCGCAGGCTACTTGACAGACCAAGGCGCACTCTTTTTGGTTGCTGCGGACCTTGGAATTTCATTTGACAGTGTCCCAAGGAACCAGGCAGGGCTGAAAGATCTTTACGTTGGAGCAAAGGATGTTACAGTAGTCGGCCGGATAATGAACGTTTATCCCATCTACACATTCAAAAGGCGTGACAGCACAGAGCAAACCGCGACGCGAACCGTCGTTATCTATGACAAGGATGCAAGGGTGAAGGTAAAACTTTGGGACAAGCTAGTAAACGTGCCAGACGAAATGGGTCTGCATTCTGGGGACATGATCAAAATTTCAAAGGCGTACGTGAAGGCCGGCCTGGATGGCAAGCCAATAATCAACCTTGGAAGCTATGGCGTCATTGAAAATATTCAGAATGACCCTTCAATACCTCCCATAGGATCCCTTGTAATTTCCGTAGACGATGTCAAAGAGCCGGTTGATAGCGCGGCCATAACCGGCGTAGTGAATGTCAATCCCAGAATTAGCGACTTTGTTAATGCGAGAGGTGAGATGAGCAAGTCTTTGCAGCTGCAGTTATCGAGCGAGTCAGGTGCGAGGTCCCTTAGGGCAGTCATATGGAACGTAGATGAGGCTAGGCTTCCAAAGGTCTTCAAGACGGGCTCCAAAGCTACGGTAGTCGGAGTCCGGATAAAGCCAGGAAATCCCCAATATGGAAATGGCGATCTAGAGATTCACGGAGACGAGGGCACGATACTGCAGTTTTCCGGCTCTGAAGAAGATGTTGAAGTCATGCCGCTTCGAATAATATCAGTAGGCGGGGAGACTGGGAAGGGGAGCTTTGTCTGCCTTGCAGCCGACAGGGGAGGAAGGAGCCTAATCCTAACCATTGACAACTCGCTTGCTACTTCGGATCAGCTTGCCTCCGGATCCATGATCGAATGCGTGCCTTCTAGGATATTTGGCAACTCTATTATGCTGTCAAAGAACGACTCGTACCTCCGAAAAATTGAAGACGACCCCTCATTTCCTGAATTGTCAAAGTTTGAATCAAAGGTGAAGGATCTGCAGCCTTCTCCTGACAGCCAGTACATAGTCGAGGCAATAGTGCTGCAGGCTCCTGAAACCGTTGACGTGAATACCAAGGCCGGCGAAACCGTGCCGGTGACTTCGACCCTTATCGGCGACGACACGGGCGAAATCCGGCTTGTCGGTTGGCGCAACCACAGTGCGGTCGTCAGCAGGCTGGCAGTAGGCGACAGAATCAAGGTGACCGGCGTGACTGCAAATGCGGGAAGGGAAGGCAAGACCGAGCTAACTTTTCGCCCGTACTCTTCAATACTAAGGCTCGGATAGACTACGCAGTTCTCATCCATGTTACGTGATGTTGTGTTGAATGAAATTATTGACAATAGTCCAGCGTACAAAAGGCCACAAGTAACAGTCCCATATACTGGAGGCTAGTCGTTCCAAAATCCCCGGGTTATGACGTACTGCCGCTCAGCCTCGTATATGCTGCGGTAGACCTGCTCGTCGTCAACATAGTTGCGAAGAATTCTGGCAGCAGTGTCCGCACCGACTCCGTGACCCGACAGCACTATCAGAGCTTTCCTGCCAAAGTTGTTAACGAGCGAAGCCACCTTCCACGCGCGCTCAAACCTGTGGTTCTGCTCTGCAGTGAGCTTGCCTCCAGTAAGCCTCGCTTTGATTATCTTTGCCATCTCGTCGTCGGACCAAAATGTCGCTGTTACAAGCCTTGATCTGCAAGTCGGGCATACTATTTCCTCTGGCACGTCCTTTGTTTCCATCACTCGCTCCCACTTGGCGCAGCGGATGCAGACGAGGCGATGTTTTGTTCGCTCCAACCTCTCCTTCACCAGCTCTATGACTCCCTTTTCTATGCTCAGAGGCGCGGCACCGGCCATCTTGCCAGAGTGTTCGATTATGGTCTTGGCAAGGTCCGAAAACTCGGTTACTTCTGTCCACTGGATGCTTACCCGTCCCTGCTTGATCCCATCAAGCACTTTCTGGGTCTGAGCAGTATCATACTTGTCATGCACAAGTTCGCGTATCGACTCGGCGCTTACCGAGGTCTTTGAGTACCTGTCGTAAATCATGCGCGCCACCTTCTTGTCATACACTGCCTCCCTGCTTATCATGCCAAACCTCTTGGCCACCATCCAGACTTTCCAGTTGATACTATGAGTACCTGTAAGTGCCGCAATTATCACAGGCTCGAGATCATAGACATCTTTTAGGGCAGCTTCGATTCGGCCCTGGGTTATTCTTGCACTAGATGTTAGCATTATCCTGTACGCGTCGGATCGGGATTCTACAACGTAACCGAGCTGCGAAGAAAGGATAGTTGAAAGAAGTGAGGAGAGGGTATTGTTTACCTTTGAACCAAACGTGGAATGAATCACGATCATGTTCCGGGAAGCAAGGCTCTCTACGATAATCCTAGAAGAATCAGGGACCTGCTTGAACGCAGAAACGGTGTCCTTTACAATTGATGTTGACAGGCTGACCTGACCGGACGCGGCCTGGTTCCTTACGGAGCCGACCTCCTCTGCCGTAAGGTAATCTACCGGGATCATTTCTCCAACCCAATACGGAATGTTTATTGCGGCTCCGTGCAGCGGCTCAACATTTACCACTAGCCTCCCTTCGTCGACCGCCAGTATCCTCCACTGGGAGCCCTTGAGCACAAAGACATTTCCTCTCTCCCCGTAATCCCCGACAAACTGCTGATCAAGTGTCCCGATCCTGCGTTTGGAAATCGTATCGATAACCTCAAACTTTAGGACATGTGGAATCATGGAGAGATTCTCAAAGTAATACTTGTAGGCCTTCATCTTTCTCACGTAGGTCCTGTTCTCCCTGTCGTACTTTATGACATTGTGACCGGCAAGGATATCAAGACAGCCCTCCACGTCAAATAATCTGATTGAGCGAAATGGAAATGCACGGGTGACGAGCTCGTGCGCATAATCCACTTTAACGGGATCACGGCTCTGCATGGCAAGCCCTACAAGGTGGTGCGCCATGACATCCAGGGCGCCTTCATGCATCTTTTGTTCTTCGATGGATCCTTTCTTCATCCTCCTGATTATTGCTAGAGCCTCAACCTCATCGTCTGCGTTGTTTGTGACGATAAGTCCCTTCGCAAAGCTCCTCCGGCTGTGCCTGCTCCTACCAATCCTCTGCATCAGCTTTGAAACCTGCCGCGGTGAGCCGTAATGGATTACGAGATCAACCGAGCCTATGTCAAGGCCAAGTTCAAGCGAGCTTGTGCAAACCACTATTCCAGCTTCTCCTGCGCGAAGCGTGCTTTCTGTCTCCTCCCTTACTTCCTTTGAGAGTGAACCGTGGTGAACATCTACCTTGATCTCGCCTTGGTTCTTTAGAATGGTCCCAAGATATTCTGCCTCGTCCCTTGTGTTTGTGAAAAGAAGGACGGATCCTTCGACCTTGCTGCTCTTGACATATTCCAATACAAAGTGAGCTACGTTGTTGAGCGAGCCCTTGACGAATTTGACTTCAATGTCGTAGCCCCTGCTGGCTGTGTCAACCAGCACGGCTTGCTTTCTGTCTGTGCCTGAAACAAATTGTGCAGCCTGCTTTAGATTCCCGACGGTAGCGGACAATCCAATTCTCGTTACGCGTTTTGACGATGCGGCCTGGAGCCGCTCAAGCCCAATTGAAAGGTGGGCTCCCCGCTCATTTGCGACCAGCTCATGGACTTCGTCTACTATTGCCCACTGTAGCTCCTGAAGTGCAACTAGCATTTTTTCGCTCGTAAGCACGACCGCGAGTGATTCTGGAGTCGTTATTAGAACATCTGGTGGATCTTCGACAATCTTTTTTCTGGCTGCTGTAGTTGTATCCCCATGCCTTATCAGAACTCGCAGTCCTTCAGAGTCGGCATACTTGACAATCCTGCGGAAGACGTCGTTGTTGAGGGCACGTAGAGGCGTGATATATACGGCGCGTATCTTCCCGGGAGCCCTTGACTTTTCGCTGGCAAGCAGCGTAAAGACCGGCAGAACAGCCGCCTCTGTCTTGCCAGAGCCTGTAGGAGCGACTAGAAGGCAGTTTACTCTCCTAGAAATGACAGGGAGTGCCTTCTTTTGAATAGTAGTAAGGGACTGAAAGCCTTCCTTTCTAAATTTTTCAATAATGAGCTTGTCTTGTGCAAAATCACTTTTCAGCGTTAGCTGAAGTGGATCCTGCTGGCTGCTGATGTCGCTTTGATTTTGAGCTTTCTCTTTCATAGACCATTACCGCGAATAGGCCCGCAATGAATAGCCCCACGGCAACCCAAACGTACGAGTCAAAGTTTGTGATAGCTTCAGTTGACATCTGTAAATATTCAATTTCGCGCCAATAAATATATTTGCTGTGTATAATGCATTATCAACGCGGGGACACATAGGGTAAGATTATGATCTCCTATGACGATGCCGAGATTTAAACCGCCCTGAATGCAGAGGTCAGGCCTCGGATGCGTTAATGTCAGATGTACGTTTAGCATCATGATGTGTTTCAAAGACCCTTTTGGCTTTCTCGTGAATCTGATATACGGTGATTAGCCCAATTGCGGCTCTCTGCCTTTAAAGTGGCGTCGGATGGGTTCGACTATTTTGCTGACATATTCAGCAGTCGCGTTCTTTAGATCCATTGGATGGATTTTTTTTGCAAGAAAATCTGACTCGAGTTCATTGTAGCTCGCATAAGTCACGGATCCTCCATACTTTGCTGGCCGGTCTATAACAAAGTCTGAATACTGATGGAACACAACATATCGCACCAATTCTAATACGGGGTTCCCCGCGGCCACTTCGGTCGGGCAAAATGCCTTGCCTATCTTTTCTCGAATCGTCTTTTCATCGTCATGTATAAGTACGCCGCTTGATGGCTTGCTCTTGCTCATCTTGCTTGAGAGCCTGGCATCTTCTGCAGCGTCGTCTGTTAGGCCCATCTTTACTGGTTCTGAAAGTCCAGGGAGCAAGTGATGGTGCACAAGCACAGGCACTTTCCACTTTAGCTTTGGAAAGATTTCGCGCACAAGCATGTGTATCTTGCGCTGATCCATTCCTGCGTGGACAATGTCCAAGTCAAGAGCCTTGATGTCGACTGACTGCATAGGAGGGTAGAAGAGCTGCGAAAGATCGATGTTTTTTTCAGACTCGCTTCGTCCCATTATGGTAAGCGAACGCATAGTGCGAGCAAGAGTCATCTGTTTGCTAAACCGCACAAACTCTTCCCAGTACTTTTCTCCGTGCTGTGTGTAAAGATCACTTCCAAGGACGACGTTTACCCCGGGGCAAAAGAACTGGAATGCCTCCGCGTAATATTGGGAAACCTGTCTTATTCGGTTCCAGTCGCCTCCCAGCTTGTCGTTGAGGTATGTATGCCAGTCGGCAAGAAAAACTGTCGTTTCGATGCCTGCCTTGATAAAGTCATTAATCTTGAACCCAGTGAGAATTAGGCTTCCCAAGTGAAGCACGCCGGAAATTTCAAGACCAATGTAATGCCGGGGCCGTGACTTTGACTGAAGCAGAGCTCGTAGCTCTTCAACCGTTATCACCTCTTCGGTAGGATCCCTTGTAACTAGCTCCAGACGCTCTTCTACGTCCATGAATGTGAAAGCCGCGGTATTGCATTCTATAAACCTTGTACTACACAAAAAACCGAACTTTTGAATTGTTGATAGACCAGGAACTTCTGGTGGCGTAAAGCTGTACAACTCTGCAGCAGAGAAGTGAGGTTCTAAAATACTGCCTTCATGACATGGTATTGAACAATCCTCGCCCGTGTTTATATGGGATTTTGAGTTAAATGAAATATGAACTCGGCAGTTTTTCTGGCTGCTATCGCCTTTATTGTGGCTATTTCGCTTTCGCTCCATGCACTGGCATCTGAAGAGTCTGAACCCAACCCCGAGTTTCAGGATGAAAATAACCCCAGTCTAAATTCTACTGGCGACTATCCAATTCTTGAGAGGCTCTCCGAAAAGGGGAATTACCTTGTGAGGCTAGCTTGGCCCCAGCTCCCGCTCAATCCAGACAACGCATTTGATCTTCAGATTTACTTTCTGGATCCCGCTGACTCAAGCGGAACCAATGTCACGGTTGCACAACCGGATTATTCAAACACGACAGGATCAGGCCAAAGAGGTGGAAACATAACTGTACCCGTTACATCGGACCATTATTTGGATGTTGAAAGCTATAACATCACGATATACACCGGCGACGGGAGTGTCCTTTGGCAAAGGCTGGATCGACCTGGTATGGCGGGTACCCCTGGGGAACGAGTTCTCGTGGGCAACTACACAGGCCCAGTAACGATTGAAATAACTGACATCCGGCCAGCCGGCGAAACGGCAACGAGTGGTGAATCCGGGACTGACTCTGTAAGGTTCTCGGCAAGTATCGTTCCAGAATTCCCTCTAGTTTTGATCCCTCTAATCGCAGCTGCAGCCGGCTTCATTGCGATATCGAGGTTCAAGCCTTCTCTAAAGTGGTCATAGGAATATGTGACAATAATGTCAATCAAATCTACCACTCTGAAGGTAGCAGCGTCTAGCCCACCTTTATCAAGGGCGCAAAGCTCGAAAGCCACTCCCTGTGGCTCTTGTATTCCGGGTCCGCTGCCTGCACAATTGCCCAAAATCGCGGCGAGTGATCTAGTACGCTGACGTGTGCCAGTTCGTGGATCATGACATAGTCCAATACCGCTGGCGGAGCGGCGGCAAGCATCAGGTTAAAATTCAAATTCCCTTTTTTCGAACAACTGCCCCATCTTGACTTTTGTTTCTTGACAGATACTTTGTTGTATTGCGCGTTCATTCTCGCAGCAAGCATTGGCAATCGCGCCTCTATCATCTCGTAGGTTTGCTGCCTGTACCATTTCTCCTG
>DASYRH010000122.1:0-6490 GCA_036004585.1 Nitrososphaera sp. | reverse complement strand
ATCTGCTGAATTTCACCCGGAGGAACGCTCTGCCCAGACAGCTGCCTTTCCAGATTTGAAGAGTTGATGGAAAGTGAGTCGATGTAAATCTGCTTAGTCTCTTTTGGTTTGTACATTGATTAGCTAACCATCTTTGCCAAGTTTCTCTTTGAGCATCGCATTTATCTTTTGGCCATCCGCCTTGCCTCTTAAGGTTGCCATTGCGCGTCCCATCAGCACGCTGATTGCGGCCGCTCCCTTTTCCTTTACGACTGCTATGTTTTCCTCAATTATCGAGTCTAGAATTCTGCCAAGCTCTTCATCGCCAATTGAAGCGGCTCCTGCTACTTTGACGGCCTCTTCCACCGTGTTGGCTTCCTTTTTCATCAACTTTTCGAATATTGGCACTACCGATTCTTTGGCTATCGAGCCAGAGTCAAGCTTGGAAAAAACATCAGATATCTGACTTTCTGTTAGTATAGAAGCGTCGTAGCCTTGTCTTTGCAGGCTGACCAAATCTTCAGTCAATTTTGATGCTATGAACGTCGGGGGAATTCGCGTCTTTTTTGTTACTTCTTCGAAAACGCCAAGATAGTCAGAATCAAAGATCTGGCTAGCAAGCTTCTTGTTCAGTTCATATTTGTTGACGATTGATTCAATCTCCATATCCCATGGTCGCGGTACTTTGTACGCAAGAGAACTCAAGAATGACTCGCTAATTCTTATGGTAGGTATGTCAGTTTCAGGATACATGCGCGCCGGTCCTGGCCGCGGTCTTAGAAATATCGTCTGCCCGTCTGGCGTGGCGGCTCTTGTCTCCGCGATAACTCCGTCAACCGTAGCCTTTAGTCGCTCGACAACGGCGTTGGCGGCGGGCTCTAACTTGTTCCTCGGCCCTCCAATTAGTACAAAGGCATCGTCATTCCCTAGCGCAAGTCTTTCCCTAACCCGCGCCAACTCCTTTTCAGTTATGCCATAGTTCGGAAGTTCATCTGAATGAAAGACTCCATCCAAGTCGTAGAACTTTACCATTCTCCCTAGCTCTTTGCCAATCCGAATCCCGGGATATGGTTCAAAGCCTATCATCCCGGCGAAGCCTTTGATCCTGACTGCACTGAAAATAGATTCTTTACCATCCAAGATTTTTCGTACTATCTTCGAGTCTGCACTTTTCATAATGTCCGTGACGTCTTCAATTCTATCTCCAATCCCTGAGATGTCAACCTTTTTTTCACGCAACTTTTGTGCGATGCTGTAAAGGCCGTGTTGCCTCTGCATTTCGTATTCTATGACTTTTACTAGCTGATCGAGTTGCTGGACACCTTTTACTTCGACCACCGCCCCATTTAGCACAGATACGTTGACGTCTTGGCGTATAGTGCCTAGGCCTCTAGCGACTCGCTTGCTCGCCCGCAAAAGCCTGCCAAGAGTCAAGGCTACCTGCATGATTTCTTCTGGTTTGCCAGTCACGGGCTCTAATGCAATCTCTACCAAGGGAACCCCTAGCCTGTCAAGTCCGTAATTCCTAACCCCTGTGGAGTCTTCTATGAGTTTCGCCGCATCTTCTTCAAGGCAGATGCTCTGGACTCCCACACGTCTGCCGCTGACCTCTAGATAGCCACCCGACGCGACTAGCATTGTGCGCTGAAAGCCAGTCGTGTTGGAACCATCGATGACTATTTTGCGCATTACGTGTATCTCGTCCATTACCTTTGACTTTAGCGCTAGGGAGAATAGCAATGCAGTTTCAAGCGCCTCCATATTGACATCGTGTGGCGGCTCTTCGTCGGCCTCAACCAGGCAGCTGGTACCCTTTGATGCACGATATTCAACTAATCGCATCTTGCTAAATTCAAACATCGCTGCTGGGTCGTACGCCCCCAGTTCGCTCTGGGTTGGGCGCAGCTTTCTTGCAAAGCTCGAATCATACTTTGATGCTTCAGCGCATTCGCAGTTGCAGAATAGCTTGCTCTTGGTGCCAAGCTGCTGGTGAATTTCAAAGCCAACCTTCAGATCGATGGCCGCAGGGTCAAGCGATGTCACTATGGGCTAGAATTTCGCAGGGCATACGTATTAAGTATTACTTATTCGATTGGTATTGCGTTAGAAATTTCGTTTGCAAGGTTTTCTTGCATTTGCCTCTTCGCTGATTCAATGTCATGGGGAATTGCCAGAACCCACATAGCCTTCACAGCAGCCGTCTCCGAAATCATATCAGAAAGTGGTATCACACCGATGTCAAGAAGGTCGCGGCCAGTGTCATATACTGTCATCCGAACCCTCCCCCAAATGCATTGTGAAGTCATGCATATCAAGACCCCCGCCTCGACCGCTTTCCGAAGAAAAGGAAAGGATTCCTTGTTGACATGACCCAAGCCTGTTCCTTCAATAACGATTGCCCTATAACCGGAACCGATAGCATATTCTATCAGTTTGAAATCAAGACCAGGATGGAACTTTAGAAGCATGACTCTCTTGTCAAAATCGGGCTGCAACTTCAGTTTGTTTTTCTCGTCCCGGTGAGCAATTTTGAACTGGCTGTTTTGCACTTCCACTTGTCCATTCTTGACGTATGCTATCGGGGTCGAATCTATAGACTCAAATGCGTCACGTCTGCTGGTATGATTTTTTCTCACACGCGTCCCAACATGAATTGCTACGGAGTCGTCTGATGTCCCGGAATGCATTGCTACAAACACTCCTGCAAATTCGGATCGTGTGGCAAACAGGGTAGCACCTACGAGATTGACCGCAGCATCTGATGACGGCCTGTCGGAAGACCTTTGAGCGCCAACAAGCACTACAGGGATTGGCAAATTTTGGAGTGCAAAACTCAATGCTGCCGCAGTATAGTGCATCGTATCAGTGCCGTGTGAAATTACGACCCCCCTGTAATTTCCTGTATTGATCTTCTCGGCTACCTTTTTAGCAATAATCGTCCAGTGGTTGGGTTTTAGATTCTCGCTATACTCGCTTAACACAACTTCAGGATCAACCCAAGCGACGCTCGCAAGTTCTGGCACTGAAGAGTAAAGCTCAGAGGCAGAGAGAGCTGCGCGAACACCCCCTGTCCTGTAATCGATCTTGCTCGCGATAGTGCCTCCTGTGCTGATAAGCGCGATACGCGGTAAATTCTTGTTTTCTTCAATTGTGGTTGAGGCATCGATAGGGACAGAATCTATTCCCGGTAGCTTCGATATTGATTTTATCTTGCCAATCCGGACTCCGGTATTGTAGCCACTTTTCAGCTTGATGGCAAGGTATTCATCGCTCGCCGATTCGTAACGAGGCATTATCACTCCTGAAATCTCTCCTTCATAAGTTTCTATCATGACTCTGTCGCCGACAGACAGCCGCTTACCAGACAGCAGCTCAAGCCCCGCTCCTCTATAGCCGCCATCCTTGCTTAATGACAACTGCATCGATCGCCACTCGTCAGTATATTAACAAAACTCTACAAAATGCGCGATCGTTGTCCTTATGAGGTCCTCGACAAGAACGTCGGCCATTCAGAGCATGCGCTCCACATTGGGAGACAAAATCGCCACTACGCGCTGCCACTGGCCTGTTCTGCAATCTCGATGTTTCGGGATTCTAGGATCTTCAGGATTGCTATTTCGATATCTCGCCGCGTGATATATCCAAAGTCCCATGCATCTATGAAATTACGGTATTCTGCTTCTAATTTTTTTGCAGTATCTTGAAATTCTGCCATCCTGTCAAGTGTGTCCGGCGACCTGAATCCCTTTGCCACCATGATTGGGCAGCGTTGATCAGTGCCCAGGGGAATATACCAGGCATTTTTTGCAAACCGGTAGCGTCCGTCTGCGAACATGGTATACATCCGCATGAGTTCTTCGTTGGCCAATTTTTGGAGATCCATGTACCACGGCTCGTCTACTAAGGATGCCCACGGTCTAGCGGCGTCGACCTTTGAACCGTCCCTACCAAACACTGCTATTCATACGAATTCCATGTAAAAATAGCTTTTCAATGGTGATGGTGGCCATGTGGGTCATTTTCGGCAATTGCCTTAACCCTTCTTGCGCCGTCGATCTTTCTTATTATCTTGGCAACCTCAGGCGGAACTAGGCTTATCCATCCCTCGTCCCCATTGGCCATCTTTTCCCTAATCTGCGTAGCTTCTAGTTCATTCCTTTTGTGCAACGGCGCTTCTATGACCTTGATTCCACGCTCCTTAAAGAGGAGAAGAGTAAACGGATCATTTGCTATAACGAGGTCATATTCTGGAACCATCATGTCGACTTGCCGGGTCCATAGTGAATGAACTTCGACATCCGGAACAGGAACGATCAGAATTCTGGCAGAATCAATTTCCGAGGCGGCATCTATCGATTCCTTTATCATCAAGATCCGCTCGCCTGCCGTGAACGGGTTCTTGGGTTCATGGCTTTTCTGGGCGCTTCCAACTACGATTACAAGCCGATCGACCTTTCGCAACGCGAACCTGACCGTCGCGAGGTGTCCATTGTGGAATGGCTGGAACCTGCCGATAAAAAGACCCGTTTTTTGCAACCCGCATTATGTCACAAGCGCTGATATTTTAAATATCGTCAGAGCCCCACTTTACAAGCCGCTCTAGAGCGAGACAGCGCCTTGAACTCTTTTCGACGCGAGAACAATTTGATCCACGCCTGTCCGTGAATTTCGAAACATCTTCTGAGGATTAACCCTGGCTACTCGGCGCAATTGAATCAAAACTAATTAGACCTGTCAAGATTCCACTAGAGTAAGCCGTGGCATCTAGCTATACAATAATCGACGGTTCGCTGGGAGAAGGAGGCGGCCAGATCCTGAGGACTGCTGTTTCGCTCTCCGCAATAACCGGCAAACCGATCCAAGTAGAAAACATCCGGGCTAGGCGAGCAAATCCGGGCCTACGCCCTCAGCACTTGACAGGTATCAGGATCCTGACGGAGCTTTTTGGGGCCAAGACAGAAAATTTGCAAGTGGGATCCGATTGGATACGTTTTCACCCGTCTGACAAATTCACACCGAAGGCGACAAAGTTTGACGTGGGGACCGCCGGCAGCATTCCGATGCTACTTTTGACGGTGGTTCCGGCCGTCGCGCTCTCTGGAAACCAAGTCGAACTGGAGCTTGGCGGGGGTACTGATGTGAGGGCTAGCCCGACAATCGATTACATCCGTTTCGTCGCGAAGGAAGCCTATCGCAGCATAGGCGTCAAGTTCGCTGTGGACGTGATAAAGAGAGGATATTATCCAAAGGGCGGAGGGATCGTGAACACCACAATCGAGCCTTGCTCCCGGCCTGAGACTTTAGACCTTACCCGGACTCTGCATTTTGAACCAAAAATTGCCAGCGTATGCTGCCAACTCCCAAAGCATGTGGCAGAGCGACAGACTACCTCTGCACTCATAGCACTGGAGAAGAAGGGGTTGCGGTGCAGGAACTATACCGCTTCTCTGGAAACTGCGCTCTCTCCCGGTTCATCAGTCATTGTCTATTCTTCGACAGATTTCGGGCCTTATGTCGGAGGCGACTGCATAGGTGAATTGGGCAAACGTGCCGAGTCTGTCGGAGTCGAAGCAGCAGAACGATTTTTGGAAAGCGCTCGAGTGGGCGTTCCAGTTGATCCATTTCTTGCAGACATGATGGTTCTGCCCCTTGCACTGGCAAAGGGCAAATCACGAGTCAGGGTCGCTCGGGTAACGAGACACCTTGAAACCAATTTGAAAGTTGCGAACCAGATCGTTGGATGCAGGTATTTGATTAGCCCACAGCAAGACGGAACCTACATCATTGAGATAGAGGGCTAGAATCCTCCGCTGTCAAGAAGCGCGGCGAGTAGGAGGATTACAATGGAAAGAATAACGGTGATCCGTCCAAGGTGTATGATCTTTGATCTAACAGACTGTACATACACGCTGCCGCCAAAACCGGATGAAATTTTCTTTTCCATGTCGGAATTGAGAAGTCGGATATGCACTACATAAGTTGCTATAGTAGCGACTACCAAGATAATTTTCGTCAGTAGGATTAAGCCATAAGTTGATTCAAATAAAGCCCCAAGATCTCCGAGAAAGGCTCGTGATGTGAATAGTCCGCTTGCAATCAGTATTGCAAATGCCGGCACCGTTATCTTGTTGAACCGCCGGCCAATCTTGATCATCAGCGAGACTAGGTCTTCGACTGATTTTGTGTATGATTTTAGGACGGGAACTAGGACAACTCCGATGAAGAGCGACCCACCGACCCAGATCGAAGCGCATATCAGATGCACCCATGTGACTAGGCCGTCTTCAACAGCCATCGAACGTTTCTTGCGCTTGTGGTATATTATCGATGCTGCTAGCGGATTTCTGTGATGGCGTATCCAATCCAGAAAGGTTTTAATCAGCTTACCGGGCAGCTATGAAGAAGCTTGATCCTCGGTCCACGAAGGATTGCACTCATTGGAGCTATTGCCGCCGTCGCCCTTGCGATAATATTCTATCCTCTAATCGTTTCCACACCAATCGACC
Organism: Nitrososphaera sp.; assembly: GCA_036004585.1. Classification (GTDB taxonomy): domain Archaea; phylum Thermoproteota; class Nitrososphaeria; order Nitrososphaerales; family Nitrososphaeraceae; genus Nitrososphaera. Next base: position 5 of record DASYRH010000122.1, on the reverse strand, counting down.
TTGAG
>DASYRH010000121.1:0-6322 GCA_036004585.1 Nitrososphaera sp. | reverse complement strand
TAAAGCTAAGCGATGAAGATGTTTTCTTGGTTGTCTGGACTACAATGCCCTTCACCATTGTGACGGACGAAATGGTGGGCGTCAACCCAAAGGCCCAGTACAGCTATATCCGCATGAATGAAACTGGCGAACGTTGGGTTGTTGGCATTGACAGGATGGATGAGCTGATGAAGGAACTCAGGATCGAAGACTATTCGGTCGAAAAGAAGGTAATCGGATCCGAGCTCGATGGAAGGCATTATGTCCACCCTCTTCTTCACATGATACCTGGGCTTGCGGAACTTGCTGCGAGCGGATCTGTTCATTTTGTTGTGGCGGAGGATTTTGTCGACATCGCCACCGGGAGCGGCCTCGTACATTTGTCGCCGGCAAACGGCGAGGAGGATTTTGACATAGCAAACAAGCGCGGAGTTCCTATCTTTGTGCCAATTGACGATAAGGTTACCTTTACCGACAAGGCAGGGGCGTTCAGCGGCCTCTTTGTACGCGACGCCGACGCCAAGGTGGTTGAGGCCATGAAGCAAGCTGACTCGTCAGTCAAGCTGGGGAGGCTCAAGCACCAATACCCAACGTGCTGGCGATCCCATCACAAGGTAGTGTGGCTTGCAAGGAGAGAATATTTTTACATAATCGATAAGCTGGGAGACAAGCCTCTTGAAGCAGCCCAAAACGTAGAGTATTTTTTTGAGCAGCCAAAAAACAGGTTCGTCGAGATTATCCGTGAACGGCATCCATGGTGCATTTCCAGAGAGCGGGTATGGGGAACCCCGCTTCCAATCTGGTCATGCGCAAAATGCGGCCACAAGGAACCGTTGTTCTCAAAAGCCGAGATAGCAAAAAAAGCAGTAGAGCTTCCAGATGGTCCAAATTTTGAACTTCATAGGCCTTGGATTGACAGAGTCAAGATCAATTGCGAAAAATGCGGGGCCCTGATGAATCGAGAGCCATTCGTGCTTGACACCTGGCACAACAGCGGAGCTGCGCCATACGCCTCACTGACGGATCAAGAATACAGCGACCTTATCCCTGCGACTTTTCTCACAGAAGGGATCGACCAGACCAGAGGATGGGCATATACTCTCTTGATGGAAAGCGTCATCATGAACCAGGCCGGCGTAGCGCCATTTCAGTCGTTTTTGTTTCAGGGACATGTGCTTGATGAAAAGGGCAACAAAATGAGCAAGAGCCTAGGAAACGTGATAGACGCACGAAAGCTCTTGACTGAGAATCCCGTGGACCTTATCAGGCTATACTTCATGTGGAAATCGTCTCCAATCGAGTCACTCAACTTTAGCCTCGACGAAATGAAGACAAGGCCATACCAAATACTAAGTACTCTCCACAACCTCCATATCTATTTCAAGCAGAACAGTGAGTATGACAAATTTGACCCTGGCAAGCACACTATACCGTGGGCAATAGAGACCCGTTCGCTAGGGCTGTCAGATATGTGGCTGCTCTCAAAATTGCAAGGGCTTGTAGAAAATGTAACTGAATCGTTTGATAAATGCCGGTTCCATGAAGGCGCAAAAGCTATTGACGAGTTTATTATCAACCAGCTGAGCCAAACCTTTGTGCCATTGACTAGGAACACAATATGGGATGACTCCGAGGAAAATCGTGACAAGAGGCTCGCGGTATATGCAGTTCTAAGGAGGGCACTAACTCACATCAATATTCTATTGCATCCGCTGTCTCCGTTTGTAACTGACTACCTCTACCTCACCTGCTTTGGCGAGAAGAAAAGCATAATGCTTGAGACCTGGCCTGTTAGTGAAATTGAATTTCGTGATGCAAAGCTCGAAAATGCATTTGATACCATGAAAGAAATTGTATCTCTGGCAAATGCCGCTAGGAACTTGGCTGGCTTGAAGCGCCGCTGGCCCATCAAAGAGGCAATCTTGTGCATCCCAGATACTGGCTCGCTAGAAATGCCTGGAATTTCACAAGCCCTGCAAGGCCAGCTGAATGCCGAGCACCAGCGAATAGTAAAGATTCGCACTGGATCACAGTTGGAAAAGATTGCAAGTCTTCTGGAAAACAAGCTGCCCGTTGAAATCAGTGTTTCGCTGTTAAGAAAAAACATTGCTCCACGCGTAAAAGCTGACATTGCCAAGGTCGCTTCCGCATTTGAACGAGTCGACAAATTCGGCCTTATCGATGCGTTAAAGTCCGGGACTTACCGACTCGACTATGAGGATAAGTCGGTAGATATCTCCGGCCCGGACGTAGAAATCTCATACAAGGCTTCAGCAGGATACTCGTCGTCGGAAAGAGGCGACCTTGTAGTGTTTATCTCGACTACGCGTGATAAGGAGCTGACATATCAAGGCCTTCTCCGAGATATTGCGCGCCACCTGCAACAATTGCGCAAGGAGAGGCAGTACACCCCTACAGATATCATAGGGACCGCATTTGTTGCAGGGTTGGATGATGATGAATTGGCCGCACTTGGTTCGATGAGGGACAAATTGACCTATCTGGTACGCGTAAAGGACGTAGCGCTAACAAAGGATCGAGCGAACAACGCAAACTACAAAGCGATAGAAATCGACGGAAGGGAATTCAATATTTCTGTTGAGTAAAGACTTGCGGACCGCGATGAATGTTCATCCTAGTGCAAGTTGTGTTATCGCGTAGACAATTAGTAGATTCTCGGCGGGATATGACAGAGTTTTACTAAATGGTATGAAGTTTTGCTGCCATAGTGTAATATGGCTCTTCTTTCTTGTCCTGACACAGGGGAGAAGTCACGCAACATTCTGCATCCTACTGGCAAGTGAAGAAACTTGCTTCGAGAGTCAACAATTGTTGCCATACTATTCTATATAGATAATTCTCGAGAATACTCTGCGATTGACCAACGAGCAGGTAACCCTCGATAGCTGGGTTCGAGGAAGGTTGAGAGAGCGGCTCCGCAAGGCCTCCATAATGGCGAGTAGGTCAGGTAGACCCGTCGTGCTCTACAGGCATACAATCGAGGAAATCGATCAGTCCGCAGAGGAGGAGATTGCTACGGTCAATGAGCAATACGTTGTAGTCCAGGTCATCACTCACGGAGGATTCATCCCCCCCAACTTCCAGCAGCAATACGTCTTTACTTTTGAACAGTTTCCCGAGTGGATCATGAAGCGGAGCAATGAACTCCTCGGGCTGTGCCTCGAAAGCCTGGATCAGGAAGTCACGGACTAGAACGCTCACTCTAAATATCTCTGGTTTTTCACTAATTATGAAATGGTCAAGTTTGATGGCATAAAGGGTCAGGAATTGCTCGATGTGGAGGAAAAGAAAAACGAAATTACGCTGATCTTCAAAGACAACAGATATCTGTTCATAAAACTCCAGAATGGTCAGCTCGAAGTAGACTCCGTGCCGGAATAGACACTTGGTCTTTGTTCAAAGAATACTCGGCCCATAGTTTAGAGTAGATTAAGATCGATCAGGACTTTTCCTTGTTTTTGATGAATTTTTCGTACATTGATACTGCAGTCTCTTGGACCACTGATTGTACTGACCCCGGTCTGATTGTCCTGAGCTTTTCAATAGCCTGCTCTGCAGAAAGGTTTTCGTTCTTGACAATAAACGCGGCCAGTACCGTGCCTGTCCTCCCCTTTCCTGCTGCGCAATGGACCATTACAGGTCTTTCGTTCTGGAGTTGTTGTTCGATAAAATTCACACTAGCATCCAGCTCCTCAATCGATGGTGCGCCGAAATCCTCGACTCTTAGGTGCAGGTACGAAACGTCTCTATCCTCAAACCAATCAGGTGGTAACGGGACTTCTCTTACAGTCACGATTGATTTGATGCCACGCTGCACAAGCCATTCAAATTCATCATCGGTGACCGGTAGGCCGCAACCAGCCAGCTTGTCTTCTATCACCCAGCCAAAGTTAGTAGGCCTCTCCGCAATCCGGCCATGGAACCACCTGTACGCGTCGCCTATCTTTGTCAATCGCGCGATAACCTCCGGACGTACGTGATTTATTAACGATGCTACCTGGTACTACAAGAAGTGACCTTTGGCCGGATCCTCTGGTCGCTTTATCTATGGGAAAGAGGCGACAAATTGTATTATGACCTGCTGATAGGTACGGCAAATGCCAGTCTAATTGTCACTGATGCTTGCCTAAAGGAAACATGACCAAAGGAGTTGAGATGTGTGTCCGATTCGGACTTGTTTAGGTATTATGGGTTTGCGTCTGGTTTTATCTAAGGTAGAAAATATAGTCAACGATTAATTTGTTTGATGTTCTTGATCTGAGCAAGGCCATTGATAGTTGAACAGATCCTCCTACCCTGTCAATGCGTATTGATGTGGAACAACAGCGAAACTAAAGTAGTCCTGTGTCAACTGCACTCAAGGGATTATGTAGGCTGGGAAGGAAACGATGAGGAATTCATCAAGGTTCTAACTACAGAACACTCCCATCAGATGAAGACTTTTGACAAGTCAGAGTTGGAACGTATGCGTTGATCAAAATGAATTCAACCAACGGATCTGAGCATATTCTCTCATTAGCTGCAGAACGATTCTTGTGTGAAACAAGACCACGAACATTGCCTACAAGCGCAGGCATTGAGGTCGTTAGTAAAGCATCCACAATCAAGAAAAAGGTTGAAGCAACAGACGAAAATAATCATCTTCCAGAAACTACTTTGAATCACGACCCTGAGGAGTAGATTATTCTCTAAAACGCAAAGGGATCTCAAAATAGGATAATGACTTCAAGGGTCAGAGAATTTCTCACGACAATGCCAGCGTAGCATAACTACGATGACTATCTACCTCTAACTCCTCATCATCCCCCTGAGTGAGACTATTATTTCTCTAGTCAGCTCGGTTGCATTGGGGATTAGTACGTTTCCTGCAGCCAGCCTGGTTATGTCGCCAGCTACCGTTCATGAAATATTCTAAATGATTGGCACTATCGCGGTCAGAAATCGTTCTCTCTTGGCCATTCTTTGGCGCGCCAGAAGGCCGAGGGCCTATAGATTCTCTGACATACGGCAAGATTAGGCCGTGCCCCTAATCCCTTCATGAGAAGCAGTAGTAGCGCACTGGGCACAATATCGCTCAATAACTGCTATTCCGTTCCCCACGTCAAACAAGACATCTTTAGTTGCTGGCTGATTGCAAATGCCGCATGATTTTGGACTCGATAATTGGCGGTCGTACTCTCTAACAGAGGAAAAAGTCCTGTTCATCACTATCTGCCAGTGTGCAAGCTATAAGAATGTAGGGGTTCTCCGAAAAATTGCTTTTCGGGGATAATTGAGGCTGAAGGCAGCGGTAGGCTTTTAATGTGGTCGCGCCAAGCATAGGTGGTTTTTAAAATAGGCAAACGAAAAGTCCTCAACGAGTCTGCCCTTAAGGAGATGGTTATGCCCGGAGAGGGTCAACTTTTCGGGCGCGTGATAAAATTGGTAGGCGGCGACAACATCATTGTTAGATGCACTGACGGCAAGGTTAGAACTTGTAGGATACGAGGCAAGATAAAGAGAAGGATGTGGATTCGAGACAACGATTTAGTATTGATAGCGCCATGGGATTTTCAGTCTGAGAAAGCGGACATCATATGGAGATACATATCTGCTCATGCTGAGAAGATAAAGCAAGATGGCCACCTGCAGGGTCTGGAAGGCGTATAAACCTGATGACGATTACTTACCTAGTTGCTAAAAAGAGATTGAACATGTGCTGTGAAGAAGCGAAGCAATAAAGATAGAAGAATTGAGCATTTTGATTCAGCAATTTCAATACCTACTTCGTCATACTATAGCAACAAGCCCAGAATAGCCCGTTGCAGAATTTGTGACAAAGTAGCTCATTACCGGGTAGTACGAAACATGAGCACGGTTACAAAACTAGAATATTACTGCAAATCGTGCGTAGGCAAAGTCGATGACTAAAGCAAATTGTTCGATATGTACTAATAGCAGGCTGCATACTAAATAGTACCTTGGAAATTTGCGCCAACTGCCATTTAACGATACATCCAAACTTTAGCGGACACCACAAGTGCGGCTATGCAAACTGCCCCGTGTGCAAGGAACCAATAACGAATTCTGAATACTGGAGCCATATTCGATCTCATCCTGGACATGAAAATGATGCGCCTCCACCTAGAAGGACCCACGAGGCTCCAAATAGAGGCCCACCAAGTCACTTTCGCAGAAGGGACTAATCCAACCATTCTCTGCTGGCTCGACAACCCAAAGTTAGAGCCGGCACTTCACTTGACCGGTAGTTAATGTGATCATGTCCTTCAGGTCAATGTATTAACGTCAAGAACAAAAACAATGATCTATCGTTGGCTATACT
>DASYRH010000120.1:0-9735 GCA_036004585.1 Nitrososphaera sp. | reverse complement strand
TCTCGGTGGACCACCCAGCCGAATCCTTGGAATAGAGTATGACGTACCCTGTCCCCGGAATGTTGACAGATATCGAGAATTTCATGGCTTCGCCTCCGTACATTGCTATCTCTATGTATTTTTCACTTGGTGCTGGTTCTTGAAGTTTCACTACCGTTTTGGCATCGTCATCTGCAACATAAGTGAGGTTGTTGATTATTGTGAGTATCCAGGTCGGACCCTTCGGCACATCGTAATTGTAAACCAGAGGAGCACCAGCGTCACGATTAGCGGCCGAGAACGGAAAGGAAAAAACCTCATCTCGCTCAGAGGAAATTGTCTGATATTGCTTTCCCTGTGCAAACGCGACTGATGGCAAGAACAGCATGACTATCACGATTGGAACTATTGCCGAGTACAAGTTCTCCAGCGGGACTCTTCGCTATAGTAATATAATCGACACGGATTTGCCGTGCCCTTGCGTGGCGCCTTTTCGCGGACTCGCGTTCCTTCGTGGAGAACATGCACAGCAAAACTGATTTTGTGCCAAGGGCACAGATGGAACGACTGTTCCAAGGATTCCTGAAATAAAGGCTTGGAAGAGTAATATAGAGAAGCAAGTAATTGTCCAGGCTCCAGGGTATGCGTTGCAAGCCGATATTGTCATTAGTGTTAGTACTGACTTTGCTGGTTCCTCTCGCATCGGCATATGCAGAATCACTTAATGTTACAACAAATAAGGATCTTTACACAGCAGGCGAGAAGGCGATTATCGTAGGCATAATTCCTGACTCTGCCCAAGAAGGTTACGCAGTGCTCGTGAGAGTATTAGGATCCGATGGGTCAGAATGCGCAGTGCAGAATATCCTCCCGGATTCGGACGATTCTTTTGTTTCACGTCCCATTGCCCTGAGTGAATGTGGTGTAGGTCAGTACTTTGTAACAGCGTACTATGCCGAGCTAACAGCCAATTCCACATTCACAGTCTCAAACAGCAGCCAGATGGGCCACGGGAACAAGCTAGAGTTGCGATTGCTGAAGAACGTCGCGATCCATTCCCAGGAGACGGTAAACCAGAAACTGAGAGAATTCTTGGAATCAAACCAGGTTATTCCAGAGGACATTGCGGACGAGTACAGCCTTGGTGTTTTTGAAGCTTCCCTGGTTCTCCAAGCGGTAGACTTTGGCGATACCGCAGAAGCAAAGAAGCATCTCATTTTTGCGGTCAGGCACTTTAGAGGGGTTATTGATTCGATGGCTGCAGACCGGTTGATATTTGAACAGGCGATCATATTAGATACGGCAAATGACGATAGCGGAGAGGCTGTGCTCGAACGGTACGAGAGAATAAAGGAATTCTACTTTAGGCTCGAAGAACTCGCCCAGAAAAACGGAGTCGATAACGAGAATGAATTTGGCATCATTGTTTCGCTGCTGGCGAGATCCAAGCAGTTGATTGACGAGAGCAGTCTGGAACAGGCGAACAAGAACCTTGAAGACGCTAATACAATGCTCGAATCCATACGACAGGGCCTCTATGAGGATCACGGTGCTCAAGACGCCTCAGGAAATTCGACTAGTAGGGTTGAGGATCTGCAGGCAAAGAAACTTGCTAGTGTTGCCGATCGGTTTGAAAGGACTGCCTATAGCCTTCTTGGGGACAATCCGAGCGAAGGGGTCAATGCAACGATTCAGACAGCCCTGGGTCTCATTTCCCAGGCAAGGCTTGACATACAGAATGAGGACTACAGCTCCGCCCGCAGCCACTTGTCAGCGGCATTCTCATCTCTCGACGAAGCTAAGGAGATGAAAAAGAACGAGCAGAATGAACGTGAAAATGATGGACAGGGGTCCTCTGAAAACCAAGGCAGCGAAAACGCGTCAGGAGACGAAGGCAACCACGAGGACGAGAATAACGATTCGTCGGGATCTGACGAAACCAGCAATTCTGGTAGTGGAAGCAACGACGAGGACGACCAGTAACTTCCAAACATGCTGACCACAGCTTCGGTAGAATTTCGTCCATTTTATTGACGTTTTCAGCACAATAGTCCTATAATCCCGAGCCTCTGGTATTCGCGGCACGCTGGAACGGTTGTTTCAAAGTGCGAGTTCCGCCATTCCCCTAATATAACTACAAATCCTCTAACATAACGATGTCTGAAAGAAAAAACAATCGTGGCAAGATCGAGATTATGGCAGATGTCCTGTCGCTTTCGACGGCCGGGATAAAGAAGACCCACATAATGTACAGGGCTAACCTGAGCTACGAACAGATAATCCATTACCTGACTCAGCTGCTAGGCAAGGGCCTTTTGGCACAGGACGCATCAGACGGCGCACTGGTCTACCGCACGACTGAAAAGGGCAGAGAATTCCTTAACTGCTACTCTCGAATGACAGAATTGATAACAGAGGGTTACGAAACCAACCCAAAGATGCCATTACTCACCACATAGTCAACAAGTCCCGTAAAAAAGAAGCCTCCGACCCTTACTTTCTAGTTATCCATAACAAGACGGCCAGCCCAGCGGACTGGGCTGTGTTTATGGCAAAAAGGTAAGGCGCTGCGGCGTCGACAACGTTCTTTATTGCCGGACCGGCGGAATAGAGATTTGACCAGAAAATCACAATAACTATATTTTGCACGATAAACAGTGATGCTACCAGGACAAGCCCAAAAGTAAAGTATGACCTGATGAGGCGCAAGTTCTGAAGATAGGTGACCATGATCGCTCCAAGCAATCCAATGTTGAGCAGTGCGGCCGCGGCGGCACCTAGCATAAAATCCATTGCTACGATGCTGAACCTCCTTGGTTTCCTAATTTACTTTGCCCCAATTCTAGCCAATATCTCCCTGAAGGATATGATGTTTTTTTCCATGAGCGGTGTCAGAAAGTATGTTGCGCCATACGAATCCTTGTTCTCGGTAATAACCAGCCCGTTCTCCATTAGCACGCGCAAGTGGTGGACGACCGTCTTGTAATCAAGCGATAGCCCTTCAGCAATTTGGTTTGCGTTTGCTGGGCGGGAATTTATGAGTTCGAGAATCTTGGCCCTATTCACACCCCCTTTTGTACTACCAATTAGGTACCAGAGAACCCGCTTGAACCTAGGATCCAGGTACCCACCGGATCCTGCTGGGTTGTCTGAAGCGAGAATGAACGGGAACCTTGGAAAGCGGAGAGAAAAACTCAGCAATTCGCCGAGAATGAACAACATCTTTTAGAACGATGCTTGTCTTGGCCGATATAAAGTTGATCTCATTAGGGTGAAATCTGGGTATGACTTGGGAAAAAACCCTTTATCGCTCATTGCAACGAAGCACTAATGACTAAGACAAACGCAAAAACGAACGTACTCATCACGTCAGTCGTCGGAGCGGTGCTCGTTGCGATGCTGCCCGTGATGCTGAATATGAGCAGCACCGTTTCATTGCAGAGTGCTGAAGCTGATGACAGCATGGAAAGACCGTACGTTAAAGTTTATGCCAAGACTGCGCTCTTCGAACCCGGCCTCGGAAAAACCAATGTGTTTGGACCAGGTGGAATCTTTCCGTTCTTTAACGACACATTTTCGTGCGCCGACGATGTGATAAAGTGCGGAGTGCTTGCAGAAGGGGCAACTTTCAAGGGCGTCTTCAAGGAGGCTGGAGGCGAAGACGACAACAGGTTCAGTGCAGAGTACACCTCACCGATCACGTACGGAGAACACCAAGTGGCAGGCCACAAATACCGAATCGAGCTTGTGGACACCGAATGGAACAACGCAGACCTACAGCTGACTCCAACTCCGACAAGAGTGCCGCAGTTTCTAACAGAAGGGCACGGAGTAGCGTTTGACCAGATCCAGCACGGACACTCTATGGTAGACAGGGCCGACGCGCCAATGTTTGTAAACAAGGTAGCGCTGTACGGACATGCAAACATCTATGACATCACAGATGGGGCCAAGGAACTAGTAGTCGAAAAGATATTCGTGCACCTGATGGTGGGACATGTTGTCGACGAAAGCAGATTCTATTCGGACTTTCAGTTCAACTCGGCGCTGCCGCTAGTTGTAGCACTTTTCGCAGTTAACGTGCCTTCCGGCGTCGAGTTGCCAGGTGGGATTGGTCCGCTTACGTCTGAACAAGCACAAGGCTTCACTCCTTTGCCTGACGACCCTTCCCTGACCAACCCGCCACCTGCAGACTATGCGCAGCTTCTTGACCAGGGTGTGCAAACTGAAGAGCCGATGCCGCAGTCTACAGTTTGGCCAGTAGACAATCCAACACAGCCGGTGTTCTTTACGTTCCTTCTGTACACGGAAACAAAGGCATTCAACTCGCCAACAAACACAGTCCCAGGCTTTGACTGAAAGCCTGCATCTCTTTTTTCTAGATTTTTAGTATGAACGTGGACTTTTCACTTTCTGCAATCCCTGCCTTTTCTACGACGATTCTAAAGACGATAGGATCTCCTGTAAATTCCTCAATTGGCTCAAAGAAAAGATAGCCGGTAACCTCCGAGTTGGCTGGGACAACAGAGTCTATCTTGTATACGCTGAATATCGGAATATTTAGGCTGGGGTATATCTTTCCTTGATATTCTGCCTGCGAGTCTTTTTCCCGTATGAAAACGCTGTCCCCCACATCGATGTTTTTGGCGGAGATCTTGATTCGCAGATGACCATCTGATATCTGCACCTTTTCCGCCGTAAGGACAACTCCAGCATAGCTCTGCGACAGGTTTGCACTTATTGTCTGTACAGCAGGCATTGCAGAGTCAATGCATTCAACCTCTTTCACGCTGTTTAGATCTATTATTGGGATCTCGATTGGTTGACCGAGTGAATTAGTATCCCCAATCCCGCCCCTAACTCTTCCCTGAATCGATATGCAGTCGTCAACAGATACGTCAGGCGGAATTGTACCAGTTCGTCCCACTTGTTGGAACATTGCGACTGCCCTTGATTCTTCAGAATCAATTGCCTGATTGTGAATCCGATACGTTATCAAGATGTACCCGCCAGAGCTCTGATCGACTAACTCGTAAACCCTGCCTGATATTTCTGCTGTGCTGTTGACATAATCATTAGGACTTGATCTTAGCAGTTCAAAATTGTCATCTGTAAAATGGACCTGAACGGGTGATTGGACTTCTTCACCCGCGCCAGAGTGGACTCCAGAATAATCTGGATCGAGGTTTGCAGGGTCTGTCGTGCTTTCTGTTGGTTCCACGGATGGATCAACCGCTGCCGCCGAATTCACGTTACTCCCAGAGGCCGATGGAACGTTGGGGCTGGGGGTAAATTCTTGCGGAGAAGCGCCAAAGTTCATGTAGGTAGCGATTACGGCGATGGCTAACGCGCAGGCAGCCACGCCTCCCACGATCACCACTTTTGACTTGCTAGGGGTACCGCTCATACCATCGCGGACCCTGCCCGCCTTTTTCAATTGCAGTTTGAATTTTTCTCCGCCACGGTATAACGTGCGGCATGTATGCCAAATGACTTTAGGGCAAAGCCGCACCATATCATGGTATAATGATAAGATGGTAGGGTCCTCAGGAAATGGAGGAATCCCATAATACGAACCCACGAGGGTAATTGTTTGTAAAGTTGACAGACACGAAGAGGCTAAAGAAGCTGTCTCTGCTTACAGTCCAAAGCCTTGTTTAATAGAATGAAAAGACTAGACGCAGCGCTAGTCTTGAGTGCTGTGCTGCTAGCTTCGGCGTTGATGGTTGGCCCTCAATATTCCGCAAGATCATTCGCTCAGGATGCTATATCGACAGAAGATGACTTTTTGATCGAGTTAAGCCTCACTCCATCAATTGTAGAGTATGGGCTCGCGAATTATGACTTGGGATATATTCAGCTAGTATCCAACAAGACTGGAGAGCCCGTCCTTGCCCCTCGAGATTTGGAAGTTGAGCTCAGTTCACGAAGCCCCAGCATCGCCTCAGTTCCTGCCAAGATTGTGGTTTCAAAAGGAAGCGACTACGCGCAGTTCACAATAGGAGTGACAGGCCTCATAGGTGAGTCAGAGATTTCTGCACTATTTGGCAATGGCAAAGTGACAAAGACGTTAAAAGTTGTTGAGGCGGGCAGCCAAGTTCCAAACGACGTTAGCGTTGTGCTTAATCTGCCCTCGAACACAATGCAGATAGGATCCGAGGTGCCGTTTTCCGTATACCTGGAGAACAATGGTGAAATTATGCAGGCGCCCGAGGATGTTACCGTCACGTTTGATTACGACAGGTCTTTGCTGAAGCTGAGTTCGAGCAGCGTTACTATCAAGAAGGGTGACTATTATGGACTTGACACCGTGAGGACGTTGGAGAAGTCTGGAAACGCATTCATCAAGGCTTTCACGATTAGTCCGCCTCTTGACACAGTTTCAACTGTCCGGATCTCTCAGACGCAGCCAGCTGCATTGAAGCTCTCAGTATTTCCGGAAAAGGTTGGAGTGAACGAAAAGACCGTGGATGTATTTGTGGGACTGGTCGATTCGAGCGGAAACCCAACGGTTGCATCGGCTGACATTAGGCTCGACCTATTCGCCAGCGCTCCCGGAGTGCAGAATGTAGATACTAACACGGCGATGATAAAGAAGGGTGAATTCGGGTTTTATTCGAGGCAATCGATTATTTTCTATTCAAAGGCAAACGTAACCATAGGTGCTACTGCACCGGGACTAGGTGTCAGCACTGACAGTTTCGAAGTGGTCGAAAAGCCGCTTCTCTCAACCGGTGCCAAAGCGCAAGAAAAGTACCTCAGCATATTTACGATCGCAAGCGGGATGCCGGGGGATTCGTCATCGATAATAGTCTACCAGCTAAACGCAATTGAAGACGATGACGATGATGGTACTGACACAAACGGCGACGGTGAAGTCGACTCGGGAGATCATCATCCGATCGATGACTTGGCGGAAGGAGAGCTTTATCCGATACAATCCGGATTGCTATATTCGTCAAACCAAGGCAACCTGAACGTGGTGACTACAGACCTGACTGCTCTTAGAGTAGTAGACACTGGTTCCATTACGGCAGGGAGCTCATATGGAACGGCAGTCCTAGCAAGCGGCCGCCAACCTGGCCCCGTCGACGTTTCCGTGTCGCTTGCAAATACGGCCTCAAATACAAACTCGATGACTATTACGGGAAGCCTTACACCTGTCCAGTCAATGATATTCTCGCCCGCAGGTGAAGGTAGCTCTGAACAAGACCGAATCCATTTCAACCAGCAGGGACTGGCCGACCTCTTCGTGCTCACGCTCGACTCGGAGAAACGCCCTGCAAGAGCCGAATCAGGAGTGCAGTATTTGATTGAGCCGATGAATGAGATAACAGAAATAGAACCCGACGCTACTTTTTCGAGCCTGCAAATTAGGAGCAGCCAGTTTTCTTCCATAGAACAAGTTGCGACGATATCTGCAATTCCCGTAGGGGTCAATGCAGACCCAGATCTGCAGGTGGAATCGACGTTCAACACTGTATTTTACAGCAGCATCACTGGCAAGGTTATGTTCCCATTTGAAAGCGTAATTGGTTTCAGCAAGACTCATCCTATTGGGACAGTGCAGCTCACCGATGTATTTGGAAACCCGCTACTTGCGTCAGAAGACGTTACGATAACGCTGTCATCTCCTAAAACAGGATCCGTTGTCACGCCTACGGTAACGATTCCGCAGGGCAAGTCGTTTGCAAATTTTGTCGTGGCGACTTCCGGCAAGGCGGAAAGCCTCATGGTCTCGGCATTCGCTGATGGAATGAGATCGACAACATCTGGTCTGCTTTCAGTGCTTGCCGACCTCCCTGCAGCCTTTGCTAAAGGAAGCGCCTTGATGGCTACCCAGCAGAGCACAATTACGATCCAAACTGATGAAGGCACGAGCGTAGTGTGGAACTTACCTGCAGGGCTAAAAGTTGTAAGTAAAGAAGGAAAGGCGACGACGTTTGACCCTGCCACCAATACCTACTCAGCTACGGCTCAGGTGATAGCATCAAAGCCAGGAAGCTACATCATCGACGCGACGTTACTCAAAGACGGCTACAAGCCGACCAGGATATCCGATTCAATGAAGTTTGCAGAATTCCAGAAGCCGCTTGAAGTTGTAATATTCCACAACTCTCCTTCGATAGAATACAACGAGCCGGTAACGATGAACGTAAGAGTAGTTGACAGTAATTCAATGCCTGTGGCTGGCGCGATGGTCAGGATTAATCCAGGCCCTAACGCAACCGCCGTTCCAACGGAGGGAGTAAGCGACTCCAGCGGCATCGTGACTTTTGTGTATACGCCGACAGGAGCAGAGGCAAGAGGCACTGTGACTGCGACCGCAGAAAAGGCAGGCTATAGCATGGGCGTCAAGAACACCGCCTTTGAAGTGCAGAATGTTCCAACTGTCATCCCACCTTGGATTATCTTTGGTATTGCGGGAGCCGCGGCCGCCGGGGCGGGAGCAGGTGCAATAAACCACATAAAGAAACCAAAGATTGAGCAGCCGGTTAGACGGGCTAGAACTAAAAAACCGGCACAGGACGATGAAAGTGAAGACACCGAGTAGACTCTAGGTCGAGAGCCGACCGACGACTTAGGGCTGATCCATATTTTCTTCAATCACGGCCGCATGCTCTGTCGAGGATGACATTTCGCCTGCAGCATACTTGCGAATATAGTCGAGCATCGCTTCCTCCAGTGCATTCTTGAAATCGCCTTTCTTCAAGCCGTGCCTGTTGTAGATTACATGGCGGAACTCTTTCACCAGCTTGTCGTCAATCTTAGCATTTATTATTGCCAAGAAACCATCCCGCCATACCTATAAAATGGATACATATAAAGACATACGTCTATACATAGTATGTGTATACAGCTCTATGTTACGTGCCAAGAGCACGTGCTTTACTTTGACTGCTTTGCCTCGGAGTTTTTCTGAACGTAGTCCTTTATTGCCTCTTCAAGAGCCTTCGTAAGATCACCCTTCCGCAGGCCGTATTTTACGTAGACTACGTGTCGGAAATCCTTGAGAAGTTTGTCGTCTATCCTTGCGTTTATGAGAGACATGGATACATGAGAGTATACTGGTCGATATAAATATATGTATTTGAGTTGATAACATGATAACTTGTTATAAAGTCGCCGGGATTACCGCCACAGGCCCAAAGCGAGGCTCATCAGATCGCCGGCGATTAACATCATGACAAATCCTGCGGCTAGGAAGAGGAGAAACGGCGTCGCCGAGGTGACCCATACATCCTTCCTTGTTTCGTATTCAGCAGTCTCGGCAGGCATTAGACCGAAGTCGAACCTTCTTTTACCTCGGACAACCCTCTCGATCGGAAAGGCATACTTTGGATTGGCCGACCTGTGGCCTATCAGCACTGCAATTATTTTCCTGGAAGTAGGCTCATGTTGCAGGCCTTCGAAAAGCCCTTCGCGGTGAACAGCGTTTCTAACGACGTTTGCTAGAACCTGCACGACTGAGAATATGACTCCGTTTGTAAGAACAATGAGAGGAGCAAATGGATGGAAGGAGGAACTAGCATTCAAGCTGACAAGTGGCCCAAAGTTGTAGAGTGGCACTATAGCCGAAAATGTAATGAGGGCTAGCATGTCTGCCCCTCCAAAGAGTCCTGATCGATAGATGCCATAAGAGATTCCGGCTGCAAGGGCTATGGAAGTGACAATGGCTAGTCCCTCATTCCAGGAGGAAGGAAAATCAAAGATGTATACAACGCCCGCTGCGACTGCGAATATTATCCAGAGCAA
>DASYRH010000119.1:0-4147 GCA_036004585.1 Nitrososphaera sp. | reverse complement strand
GCCTAAAGCAGCAGCTAATTTCACAAGCTGCAATCTGGGGGATGGTAAGAATGGCAAATCCTGCCCTCCCCTCTTGTCATCCACCAGCTTCGGCGATGAAGTGAAATGCAGTCATCTTAAGGCAGTAAAGCATGGATACTTGAAGTCATGCAAGTGGACAAAAGCCGTCAAATCTGCAAGATATTTTCTAGTCGATCATTCAAATGGTTTATGCGGTTGTAATAGGTGGGAATTAATGGTCTTTATATAGCTGGTAGACGTATATGTTATTACTAATAGGTAAAACTGAGAAGTTAATTCTTCTATTTCTCCGTCCTCCGTCATAGTAATGCAAGCTTCAATACTGTCGTGTGCATGTGGAAAAGAACATCTTGTTACAGACCTGGAATCTGGCGAAATAGCATGTGGCAAGTGCGGGTTAGTATTATCGGATAGAGTCCAGGAAATCCGGCCAGAATGGCGAATCTTCGATTCAGAAAGTAATGACAGGTCACGGGTTGGAGCTCCTTCTTCTCTTGCCTATCATGACATGGGCCTAGCAACAATAATCGGAAAGGCGAATAAGGATTCGGCCGGTCGGCAGCTAAATGCGTCAATGAGTTCAAGAATTCAGAGACTAAGGACTTGGGATTTCAGAACAAGAGCATACTCGTCTACCCATAGAAATCTCATGGTTGCCTTTAATGAGCTCGGCAGATTAAGGGATAAACTCGGTCTATCAGACGCAATAATGGAAAAGACCGCCTATATCTACAGAAAAGCTCAAGAAAAACAATTGGTTAGGGGAAGGTCTACCTCTTCAATTTTGGCGGCAGCAATATATGCAGCATGTAGAGAGATGGAGGCGTCGAGATCACTAAGAGACGTCGCTGAAGCGACTAACGTCAAGCGCAAGGCCATATCACGCAGCTACCGAATTATTGTATTGGCACTTGACCTTAAAGTGCCTCTGGTGGATCCAATGAAGTGTATCGCCAAGATAGCAAACAAGCTAAAGTTGAGCCAAAAGTCGACAAGGACGGCAATGGGAACAATGAAGGATATTGTTGGAAAAGAGATTACCGCAGGCAAGCTTCCTATGGGGCTTGCAGCGACAGTGCTCTACATGTCTTGCCTTGCCAATGGCGAGAGTAAAACTCAGAAGGATATTGCAGATGCAGCGGGAGTGACAGAAGTAACTATCAGAAATAGATTCAAGGACTTGAAAGCAAAGCTTGAGCTGAATTGAGCCGGAGAATTGCCATCCCAGGATGATTAATAGAACAGAATTCTTTCTTGGTGTAATGGTTACGTCATAAGGTCAAGTGCCATTCTTAACTCTCTTATCTCCTGTTCCAACGCAACTCTGTCAGATCGTTCACTTGCATATTTCAAAAGTCGCTCACAAGCCTCCAGCTGAGCGGATACTATATCCTTCTTACCCATGCAAAGATCGTGATACCCTTGAGAGATTGTATATGATACCGTTCGATTTTCTGTGCATCCGCACGTCTTTGCAACCATAGTGACCGAAGTTTCCGAGCTTGTAATGTTCATGATACTTGTCACAACCATTTCCCGATTACGAAGAAGTTAATAGAGTTCATCATATGGTTGGATCCCGTTACTCTTAAGAACGTTGGCTTTTATTGTGTGTTAATCCTTCTGATTAATGACTCCGAACATCCGCTTGACTAGCTGATAGTTGTTGTCATGACACTTACAAGCGCACATCCCAGTGTTATCTGAGCCATTTATCACTGTCTTGACGATCCCTTCACAAGATTCGTGTTCGTTTTGGACGCAATTGCCAGAAGTGTTCATGCTATCTAACAACATCGACTAGTTAAGTAGGTTGCTTTCACGTTTCGTTTTTCAATGACTAGAGACTCAAATGTTCGTGTGAAATCCGCCACCTGAAAGGATGCCGTTAATAACATGTTGCTCGTTCAGACTTGGACTTTGTAAAGTGACCCTCTACTTCACTGAGTCATGTCTAGAGCTAACAACATTAGCGCCGAGCCGAGTGTTACTTTTTCTTTGCTGGTTCAAGTTCGCCACACAGGTGGCTTCCTTCTTTAACTCATGTGCATTCTTGACGCGGATTGATTGTGCACTAATGAGCTTCCAGGTCGAACGAGCTTTTGTGAAAACGTGCTCCGGCCGGGATTTGAACCCGGGATCTGCGACTTGAAAGGCCACAATGCTTGACCGGACTGTGCAGCCAACCGGCTACTACACCACCGGAGCACTTCTAAAACTTGTAAAAACCTTCCCATAAAATCCTTTCTTGCTAGTCCTCAGAAGGTTTTTCTATGAGACAGGGATCATGTTACACATGGACATCATACAGAGGATCGATTCCGAAATTGAAAAACGCAGTTTGCTAAAGCACCCATTCTACCAAATGTGGTCAGAGGGCAGACTGACAATCGATCACCTGAGCGGATATGCAAAGGAATATTTCCAGCTGGTAAAAGCTGTTCCAGGCATTGTGGAAAACATTGCTTCTCTCTTTCCATCAAATCAAGATATTGCCACAAACGCAAGGGACGAATCGGATCACGTGGCGCCCTGGGTCAGATTTGCGTCTGCCCTCGGCGTTGCGCCAGAGGAACTTGCGAGCTACAAGGGGGATCAAAAAGCAAATGCCGCAGTTGAAATGATGAAGAAATTATCTTTGGCTTCGTTTGAGGAAGCAGTAGCGGCAATGTATGCCTACGAAGCTGAGCTTCCGAAAATCAGCCGAACAAAGTTAGACGGGCTAGTGAAATTCTACCAGTTGGACAGCAAAGATGCGCTAGAGTACTTTCAGATACACGAAGAGGCCGACGTGAGGCACGCGCAGGTCTGGAGAGAGATTATCCAGGCGATCCCTGAAAGCAGGCAGGAAGCCGTGTTTAACGCGGCTGTGGAATCTCTGGTGGCCCAGAACCTGCTGCTCGACTCGGTGCAGGAAAAGTACGTCCGGTTGAGCTGCTGACATCGGCTTTATTAGATAAAGCAGTTTTGTTAAAGAATGGTCGTCCTGCAAAAAAGCTCTTCATAAAAATCGGCTTAAGAAAGCTACAGTTCTAAGAACCCTTATTACTGCGATGCATTTTCGGTAAATCACATGGCAATTGGAGAATACATTCAGGAGAGCAAGGGAAAGGTGACGCCGCTGAGGGTTCTCGAAAACGGGAAGATGGAAGCATCGTTTCAAGCAACCGGGAAGCTTTTGGGGGTAGAGGTCAGTGAATTTTACACCGGTGTTACGACCCCACAACCTGGAGGAGCTCTCTATATGGAAGGGGATGGAATTATCACTTCAACTGCGGGAGATTCTGAAGTTTTGAAGTTCAGGGGAATGGGACGCTCCACTGGAGCCGGTTTCAAGGCAAGCTACCGAGGATCAACTTTTTGCCAAACGGCATCTTCAAGGTTCGCCAAATTACTGAATATAATGACAGTGTGGGAGGTAGATGTTGACGAGGCAGGAAACTTTCTCCTAAAGATCTGGGAATGGAAGTAGAACGTTCGACACGCCTTCCCATCAAAATTACCCAAAAAAGCCCTGCATAAATCGGACTCTTTTAACAAAGCAGCTGACCTCCAAAGCTTTATACGTACTTTATTCTTACGCATTTTCGATTGGGCCCATAGCTCAGCCTGGTAGAGCGACCGGCTCATAACCGGTCGGCCAGGGGTTCAAACCCCCTTGGGCCCATTCAGTTTCCACGCCCTCTGTGGGTCCGAGCCCTAGCTGGATCCTAGTGTCACATTTGAGTTTGGCAACGCCTAATGTTGATCTAAAACTTGCAATCCGATTTCAAGACTGAATATTGTCTCCCGCATCCGCATGTCACCCTCTTTTTATATTTTGAAAGATAGGTCGTATCTCGTGCATAGTTCAATTGCCTTTGGTGACATAATTCCTCTGTTGCTCGTAACTCTGCAACAGATAGGCATTCAAGCCTTTTTCGAACCACTGACTAATGCTCTAAACCAGTTTGCAACCACAATAGGTCAGGCGGCTCCCAAGATCGTAGCTGCTCTGATAATACTTGGAATTGGCCTTTTGGTGGGTCGAGTGATTGGCTACATTGTAAAGAAAGTTGCAACTAAGATGAATCTTGACCATTATTGGAGCCAGACTGGCATTGGCGAATCAGTGGCAAGGGCTGGC
>DASYRH010000118.1:0-3409 GCA_036004585.1 Nitrososphaera sp. | reverse complement strand
GGTCAAATGCCACAAGGGCGGACAATGCTGACATTATCGTCCTGGGTGTCCAAGATGAGTCTGGATCGCATGCCAAGAGAAAGGGCACAAGCAGAGCACCAGATGTCCTGAGAGTAGCGTCAAATGAAACTGAATTTTTTGAGCGCGGAGGAATAAAGATCCCCACATGCACAATGAGGGGCAGCTTTGATGGCAAGAGAGTGTTTGACGGGGGAAACTTGACCGGCAGAAAGGAGGTTTCAAAATTGGCTCATGAATTTGCTTCAAAGGGCAAGCTGCCGATATTCATTGGAGGTGACCATTCCCTTACGACTGAAGCCATCAAGGGAATCTCGAACGCGATCGGATCCAGGCTGGCTATTCTCTACTTTGACGCGCATCCAGATTTTGTTTCTTCGACTAGAAATTACTACGGTTCGGTTCTTACGGATTCGGCGCAGTCGCTTGATTTCAAGTCAAGCATGTTGATCGGCACCAGGGCCGCAGAGCCAGAGGAACTGGTGAACGCCAGCAAAGAAGGTGTGCAGATCATTAACCCTCTCGACATTGCTGAGCTTGGAGTGCGAAGAGTAGCTGAAAAAATTGAAGAGAGAACCAAGAACAGTAGGATCTACATATCAGTCGACCTTGACTGCCTGGACCCATCCTTTGCACCCGGAGTTTCTGTTCCGTCGCCGGGCGGGCTGTCAAGCATAGATCTAATCTACCTGCTAAACAGGTCACTTGCGGGAAATGTCGTTGGCCTAGATATCGTTGAACTTTGTCCAGACTTTGATTTCAATGGCATGACTGCAAGTGTTGCAGCAAGAATTCTTTCAGAGTGTATCGCGTCCCTGCCGACAAAATGAATTAGCCAATAGTTGAGCTAGCGGCTAGACAGTATGTGCTCACCATCGCTATAATCCAAGCCCCAAGTTAGATGATTGCTCGGAATTACTGTTCTTGATTGTAATCTGCTGCACGAGCGTACTCTACTCCCTTGCCCGTCCTATGAAGTAGGAGCATCAGACCGTGAGGGGCCGTTGTAATCGGATCCAAGCGCTTAGCGACGATGTCAGATCCATCGACTGGGTTCATGAGTAAGCTGTCGGCGCTGCCAAGTAATATCAGAAGGACTGCTTCAGGACATTAACAAGATAACAAGAAAGTACGTTCTATGAAATTAGAGTGCTGAAATAATCTCCCGTAAATTATCTGGCATCTCGGGAAGGCCACCTGTATGGCTAACGTTATTCTGCAGTGCATCAGGGCCAATTCTGCGCACCTTCTGCGTGCCAATAAGCGTGTCTATTCCCCGTTCAATTTCCTTCGTCGAAAGAAAATCCTTCAATTTCTCTTTCAGCACATTTTCTGAATCGTACTTGTCGATCGCAAATTGGAGCAGGAGTAATTTATCAGAATATGCGAGCCCTGACATAGTGTGAATAGCCCTATGGCTGCCAAATAAAGGTTCGATGATCTAGCTTCAATCGTCAGCAAGCCTGAAAAAACAAGATGCAAGCATTTACTAGAAAATTTGCGCGCTGGGGCTACTTTTTCCTGCGCTCGCAGAATTGGCGATTGTAACTAACACTGTTTCTGTCACTTCGAGCTAGCGTTAAAGTAATGGAATCCGAGGAGATAACCATGCTCTAACAATTACCTTAACTTTAGCGTGACTTCTTCTCCCATGCCTATCGGCACGGTAACTGTTTGTACATCGGTTCTTCGACTCAAATACATTGCATATTTTTTCATTTCTCGCCGAAAGTGTTCAGGTAGAAGCATGTTATCTGCAGCCACGATCCCGCCAGACCTGACCATAGGAAGCACGAGCTCAAAATAGCTGATGATGTTCTCCTTGTCGGCATCGATGAATACAAAATCAACCCTTTTCCTTGAATTTCTTAGCTGACATAGGACATTGGTGGCTTCTCCTTCAATTACCTTGACGATTGATTCGACACCAGCTTTTCGAAAGTTAGCTCTAGCCCACCTTACCTTATCTGGATTTGATTCTATTGTAACAATGGAAGGCAGCTTACCTTTGGTCGCGTTGGAAAGTAGCGCGTCGGCAAACCATAGAGAGGAATATCCTGACGATGTCCCGATTTCGAGCACGCTTGTTGCATGGATAGCGCGAAGCAGAAGGGAGAGGAAAACCCCAGTATCTTGTGTTATGGCGATCATTTCGCGTCCGGGTGGTTGTGCAGACTCGCCCTTCCTTTGTCTGTCCGATTCCCGACCGAGGCTTGAAAGGACGCGGAGAATTTTCTTATTCATGTCCCGTTGCCTATCGATTCATTCTCTTTTCAGCTTCGTCCGTGACAACAAGTTAGTTCTTTCTGCTTCTTCATTGGCTTGAGAGACGGACTGTTGTTGCCTTTGGAGCTGGGCCTTGCGCATTTTCACAACCTTCATGATGGCGTCAATGGAAGAACTGCTTTCATCACCATCCGTGGCCAAGGAAATCAAATGACCTAGATCCGACTTTTAACTGTTACACGGTGGCCATAGCGTGAACATTTTTATCAAGACAGTTTCAAAAGTTAATGATGAAAGTAGTTCAGCTCGAAAAACCTTCGCTCAACAAGCCTATAATGATAACTGCGATGCAAGATATGGGCAATGTAGGCAATATCGCAATTGATTTCATAAACAAGAGCAAGGCAACAAAATGCTTCCGCTACGTTTCCCCTCCTTTTCCAAATTACGTGGTGGATAATGGAGGTTCCATCGAGTTCGAACGTTCAAGATGGGAGTATAGATTCAGTGACAGCCTCATTGTGTTCGGAGGAGGCCTGGGACAGCCTGAGACGAATCACGAGCTCTATGACCTCTGCCAGGATGTGATAGATGTGGCGAAGGAATACTCTGTCCAGCTGATTTACACATTGGGGGCTTTCCATACGAATAGAGATTATCAAAAATCTCCAGCAACTCTTGTCACGAGCACTTCGCAAGAGTTGACACAGAGGGTTTCTGCACTAGGACTTGATATTACTCCAGGCTCTTCGCTTATCACTGGATTCAACGGATTAATGCTAGGATTTGTAAAGGAAAACGACCTCCAAGGAATAGGTCTTTTTGCAGAAATCGATAACCCTCAGATTCCTCAATACCGGTCCGCAAAAAGCCTGCTCATGACGCTTGAGAAGCTAACATACCAGAAATTCAGAGGCATAGGGGAACTTGACCAGATGGCGAACAAGGTTGACGACGAGCTTGATCGAATGAAAGGATCAGGCGACAAACCCGATCGCTCCTAACGACGATCTATCTGTATCCCCGACTTTATCCTTTCTAGCTTGCGGCATATCATCTTGAAAGAATCGAGCACGTCAAGTTCGATGACGCCAGGTAGATGTTCAATGTTTGGGACGTAGTTGTTCAAGACATAGAAGTCTTTGACACGGGTTTCCACCTTGAT
>DASYRH010000117.1:0-10122 GCA_036004585.1 Nitrososphaera sp. | reverse complement strand
GAAAATCATGCTGGCTATGCCAACGAAAGCACCAATGATTCCTTGGTAGAGGGATTTGCGGAGTTTGTGGCCATGCTAATTGCGGAACACTATGGGGCTGGAACTCCTTTCATGTACCCTGTATATCAAACGGTCAAGAATCTCGAAGAAGACTACAAAGTGTGGGGCGAATCTGTGTTTCTACAACAACAACCTGAAAACGGAACTCTAAAGGTAATCACTGTCGCTGAACCCTCCAAACATGAGGAGTTAGCGATAGCGGGTATTCTGTGGGACCTGCACGATTCAGGCAGTGAGGTCAATCCAAGGCATGTTATCGGGCAAGACGGAAAAGGGCAGGACGTCTGGGCATCGACGTCAAAGATTTATCCCGATTCAAGTGACAATGTATCTCTTTCCGGAGAACAGATACTTCAGGTCATCAGTAACAAGGAGCCAAAAACTCTTTTCGCACTTTATCAGGCTTTCAAGAGCAGCGCTTCAGCACAACAGCTTGACATGATTTTCGTAAATCATGGCGCATTTGGAGATGTCGTTGATAGAAATCTTGTGCAAGACCTCAGCGGGGAAGATGCCGGACCTACCGGACACACGACAGAACGACTCATTCGAGGAAGTGCTGCTCCAGCACTACCAGGTTCCTACTTATCTTCTAATGTCGACGCAACCATCAGGGTGACTTTCGCACACGATGACCCGTTCATTAACTACGATTATTCGTATACAGTGGACATGACGTCTGGCGAGCCGACCTATTTCGAAATGCCACCGTCGTACTACCCTTCCAAGGCTCTGATTGAATCGGTGTCAGCCGATGGCAGAACGATCTCGAATGTAAGCGTAATTGACAGTCATCAATACTGGAAATACATTCATTCGAATCCTGCGCCAGATGGCATCTTTAGCGCACTACAGATAAGCGGTAATCCGCCGGCTACTGATAATGGTGCCTCGGGCGTGG
The DNA here is from genome assembly GCA_036004585.1 of Nitrososphaera sp. GTDB lineage: Archaea > Thermoproteota > Nitrososphaeria > Nitrososphaerales > Nitrososphaeraceae > Nitrososphaera. The sequence continues at coordinate 9,161 of DASYRH010000117.1, read as the reverse complement.
TCCCTGAAACGTCATCAGCACCCAAAAGCGGATGCTTGATAGCGACTGCTGCATTTGGCTCGGAGTTGGCACCTCAGGTGCAATTCCTCAGGAACTTTAGGGATGATCACATACTTGCGACCGCCTCGGGCTCCAGTTTCATGACTGCCTTTAACGTCTGGTACTACTCATTCAGTCCACAACTTGCAGACTATGAAAGGCAGCAGCCATGGTTCCAGCAGACGGTTAGGATTATGATATATCCACTGCTCGGTATTCTTGAAATAGCGGAAAAAGCGTACGCAATAATTCCTGGTGAATATGGGTCGATAGCAGCTGGATTGGTGACCAGCTCGTTTATTGGAGCGGTGTACGTGTCGCCAATCGCAATTTCAATAAAACAAGTGAGGAAGAATCGGCTCGACTACAGGATTGCCCTACTTATCGTTGGCGCCATTTCGCTGTCAGTTATTGCTTCGCTATCTTCGGGCAGCCTCCTAGCATTGACGTTGACCAGCTCGATACTAGTACTATCGACCATGGTCTTGACAGCGTTGGCTCTGGCCAAATTCTTCCAGAATCTTGTCGAACGTAGGAAGAGGTAGAGGCCGACTTTGCGAATATTGCATGTTCATGGCTTGATTAAGATCTAGTAAGTTCAATGAACTGAGAAATGACAAGAATTTCAAGCGAATCGTGAAATAGTACTGATTCTTGATTGCTGATGTTTATGCTGTGCATCCATGATGAGTGGTCGCTACCTAGCAAATTTTGCATCTTGAATCAGATTTCTTAAATAAATCATCAATGCTTGATCTTCTTGGGTAGAAGAGCGAGATCGACAATGTGCAAGCACTGTATTTCTAGCGTAGGTGATCCTGCTCGTGCATTGTCAAGGCTACTGCTGGGTGAAGGCGTGTCTGGTCCTTGTGTGATAACTAGTACTACAGATCGTGTCAACACTTTCAGTGCGGGAAAGGAATACTATGCTATTCAAGCTACATGCAATGACAAGAGCATTTATAGAATAGAGGTGTACGGTGAAGAAGCCATTGAGTTGCGCAGCGTCGCGATATTTCATCTAGCATCGAATGGCCAGGCACAATTAATTGAACCAATCGAACATGAATGCCGCCATGAGTTTTGCCATTCAGAGCGCACTAAGAACAAGAATTACAAATGCGACTTGCATTGTTCATTTTGATGTTAGTTATGAGCCAAGATCTTGAAATGGGATCTATTTTTTCCTCCAGAACGTGCACCAAACCCGAATAAGGATTCGTTACAAAGATTCTGCCATCGGCTCGATTTACGTTGAGAAAGTCTCCGGACCCGCCGCCTTTTGCGTACCATTTCTTTTCGCTCATCTTTAATACCTCTAGAACTTATCATATTTTTGCTTGTAGGCTGCATCATTTCATTACCTTGTCGGCTTGATGTTTTGATTGGAGCGGAAAAAGTTGCCGGGATCATACTTGTTCTTCAAGGCAACAAGACGATCGTAGTTATGCCCATACGCAGCACGTATTCGAGCTTCAGGTTCGTCCTCTCCAAGGTTATTGACATAGACGCCTCCGGGCGAGAAAGGTTCCATCGCTTCCCAAACCTCCCTGGACCAGCTGATATTGGAATTGTCATGTGCTGTAGCGGTCCAAATGGAGAATATAATGAAATCGTATTCTCCATCTTTTCTGTGTGCAAACGCCGTGGCATCTTCTCCAACCCTTGATACTTTGCCTCCAAACTGCTGAAAGATTGCGAGGCTGCGCGGTGAGGGAACTTTGGAAAAATGAGCGACCAAAGTCTCGATTGCTCCCTCACTTATTTCCTTGATAAAGTGCGACTTCCAGTAGCATCTGAGACCAGTTGGCGGTATCGACAAGTCAAACATCGATTGCGCTTCAATGTATGACATTGGACGTATCAGGTCTGCGATTGGTGATCCAAATTCTCTGAGTGGCTGTAGAGCTTTGTGACCTTCGTCGAACGATGGACCGTGGTAGCAAACAACAATCGCTACCGCGAGCTGGCCCTCAGGTGAAGTAAGCAGAGCGAGCACAGTATTCATTTCATCTGGAATGGATGAACTATAGTCGCGATAAAATCGCAGCACCTCTTTGGCTCTCTGGAAGGGGTGTAGAACCAAGCCAGCCAGCACCCGAGGTCCCACAGGTTGTAGTTTGTACTCAAACGATGTTACGATACCAAAGTTTCCTCCACCGCCCCTTATGGCCCAAAAAAGATCGTTGTTATCATCCTCGCTTGCACGCAAAAATTGACCATCCGCAGTGACAATGTCCACTGAGAGGAGGTTGTCACACGCCAGCCCATATTTCCGAGCGAGCCAGCCGACACCCCCTCCAAGCGTAAGCCCAGCTATCCCTGTATTGGAGACCACCCCAAGAGGAGTTGCCAGCCCAAACGCCTGCGTCTCCCGGTCAAGCTCGCCTAGCCTAACGCCTGGCTGAACTTTGGCAATTCTTTTGACTGGGTCAACCCAAATCCCTTTCATCAAAGAAAGATCAATCATCAGACCGTCATCGCACACCGCCTTGCCTCCCACATTGTGACCCCCGCCTCTTACCGAAACTAGTATGCCATTCTCTTGCGCAAACTTGACACATTTGATTATGTCGGCTGTTCCAGCGCATCGTGCGATGATAGCAGGGTGCTTGTCAATCATTTCGTTCCAAACTTTGCGTGCTGCGTCATATTTCGGTCCGTCAGTTGGCAAAATGGTTTCTCCACGAAGACTTGTACTAAAATCCTGAATAGCATCATGAGTCAACCTCTGCAAATCAGCACCATGACTCCGCAAAGGCTAAGGAACTTAATCCCTTAAGCTTTTCTGCGATACCCGCAAGCTCTGGTGCCCGTAACTCGGGCCGTTTGACTTTCCAAAAAGTCCTGGATCAGAAACTCCTCTACAGTCTAGAGGTTTGAACCAAAATTGACTTGAATAATGGCCCCAAGGGGAGTTTCATATTACATAGTTGATGGATGCCAGGATAGTATCGTTTTTCAATATTTGCAAAATACGACGCTAAGTCGTTCTTTTTTTGGATCATAGTCTAAGTCCAATGGGTTCCATCCAGACTGCGGTTCTAAAAGTGGGCCCACCTGAATGTATCAGCTTAAAAGAAATTTCCATGTGGGCTGGTCGGGGTTTGCAATAGGCCCAATTCGGTAATCAAAAAGTACCAACTTCATCATGCCTAATTTGGATCAGAGGATATATTTCTCCACTCACAAGAACGCATTCTTTAGCAACGCTGCTCCTTCGTTTCCGAACTGAAGAAGTTCGGTAAATTTCTCTGGATAGCTAAATTGCTCGGTGGGAATATCGATCCGAGCGCTTGCAATGCCTGGCTGCGATTTTGCCCATTCTAGGATTCTCGGAACATCTCCCATCGTCGGCGCATCCAGCATAATGAAGCCACGATCTAGGTCATAAAACCCACCCCAAAGGTAGCTTGATTCGAAGTGGGTGAGCATGGCGCGGTCAACAGAGCTCTTTGCTCCTTTGCAATAGGCGTAGGACAGGTAGACAGGGATAAGTCCGGCAATACCATATATGTTAAGACTGGGAAAAGTAAAGATAGTATTCTCTTGTCGTAATCTGTCTGTTCGATTTCTAACAGTCCTAGTCGAGAGTCCGAGCTCCTTTGCAACTAGGGCAGAGGATTTGCGTGCGTCTTTTGAAAGGGCCCCAATTATTTGCACGTCTGTCTCGGTCAGAAGTTTGGTCCGGCTTAATGGGAGAGGCATGCGAGATTGAGTTATCCGATCAGCGTTTGTAATTCGGGAGATCAGTTCGACGGTGCGGGATCGGGATTCGTTGGTGCTATACATGGTCAGAATCTTCAAAGCCCTGCCAAAGAAATTCAATATCATGATAACGCCATCAACAAGCTTGAGCTTGCGAATCATGTCGGCCTTTTCCGACTCTGGCTGAACATCCACCACCACATCGAGTACACTACGGCCGAAGAAAGAGGGGTTGAGAATGAGATGCCAATCCGACAATGCGCCCGACTTCTGCAATCTCTTGTAACGATAGTTCACTGTCATGTCATCTGCTCCGATACGTGCTGCGACAGCTCTGAGCGATAACCTTACCTCCGCGCTGGACGGAGAGGCTCTGCTTTCGGAAATCAAGGTCCGCAAGATTTTCACATCGAGCGCGTCCACGACGACATTTCTCCTTGAAATGAACAAGGCAGATGCTGTATTAATTCCTGTCTGGTACTTTGCCTAAATCGTTTAGGCTAGCGTTTAACTGCAGCGAACCCCCAAGGAATACCATGCAAAAAAATGAATCTGCAAAAAGTGCTAAAGAAATTGTGACGGAGTTCATGCAGGCAATGGAACGAAAAGACTGGAAGATTGTTAGAAACCATATAAGCGATAACATATCGGTCCTAGCACCCGGGCCTGCTAAACCAATCACTTTCCACCAAGCTGAGGCCTACATGTACTATCTGGAACATGCGACAGGTCCCCCACCGGAGATCAAGAAGGTGATCGCGGATGGCAACGACGTCTGCATTACAATCGAAGTAACTTATCCCGACCCGCCACAGCCCGTGACGACCCTTGTATGCGGATTGTTCCACGTGAGTGATGATGGGAAAATAGGTTCGATAAGGTTCGTCCTGGATCCAAGAGAGTTGTACCAGAAGTTAGGTTACTGACATGACTACAGTGTAGGATACAAAGAGTCCGGAAGAGGACAGCCGAGTCAGGCTGGGGGGCGCTTTCCTGCTACATCGTGAGCGACGGCAAGCCCAGGCCTTATAGGCTAGCAGAAATAGATGGAATAGAATGGTTTTGGCGGGCCGTTGGTATACAAATTCATCACCGCATGCAAATCATGCCGCGATGTCCCTTACAGGGCTGCCGACATGACCATTGTCTCTGACAGTCGTCCAAGGTTTATTTTTGGTAGCGTAAGGTCCGCCATGTTCATAATATCTGCCATGGTTCAGGGCGCCATAATCACCGGGCTCACGCTGACTTTTGTCGCAGCACAGACTCTGACCTCACAGATCAGCATGATCGAGTTGCTATCATTGTCGTTTGAGGGTCCGGCGAAATGGATCTTCCTCGGGTACATCTTTTGCATGATACTGGTTGTGGCGATAGGTGTAACTGCTGTGTTTCATAGTCACTTTGAAGTCGGCATTGGCAGACAGATTCGGGGTTTCAGTACTATTTCGTCTTGAACCGCGACCTGTCTTGATACGCGGCTGGTTTGAACCCCAGAGCGGGTTCAGAAGTAGGAACATCCCCAGAGCACTTTGCCCTGGATTCAATCATCCATCAAGAGTGAGACCAATAGATCTCTGATTTTTTCTATCGCAAACCAAGCGCTGGACTAGCATTTGCTCGTATGTGTGGGGTCAAGACTATCATAGGTCTATTCAGTCAGCAAGCTCTAATCCATCCGCAACATTTACGGCATCCAGTATTTCATCACCTTGGTCCTCTAGTTCATCAACTAGCTCGTCCAGCTCATCGATAATGACATCATCAATGTCTGCGTTTTCAGCTTGTTCCTCATCGGATTCTTGCATTTCCGATTCCTCTCCCTTTTCAGCGGGTGCCTTCGGAGTTGCTTTCTCTGGCCGGTCCTTGTGAGACTTGTCATTCTTGTCGTCGAAATCCGCTTCTGTGATTTCTGACGCCGGTTGATTTTCTCCGTTTAGCGTTGAACCTGATCCTAGCATTGGAGAATTATCCGAGTCAACCGAGTCGTCCGGAATTGGCTGCAATGTAGTTTGTCTTTCTTCAAACGCTTGCAAAGAGCTGTACCTACTGAGCATCAGGTTTACGGCTGTCGTCCATCGCGCTTGAACCTCGCCGTACCTCGGTTTATCGGCTGGAATGGGGAATGATAATCCCAAGGGGACGGTCCCTGAAGACTTCTCTGTATTGTCGTCTGTCGTTACACTTGACGCCTCTGGCAAGGATTCACCTTGTAGTTCGGGAACTTGGGCGCGTGTATTTTCCCCAGAGTAATCTGATGTAATATACTCATAATTGGCGGCGTACCAGAATCCTATGATAACAGACATGATAATTGCAACCAGTCCCACGCCCACGCCGTAGCCACCAAAGCCGACCAATGCTAGAGAAGTCCATCTATACTATTTATTGGGTTACGAACCTTTATGCCCTGGACTCAAAGTGCGGAAGGAAAAAACCAATACTTTGTGAGGTATTATCGTAATTGCGCATTTTAGAATTCATGAACATCTAAGATTTCCTGCACAAACTATCAGTAGAAGGCAAAGTGAGGAATTCTCACTGCCTGCGTATTAATAAAATCCTGATTGTCGGTTCATTATTCCTGTTTGCTGCGCTGCGGCGTTCCTGGTATTGACCATTTCTCATGCCTATGGGTACTTCAGATGCCGGGAGCTTTGTCCCACTGGTATATGCGGTCACCCCACCCAGCGGTTCGATATCTATTGTTATTTCGATTTCATTGCGCCCCTAGCATTCATGTCCTTAGGCGTTGCGGGGGTTCTCGCTTTGGTTTATCGCAGCAGGCTAGCAAAGTCCTATGCTTGATGGCTCCCGTGAGTATCATAACTCCAACCAGAACAGCTGTAATGATCAAAGTTGCGTATGTAATGTCGAATTCCGGCACCATAGCCGTTCCTTGTATGATTATGGTGCTCTTTCCGGCCAAATACTCTATAGACAGTACCCGTGAATCTTTTCCGCACTGCTCACCCTGATTGCCATTGTAGACCCCGACATCGCCTTCAGAATCAACCGAACTCACGACTATTGTATAGTCGATATCGTGCTCTTGAATCCAGTCAGGAGTCGAGTCAGGTGATGAGGATGCGGAACATCCTCCGGCCAGCTGAGTAGTATTGGCATCAATTATGTTCCTAGGAAGCTCTATTGTGAAGTATCTCTTCTCGGTCGAGCTTGAATTGTCGCTAATATCGACCCGTATTAATTTCGAATCCGGATCAGCCCGCATGCTATCCACTCTGGCTGTGTCATTTGGATTGGGTGAAAACCCGTATCTAATCGGATAAGTCTCATTATCTATTGTAACAACCTGCACATGGTCTAACTGATCAAAGGGTGGAATTTCGATAGCCGATGCCTCCTTAGCTGAACCGCAGGCCAAAAAAAATGTTAGTGATAATACGCATGAGACTGATAATGGGACCGTTAGAACAAAGACGCGATTCAACCGATATCGCACCACCCAATCCTAATTTAACCTGTTGGCATCCGCACGACTATTTCAAGAAAAAGTCTTGAGAAACGGAATTGAAGCGTGTTTCGTGCACCACAGATGATGGAATCTATGCCCCTGTATGCCTAGGAAATGAATCCGCGACAAAAATGGACCAGAGTCTGTGAACTGGAATTGACATTGCGGCTTTTTCTCCTTCTATCGACGCAGTTGGGGCATATGATTCTAGATTTCGTCGGGAATGATATTATTAGGAACACAAGATTAGTCATTTGTTGTTCTCAAGGCTCCTTGTCGCGGTGGACGGATCTGAATCTGCAAAAAAAGCATTTGCCAAGTCAGTATATTTGGCAAAACAATGTAATTCAAGATTAGACATAATCCACGTTGTACTTGATTCTGCTTATGGAGGGGACAGCGCTGCCACGTTTCTCTTGATTGATGAGCTTAGAGCAAAAGGCAAAACATTGCTGGAGGATTGCGAGAGCCAGGCCATAAGTGAAGGCATTGAGGTTCAAACACTACTTGAAGTGGGGGACTATGCTCAAGTAATTATCGAAAGAGCGAACAAAGGAGGCTATGATCTGATCATAATGGGCAGCAGAGGATTAAGCCCGTTTAAAGAAATACTCCTTGGCAGTGTATCATTTAAGGTCATGCATCATGCAACTTGTCCGGTGATGGTTGTAAGATGATGTGATTCAGATCGCCGTCCTGTGGTTTACGCTTTAGTATCATATACCATCGGGAATTCTTGGTTTATTACCAGACTATTCTATTTCGTGTTATTGTGAACGCTTGGGCCTTTGGTTACCATAACTGTGGTGAACCTAACATATTACATCAGACCTTGGCGGAATATTGTTCATGTCAAGTATTTCTAATGTTTCTAAATCTACATCACCGTGACCGTCAAGTAACCGAAGAGTCCTTTTTCGGGTCCTGGCCAATACGCAGCGGATTAGGTTACTTGAACGTGTTTAGATCTCCCTTGTCACAGATCCAATAGCCTTTCCACTCACCTGTCAAACTAATATCCCACTTGTTCTCTTTCACTGCAAGGCTCCCACATAAGGTGCAAGGAGGAATACCCCTTACATGGTCTCCAAAGATAGTCAAGTTAAGAACAGATACTCGAATCTTGCATAATAGTTTGCCCAGCTGTAGACCCTGATGCCATTTTGGATTACCGTCAAAATCTTATTCTTTCCCTCAATCTTGATACCAACCACTTCAGCCGCATCGACAGAGATAGCAATAGGAAAGCTAGACGACACAAAAGTGGAACACAGAAGTGCTACGATCGACAATGGCAACAGAGGACAGAACGGTCGACTCTAGGCTTCACACATTGCTAGCGCAGACAAGATCTTTAATCGTTTGCAGGTTCAAGATAAAATTGATATGGGCCCAAGGGTACCCGTGCTTTTAGAAGCACTAAAGTGAGGGTTTCATCTTGCATTACAAGGGAGTCAGCTAAAAAGGTTTATGATGGGTGCTGACCGCAGAAAGTGTGCAGGGATAGAGTACAGCGGGTTGTGGATGAAGTGGCTCCTGTGACGTTTATGAGTGGAGTGTATCGATAAGCTGCAACCAGCCATTATGAAAGCTTGTTATACAACCAACTTGGACAGCGTGGACCTCTAGAACTTGTCAAACAGATCGATCGACATGGATTGACTTTGCATTCGGCTCTTCATCCTCGCGACCTCGTCCCTAACAGCAGACTCCTTTCTGTCCAGCATTTCTGACAGCTCGGCGACTGTCTCCGGAGATTCTTTGACCATCACATACAGGATCTTGCGCTCCTCATCTTCAAACTTGTCCAGACCAATTTCGTGCAGACGACCTTAATCGAGTTGACTTTTCTTAACAAGACTGGATCTTGTTATCTGTTCTGAAGCCAAAATGGCGGGTGCCGGCTGAGCGGGCTTGCCAATATCCAAAACTTCGGCCA